>JAIOPQ010000023.1 GCA_021413825.1 Spirochaetia bacterium | reverse complement strand
ACTTCAGACCAAATGTTTCAGCATCATCCGTGTTAAAATAGATTCCGCGCTCTGCAAACTTCAGCAGACGTTCGATTTCGACTTCGCCAGCATCTTCCTTCTTATAGATGAGGATTTGGCCTTCCTTGCTGTAAAGGTGGGCCGGGATTTGCTTTTTTGCTCGAAAGCTTTCTGCGATTTCCGGGGTTAATGGAAATGGTTCAAAACGCGCCACGAGTGGCATAAAAGCCTGGGCTGGTTAACAATCACGCACATTTCATGTCAGAGATTTCGTTTTCGCAGCGCGACTTGACGCAATAGATTGCGAATTCTATAATCCATACGTAATACGTAGAAGTCCGCATCCATGTATTTCGCCTGGGGGTTATCCAGGTTTTCTGTACGCCCGATTCAGGCCGGGCCGGCCCATTTCTGTTTGGATTGCAAGGAATCAGGCCGATTCGAGACTCGTCCGTGCGCGTTTTTCTCCGGTTGCTGGGGTATTCCCTGCGCTACCGCAAACGATTCTGGCCCGGGCTTGCAGTAGCATTCCTGGTTGCAGTCCTGAATGGGCTGGGCCTCAACGCTCTTTTCCCCTTTTTTGAAGCCCTTGGCGATAAGTCAGCCGAGTTTGCCCTGCCTTTTTCCAGAGCAGAGCGAAACATTGTTAAAAAGACAATGGTAAAGACTGTCACGCGCGTTCCTGGCTCGTCGGCCGTAGAATATCTTCCGGTAAGAGTGGATCTAGAAGGGTCCTGGAAGGAATATCTGGGTCTGCTCGACGCCCGCAAAGCAGTTAAGATCGATCGGATTAAGGCCCAGCAATTGTTAGATATATTTCCGGCGCATGCGCAGGGCATAACAGACCTTGAACAGCTTCAGCTGCGTTACATCGTTTATTGGAAGCTTCGCTTGAATGCCAACGGGTTTAAACCGATCGAGGTTGTGTACTGGGCTTTGTTCATATTAATTCCGCTCGTTGCATTGCGTCTCGCATTACAGCTGGTTACTGTAAGACTCATTGCAAAGGCCGGATACATGGCCGTTCGTGATATTCGAGCCCAGCTGTACTCGAAAGTCCAGGAATTACCCTTAACGTTCTTTTACAGACAAAAATCCGGCGTAATCGTCAGTCGCATGATAAACGACGCAGAAGTAGTGGCTGCAGTTATTTCCAGTAATCTACGCGACGCAATTACAAACATCTTCATTGTAATTACACATTTCTTCTTACTGGCATACTACAACTATCAACTACTGATTGTTTCCATTGTAGCGGTCCCACTTATGCTTTCGCCTGTTACGCTCTTTGCCCGTAAGATTCGCAAATCAACCGGGAAGAGCCAGGAATATCTGGCGGATCTTAATTCACTTTTGAAAGAGGCCATCTCAGGTGTGCGTGTAATTCGATCGTTCGCCATGGAAGGTTATGAGACGGAGCAATTCCGTCATGCAAACCAAAAACTTTACTGGCGCACATTCAAGCAGCAATTCTATTTGCGTGCATCGCCCAACCTTGTAGAACTAACGAGTGCGTTAGTCGTTATCGGAATCCTTGGTCTGGGTGCCTTCTTCCTTGATCCAACTGATTTTACCGGTGGCCAGTTCATTGTATTTCTTGTGATATTGCTTTCGCTGATTCGTCCAATCATTCAACTTTCTGGAATGGTGGGCAAGGTTCAACAGGGTTCAGAAGCGGGTCGTCGTATATTTGAAATTCTGGATAGACCACGTGATATACTTGAACCCAAAGAGCCCGCTATGCTTAGGCCCTTGCGCAAGCAAATCGAGTTCAAGAATATTTCATTTGAATATCCAGAAACCGATCGGCTGGTTCTGGATGGAGTAAATCTCACAGTGGAAGCCGGTCAGACTGTAGCCCTTGTTGGTGAAAGTGGCAGCGGTAAATCCACATTCATGGATCTAATGGCCCGCTTCTTTGATCCGGGTCAGGGCAGTATCAAGATCGATGGCGTAGACATCAGGCAATTCAGGATCCAGGACCATCGCGCAAGGATTGGAATTGTTCAACAAGAGACGTTTTTGTTTCACGGAACCGTTCGCGAGAATATTGCGTATGGCAGACCTGACATCTCAATTCGAGAGATCATGAAAGCGGCGCGCCTGGCGCATGCGCACGATTTCATCAAACAACTTCCCGGCAAATATGATGCAATGATCGGTGAGCGCGGTCTCAATCTATCGGGCGGTCAGCGTCAGAGGATTTCAATTGCACGCGCGTTGTTACGCGATCCAGAGATCCTGATTCTAGACGAGGCAACATCGGCTCTTGATACGCAGGGCGAGCGGCTGGTTCAGCATGCCCTGGAGCGCCTGTTCAGAAATAGGACTGTATTCGTGATCGCTCACAGACTTTCGACCATTGAAAAAGCGGATCTGATTGTCGTATTATCAGGCGGCAAAATCGTGGACATGGGCAAGCATGCCGATCTTATGCAGAAGGGTGGCCTCTATGCGCGTCTACAGGAGATTTCCAGAGAGGCATTGCCGGAAGCCCGGTCCGCTTAAGCGCGTGGTGTTTGAGTCCGGGCTTTAACCATACCAGGAGATAGTTGCATTTTGAAACCGATTCTACTCGTTGATGATAACGACCGCTATGCGGAGATGCTTGATAGATACTTTCGCAACCTTGGCTATACGCCGGAGCGTGCATTCAATGGCAAGGACGCGTTCGGCATGTTCCAGAGCAAGCCACCGAGCTATTATAAAGTCATTGTAACTGACATTACTATGGAAACTCAGCTGGCAGGCCTTACGTTTCTCTGGGATATACGGAAGCTGGGGTTTACAGGAACAGTCGTGGTTGCAAGCACTGGATTTGATGTTCCGCTGGTTATGCCTTTTTCGCGGGCAGTCCTGGGGAACTGGGGAGTCCATTATCTGGTTCCCAAAGCGCCCATGAAGAAGGAGAATCGGATCGAATTTTATCCTATTTCGCTTTTTTCTTCGATCCAGAAGGAGTTCAAAGAAGTCCAATAATTGGTTTACAAACCAAACAATGTACCTGAGCTTCCTTTCACTGGAATCATCGAAATGACAAAACGCTTTTCAATTCGCAAAATCTCCCGGTTTCCCATGGCAATCGGGCTTGGACTTATTCTTACCTGCGGCCCGGGGATTCCCGTAAAAATCCCCCGGTATCCGGAAGGAACCATGGGAGATCAGATCAAGAGCGTTATGGCAAGCAAGCGCAAGGTTGGCGTTGTGGGCGTTGAGCCCAATCCAACTCTGATGCAGCAAATTGGAACGGATCAGGACTGGACAAGCACTGTGGAAGGTGCTGTATCAACTGCACTGACTCAAAAAGGATTCTATACAATCATCGATCTTTCCAGCCGCAAGCAGCGCTTGAAAGAACTGGCGTACACCAATACCGGCTTAACCGGGGAACAGCGCAACATTGGCGTGGAACTGGCCGCAGACGGGCTAATGTTCCTCCGCATGACAGCACCCCCACGCAAAGAGTGTAAAACAGAATACGTGACAGATCTGGCGGGATCTGCGCTCAAACTTGGCCTTGCAATGGCAATGAAAGACAAACAAGGCGCAGGCGATGCGCAGGAAAAGAAACCTACTGGCGTATTGTTTCTCACTGTGTTTGTGCAGGGAACCCTTGTGAATCTGGAAACTGGTCGTTCCGTAACTTATGCACACAATAAACCCTACAAGCTTCAAAACGAAGCGGGCAACCCGCAATGTCCTTCAACACTCGACGGATTCAGCAAGGCACTGGATGAAGCGTCCGCTGCAATTGCAGATAACCTCTCGCCTGCAATTGTAACAGTGAAGATTCCTCTGGCATCAGACGTGGATGATCTAGACGGAGACAAGAAAGCCAAAGTTGAAAAGTACCTGGAAGAGGGCAATAAGTGGGCTGAAGCAGATGACTTCACCATGGCTGCACAATCCTGGGAAAAAGCGCTCGATTCATCTGGTGGAACCTCGGCCTCTGCGCTCTGGAACATGGCAGCATTCAAATGGTACTCAGGCGACATGGACGGTGCAGACAAGTATTTCAAGAAATCATTCTCAAACGGCGGAGCAGACTGGGTTGACGCGGCCAAGCGCAGTCTCTGGGCTACGTTCCGGAAAGAAAAAGAACGCAAAGAAGGCGAAGGGGACAACTGATAGGATCATGTCTGCGGACAAGGCAGAAATGATCCTCAGAGGACGCAGGGTTCACAGAGAAAAGAACCAAGGGATTTACCGGGCTGGAATCATAGACTCGGCTCTGGGCCCTCTGAGTTCTCGGCAGTTAGTTCCTTTTTCGTTCGTTCAGTTCCTGTCTCTGAGGTTAATCCTCCTGGGGGCCCTGGTGCTCTTGACTGCCTGTCGGAACAAACCTACCGTAGAAGAATGCACGCAGAGCTTTGAGAACTTCATCAGACTTCAGGCTCCAAATGAACACACGGCCACTGTAGCCCTTGAAGCGGCCCGCGGACCTGCAAGCCAGCAATTGGCTCGACTCTGCACGGAGAAAAAGAGCAGGGCCAGGGTTTTATGTGAGATCAAAGCCAGGACAATTCCTGATCTTTCCGATTGCACTTCTCTTTAATTTCATTTGTTCTGACACAGGCCTTGTGAAAGCTGGAGTAGTCAGGTAATTTATGCAACAAACCATACCATTCGCCCCAACCGTTTCTTTGATCACATGGGAAGAGATAGCGCCGCTGCTTCAACAAGTTGAGAAGCCAGGTCGCTACGTGGGTGGCGAGTTTGGAATCCGTCCAAGAAATCCGATGGTTGCACGCGCCCGTGCTGTCTTCAGTTATCCAGACACCTATGAGCTTGGCATGTCCAACGAAGGGCTGAAGATTCTATACGATGCAGTAAATCGTAACCCGGACTTCCTGGCGGATCGTACGTTTCTTCCATGGCCGGATTTTCGCGCAAAGATGACCGATGCAAAGGTTCCGCTCTATAGCCTGGATCAGCGTCTGGCTGTGCGTTCGTTTGATCTGTGGGGATTTAATACAGCACATGAATTACATTACACCAATCTACTCTACGCGCTTGATCTAGCCGGCATTCCATTGCTTCGTCGTGATCGCACTTCTGCTGATCCATTTATTGTTTCTGGTGGAACTGCAGTTACAAACCCCTTGCCAATCTTTGATTTCCTTGATGCGATTTTCATGGGTGATGGGGAAGAAGCAATCGTAGAAATCTTGAACATCATTGCGGACGGAAAGGATGCAGGAAAGTCACGTGATGAAATTCTGCGCGACCTTGCTGTCGTTGAAGGCCTTGTAATTCCAGCCCTCTATACGTCTGAACTTGTCGAGGGTGATTTCCCAACCTACACAGGGCCTAAAGTCAAAAAGCGAACGTATCGTGCTGAGCGATTTGCAGCGCTAGAACATATCCTGGTTCCAAATATCGAAATCACTCAAGATCGTGTGGTTGTTGAAGTAAACCGTGGATGCGGACAGGGCTGCCGTTTCTGCCACGCTGGATTCTGGAAACGCCCCGTAAGAAATGCAGAAGTTTCAAGCCTTGTAGAAACAGCGCGCGAGCTAATCGACCGCACAGGAAACGACACGATTACCCTTCACTCGCTTTCAATTGCTGATTATCCCTGGCTTGAAGAGCTCGTAGTAGAGATGGCAAATAAGTACGGTCCGGAAGGTGTTTCCCTTTCCTTGCCCAGCTTGCGTGTTCAGGTAAAAACAATTCCGATTCTGGAAATGACTTCTGGGATCCGTCGTTCAAACGTAACGTTTGCACTCGAAGCTGCAAGCGAACTAATGCGTGAACGCATTCATAAGAAATCCTCAGAAGACAATCTGAAGATGCTCGTAAAAGAAATCTATTCGCGTGGCTGGGACCTGGTTAAGATCTATTTCATGATGGGATTGCCTGATCGTGACGGGCGCGAGGTTGAAGATATCATTAGATCTCTGAACGATTTTGGAAACCTGGCGCGTGAAATGGGAATGCGCAAGAACGTTAACGTAACCGTTTCACTCTTTGTTCCAAAACCGTTTACTACATTCCAATGGGAAAAACAGCAAACGCCTGAGTATTTCGAAGAAGGATTGAAGAAGATTCGCGCAGGCCTCAAAAGCAAACGAGTTCGCATCAAGGGGCCCAATCCATGGATGGCATACGTGGAAGGAATGCTGTCGCGCGGCGATCATCGTGTGGGCCAGTATATCCTGGATGCTTACAAACGCGGCGCCTGTTTTGATTCCTGGGATGATGGGTTCAAACGCGATGTTTGGCGCGACGTAATCGCTCAGGTTCCACAAGATCTGGTTCATCTCTGGATGGATCAGCGTCCCGGGGGAGCGAGAACTCCATGGGATGAAGTCATCGATGGTTTCCCCCGCGAAAAACTTGTTCGGGATTTTGAACGATTTGAATCCGTAACAACAGACAATATGAATCCAGCGCGTGTGCAGGAGCTTAAACCGTCTGATTTTCCGCCTGAGCTCTTAAAGCCCGTTGCGATCCCTGAGCACAAATTCAAAACAATAGGCTTCATGGAAGCACGCTTTGCTAAGTCCGGGGCATTCCTCTACGTCAGTCATCTGGACACTATGAATGCAATGCGCAAGGTGTTCCGTCGTGCAAAGATTCCAATGACGTTCTCAGCTGGCTTTAACAAGCATGAGAAACTGCATTTTAGATCCGGTACGCCAATGTATTTTCATTCAGGTGCAGAACGAATCGCAGCCGAGCTGTACGCTGAGATTGATATGACGGCGGCAGAGGAACGAATCCGGGCTAATCTTCCTGCAGGATTGGATTTGCTTACAATCGAGTTCACCGCCAGGAATCTCTATGTTGAACCTGAACGCTCAGTTTATAGAATCGATTTTTTTAAACCCGAGTTATTCCAGGTAGCTCTGGATGCCATTGCCAGTGTATCTGAAACCCTTGCGTTTGAAAAACGGGATCGGAAAAAGAAGCATGGAATGCGCGGTGGCAGTTTCATGAAGACCGTTCAGAAGCGAGTTGGTACGGCACTTAGCAATGTACAATCGAAGCCTGCAGACTCTGGAACTGCCTGGATTACATTTGAACTGGAAAGTACAGAGAAGGGTGCAATTTCAATCACCGATTTCATGACGCATGTGCTGGGATTGCCCGTGGCCGTCTGGAATATTGACGTGCGAATTTCCAGGCTCTAACAGACAAGTTTTGCGACCGGAGAGTTCCGGTCGCAAAAAAAATTGAAGTTAGGCGGCTATGCTGCAGCTTCTTCTTTGTTTTTGGATGAGTCAAAGCGCACAGTCATAGCTACAACTTTGTGTTTGTTGCGTGACTTACCCTCATCGTCTTTCCAGCGGTCTTCGCGGATTGACCCGCTCACCGTAACGCGGCTCCCTTTCTTTAAGTACGCCCCGCAGTTTTCAGCCAATTTGTCCCAGGTTTCGATTGCAATATAGGACACCGATTTGTTGCCCTCTTTGCTTCCATACTCATGATTCATGGCAAGCGTGAATGTTGTCACTACCTTGCCACTTTTGATTGTTTTCATCTCCGGATCTTTCGTCAGGTTCCCGTCGAGCACCGCAAGTGATAGATTGTTCATTGTTTTCTCCTGACATGAAAGGGACCATATTCATCGAATCGTTCCGAAAATTTCGGAATGGGCCGCGAAGCCTGCACCCTTGAATGCATGCAGCTTTCCAAACCTCAGAACAGAATTATTCAATCATCGCCAAGAATCGCACAGGTAGTGGCTGCCGCTGGCAGCGGCAAAACCCGCACGGTTGTGCAGCTAGTAGAGGATCGCCTCGCAAGGGGGATTGTCAGGCCCGGACGGGTTCTGCTCATAAGCTTCAGCAGAAAGGCCTGCGGAGAGATCAGGGAGCGGCTTTCGCCTGTTGCGCGCGCCGCTGTTGAAGTTTCGACGTTCCACTCACTCGCATATCGCAGGCTCAGGGAGTACGGAGGAGGAGGAAGAATCATCACGGACGAAATGAAATCCAGGTTCTTTCGGGATTTCATGCGTGAACGCAATACAAAAGGAATCCCATATTCGCTGTTGCTTGCAAACAAGCCTATGTTCAGAACTGAGTTTCCTGAACTCTGCATGGAAGTTTTCTGGAAATTCGCATGCTACAAAAGAGAAGCGGGCCTTGTTGAATTCGAGGATCTTGTGCGCTCTATGCTGCGTAAATTGCGCGAGAATGCTATGAGTGATCTCCAGAATGCATATGATCTGATCATTGTAGACGAGTTTCAAGATACTGATCGTGAGCAGCTTTCTTTTCTAGGGATGATGAATTTCAAAAACCTTATAGTAGTGGGCGACGATTATCAAAGCATCTACGGATTTAGAGGAGCGGATCCTTCAATTTTTGTAAAATTCCGCGATCACTTTAAAGATGCTAAGCGATACTATTTGAATGAGAACTATCGCAGTCTCAAGCCAATCACTCAGTGCGGAAATCAGGTGATCAGTTTTTCCCGGAATCAAATTCACAAACGTGTTGTCTCCATGCGAAAAGGAAGACACCCAACACTGGCGCTTTCAATTGAGCGCGGCAAAGAAGAATCGATTCGGGATCTGGTCTTAAAAAATCCCGGGGCTCGAATATTATGTCGCAGCAACCACAGGCGTTTTGTCTGGGAAAGAGCAGGGATTCCAGCTTCACAAATAAGCACGATTCATTCTGCAAAGGGATTAGAGTTTCCCGTGGTCCTTCTTGATCTGGTTGGAGGCTGGAGTATGCTGCGTGGTCTTACGCATGTTCCGCCCGAGGAAGTGCGCATTGCTTACGTTGGTCTATCACGAGCTGAGAATTTGCTTGTAGTGCTTCATTCTGACTACACAGCGTTTGATCCGGAACGTCTGGTATTTGAAATGTTTCGCTCGAGCGTGAAACGCATTGGACATAATGAACTGGCAGATGTTCTCTCAGGGCTAGCCTTCGTTTGACATTGACTTCATTTTTGTAACTCTCAAACTGTCCCAGGTCCTATTACTTTGAAAGGCACAGCAACAAAGCGCAGTTTGTGGTCGCGGTTCATCGAGCCGGACCGGCTTGGTACGGCTCGCGCGCTGTTATTCGTAGCTCTGATTGCTTACCCAGTATTCTGGTATATAACCGACCGTGAGGGTATTGCAGATCCAGCATCCTGGCGCTACCTCTTGATCATGGGCTTGCTGGCCTTCTCGCTGGGCTTTTCATTCCTGAATCATAGCTTTAGAAAGAACATACTTCTAGTACTGATCTTCTTTCTCTATTTGATTTCAGCGCATTTCTTTATCACACTCTACATTTTTCAGATGGCAGTGACGCATGTAATCGACATGCTGATCTACCTGGCTGTAGTAACCGTCTGCGTTCCTTTTATTTTTGGGAGCCGCCTGGCCCTGCTGGGGTTTTTCGCCTTCATTCTGAGCGGCTCAGTCCTGCTATCATGGTTGGTTGTCACTCCGCTCATCAATGTAATGCAGTACCTTGCTGCTGTGTTTGTGTTCTCGACTGTAGGGTATCTAGGAATGTCCTATCAAACAAGGAACGTTTCTCTTCTAAGAAAAAGCGAGGATGAGTTACGGATTGCAGCTGAGGCAAATCGTAAGTACGAATTCATTGTAAATACTTCGCGCGAGTTTATGACCTTGATCAATCGCGATTTTATTTACGAAGCGGTAAATGATTCTTACTGCGAAGCGCACAATCGCAAGCGGGAAGACATTGAAGGACATCACGTTGGTCGAGTCTGGGGAGAAAAACTGTTCGAGCAATTAATCCGGGGATATCTGGAGAGTTGTTTTGGTGGAAATCAAGTAACCTACCAGGTTTCATTTGAATTTGCAGCGCTGGGTTTGAGGTATTTCGATGTTACATACTATCCCTATAAGAATTCGCTTGGGTATGTTACCCACGCCGTTGTAGTATCGCGAGACAATACAGAGCGCAAAATCGCAGAGGATAAGCTTCTGCACGATACGTTACACGACACGCTCACGGGCCTGCCCAATCGCAATCTAATCATGGATAGATTGGGGCATGCAATGCGCAGGCGTTCGCGTGATTCTGAATATAACTTTGCCGTATTGTTTCTTGATCTGGATCGATTCAAGGTAATCAACGACAGCCTTGGACACCTGGTAGGTGATCAATTGCTAATTGAGGTGGCCCGCTGTCTTGAAAAGTCAACGCGGCCCGGAGATACTGTGGGGCGTCTCGGCGGAGATGAGTTTGTGATTATTCTTGAAGACATTGGCAAGGCAGACGGGGCAAGAATTGCGGCCGAGCGGATTCTCCAGGAGTTCTCTACTCCATTCAAGATTGAAGATCATGAAGTATTTACATCCGGTAGCATCGGCCTTACGCTGGCTCGTTCTGGCTATGAGCGGCCAGAGGAAATGCTCAGAGACGCAGACACTGCAATGTATCGAGCAAAATCCCTGGGTCGCTCAAGACATGTTATTTTTGACGAAGCAATGCATGTTCGCGTTCGAGACTTGATGCAACTTGAGTCAGACTTGCGCCGCGCTCTCGAGCGGTACGAGCTTGTACTCTATTACCAACCAATTCTTGATCTGGCTACGCTCCGTATAACTGGATTCGAGGCCTTGATTCGCTGGATTCATCCAGTCAGAGGTATGGTTCCGCCAGGGGATTTCATTCAACTAGCAGAAGAGACTGGAATGATCGATTCGATCGGTCAGTGGGTACTAAACATGTCCTGTGCGTTTATGGGGCGTCTTCGTGTCGCTGGCCACACGGAACTCACAATATCGGTTAACGTTTCTGCACGCCAGTTTCAGAAGATCGGTTTTCTGGAATCTGTCGCACATGCCATCGAGTCCGCGCACATTCCTGCGCGCTGCCTTGGTCTCGAACTTACTGAAAGTCTATTTATGGAACACATGGATGAGGTTGGCCAAACTCTGGGTAAACTTTCAGGCCTGGGAGTATCTATCAGCATTGATGACTTTGGAACGGGCTACTCATCTATGAGTTATTTAAAAAATTTACCGATTCAAACCCTGAAAATTGATCAATCGTTTGTGCGTGATTTGCTTCGCGACGGAAACGACGCCGCAATTACGGGAGCAATCATTGCAATGGCTAAGAGTCTCAAGATGCGCGTAGTTGCGGAAGGTGTGGAAGAAGTAGAGCAGGCCAGGATCCTCCGCGAAATGGGCTGCGATCTGGTTCAAGGATTCCTCTACGGCAGACCGGTACCTGAGTCTGATGTTGCCCGCTTTCTCGATACGGTTCCAACAATTATCTAGTCGACAGTGCCAAACCGGCCTTCAGCATCCGTGCATGGATGAAGCGCTGATACTTGCCCGGATTCAATTTGCGTTTACAATCATGTTCCACTATCTCTTTCCACAGCTTACAATGGGGCTGGCATTTCTTATCCTTATTTTCAAGGTTCTATTCTTAAGCACTAAAAAACTCAGTTACAATCACGGCGCAAAATTCTGGAGTCGCATATTTGCCGTGAATTTCGCAATGGGCGTTGTGACAGGAATTCCAATGGAATTTCAGTTTGGTACAAATTGGGCCAGGTTCTCCGTGTTTGCAGGTGGAATCGTTGGGCATACCCTGGCTATGGAGGGGCTGTTTGCATTCTTCACAGAATCAGCGTTTCTTGGCTTGTTCCTCTTTGGGGAGCGGCGTCTAGGCCAGGCCGTGCATTTGTTTTCAGCAGTCATGATATTTCTTGGCTCCTGGCTTTCTGGATACTTGATAATCATTACTAATGCCTGGATGCAACATCCAGTCGGGCATATTCAAGACGGAGACGTTTTACAGCTTGCAAGTTTCTGGGAGCTTTTGCTCAATCCCTGGGCTATCTGGCAGTACCTTCACAACATGATCGGTTCGCTCATCACGGCCTCAACTGTTGTAGTTGGCACTGGCGCCTATTACTGTCTGGCCCACAAGCAAGAAGCATACGGCAGGTTGTTTTTGCGGGTTGGTGTAATTGTAGGTTTTGTTGCATCGGTTCTGATTATTTTTCCAACCGGAGATATGCAAGGCAAGAACGTCGCAAAATACCAGCCAATCACGCTTGCCGCAATGGAAGGGCTTTTTGAAACGAGTAAGGCAGCAGACATGGTCTTGATTGGCCAGCCTGATATGGAGAAGCTTGCAATAGACAATCCAATTCCCATTCCCGGAATTCTCAGCGTCCTTACGTACACGCGCTGGAATGCAGAAGTCAAGGGTCTGGATGCATTTCCGCGACATCTCTGGCCTACAAACATTCCGCTATTGTACTATTCGTATCATATTATGGTGGGAATCGGAACCATATTGTTAGCCTTGTATTCAATGGGTTTGCTTCTGATGTTGTGGAAGCGGCTAGCAGACGTGCGATGGATTCTGTGGGCTTTTATGCTTGCCATTCCTTTTCCGTACATTGCAAATACTGCGGGCTGGATGACAGCTGAGCTTGGACGCCAGCCCTGGTTAATTTATGGTATTATGAAAACCGCCGATGGGGTTTCGCCGCTCGTGTCTGCAGGGAATAGTCTGTTTACTCTAATGGGCTTTATGGGGATGTATGCACTCTTAACTTTGCTCCTGGTTTTTATTCTGGTTCGGGAAATTAATTTGGGACCGGAACACATAGTGCACGCAGAGGGCTAAGGAAATGGAAACTTTCTGGTTCGTTGTTCTTGTTTTTATGCTTACCTGTTACGTCGTACTTGATGGGTTTGATCTTGGAGTTGGTATCATTCACCTGCTTGTAGCCAGAACAAATCAGGAACGCAAGACTACCCTCAATGCAATTGGCCCGCTCTGGGATGGAAATGAAGTCTGGCTAATAGGTGCTGGCGGCGTGCTCTATATGGCTTTTCCCAGGATGTATGCATCGAGCTTCAGCGGGTTTTATTTGCCTCTCATGATTGTGCTCTGGCTTCTGATGTTACGTGCTCTTGCCATCGAATTTCGTCGTCACATTGAGAACGATATGTGGCAGTCGCTGTGGGATGTAGTGTTTTGCCTTTCCAGCCTGGGTCTTACGGTGTTGTTTGGTGCCGCTCTTGGAAATATCTTACGCGGTGTGAGCCTGGATGAATCCGGATTCTTCTTTGCGCCACTCTGGACGAATTTTCGGGTATCGGGCGTGGTTGGGATCATTGACTGGTACACAATCCTGATTGCTGCTGTAGCAGTTGTGGCTCTGTCCGTGCATGGTGCGCTTTTCCTTGCGTATAAGACGGAAGGGGAACTGTATGATCGTGCTCGTAAATTTGCGTACAGATTCTGGCCTGTGGCGGCCCTGCTTTCGCTTCTGGCCTTGGCCGCAACCTGTTGGATTCGTCCTGGATATCTGGATAAGTTTCTGACGCACCCCTGGGGATTTTCATTTCCGCTTATGGTCGGAATTGCTCTGGTCCTGGTCCTTGTCTTCGCACGATCGGGAAGGGATGGTCTCGCTTTTGTTTCTTCCTGTTTGTTCATTGCAGTTGCGGGAGCGGCAACTGCATTCGCCCTCTATCCCGTACTCTTGCTGGCCACTAACGACTCACGCGCATTAACTGTTTTTAACAGCAGCTCAGGGCCGTACGGTCTGGAAATCGCAACGCATTGGTTCTGGGTTGGGTTTCCTCCCGTAATTGGTTACTTTATATTTCTGTATTATACGTTTCGTGGAAAAGTCTCAGCGCAGAAACGAGAGCATTACTGACCATTGTTCAGGTGTCTACAGTGTTGATCGAGCAGCAATAAACCGTTCGTTCGGTATCTTGCCCTCGCTGTCCCGCGAGAATTCAGGTTTGATTCGATTAATAAAATACATTTCAACGTCTCCCTTGTTCTTTGCTTGAACACGTCCGCGAAATTCGCACTCAAAGTACGCGCTGATCAAATCAAAGGTTGCGCGAGAAATGTTTACGCGACCGGTAACCCCAGACGATTCCATACGCGAAGCAGTGTTTACAGTATCACCCCATACATCGTAGGCAAACTTTCTTTCACCGATTACGCCGGCCACAAGTGGGCCGGAATGAATACCAACGCGCAATTCCCAGTAGGGCAGACCTTGGTCTGCCTTGATTGATTTCATTTGATTCATGAATGCCTGGATTTCAAGCGCTGCAAGTGCTGCGTCGATTGCATGGCTTTGATTTGGAATTGGTAAACCTCCCACGCACATGTAAGAATCGCCAATGGTTTTAAGCTTCTCAAGATGAAAGCGCGGCATGAGTGAGTCGAAGTACGAAAAACAACGATCGAGTTCAGCTACAAGGTCCTGTGGCTTGAGTCTCTCTGCAATGCTGGTAAAACCCTGGAAGTCCGTAAACAACACTGTTGCACCAGCGTACGAAACTGGTTCTGTCGTTCCACGGCGCTTTAATTCTTCGGCGACTGTTTCAGGAAGAATGTTTAATAGGAGTCGATCTGATTTTGCGCGTTCTTCTGCAATCGCTCGTTTGTCTTTTCTGATACCGCGCAAGAGTTTTCTCAGCGATTCGTCCTGTTTCAAAAACAGAAGCGAATGGCGAACCAGCATGATAGCAAAGAAAATCCAGGTGCCAACAAGAATCAAATCGCGCTCAATCGTTCCGAGTATCCATCCAGGTCCGCGGATTGCAAATGCGCATGCATACATTGATAGAACAAAGATAGTCGCGCCGGTCCAGAATCGCTTCCATTCATAGATTCCAATTAGGATGAGCGCCGATGCAAACTGAGTGCCGACGCCGAGAATGGCATACTCTGGAATTGCTGCTGCAACATAACCGTAGAATGCGGAGGCCGGGTAGCCGCTCCAATAATAGAATAGCTTTGTGAATCGCTGTACCGTAACGGAGCCTTTAAGAAGGCGCGCAGAAAGCCAGGTGATTGAACCAATTATGTAGAGGATTCCGGAGAAAAATATCCAGAGCGAAAACTCGTGCCGGATTTCCGGTCTCCTGAACCAGAGACCAAGCACCGGAAGTGTGAGAAAGAAATGGAACGTTAGACTGCTCAGAACACTTGGATGGCGAAGGAGTTTCTTCCAGAGCATTTTTTGACTCAAAGGGGAGCGGCGTTTCAACCGATCCTGCTGGCCCGCTCCAGCCTGTCGCGAACTTTTGGTCGCTTGACCTGGCTTCCGCTCCAGGCAGCATCGACTCCATGAAGATTTGTGTAACCCACATTGATACTGCCTGTTTCATCCTGGATATAAACGGGTTTCGCATCATGACTGATCCTGTCCTTGATCGACCGGGAAAATTTTACCATTTTGGTGCAGGGACGTTCTCCAAAAAGTACTCCACACCAGCCGTAAGAGAATCTGACCTGGGGCCAATTGATTTGGTGCTATTGAGCCACGACCAACACGAGGATAACCTGGACAAAGCCGGCCGTGCATTCATGGCCACTGTTCCCATGGTAATTTCGACTAAGCCCGCGGCTAAGAGAATCCCTGGCGTAGTCGGATTGGCCGACTGGGAAAGCAGATCGATCGTCACTACAAAAGTGCGTGATCTCAAGATCACAGCTGTGCCCGCGCAGCATGCGTCACTTAGGATTTTGAGTCCATTGGCGGGAAAGGTGATAGGTTTTATTCTGGAATGGGAAGGCCAGACAGGAGTGTATTATATTTCCGGAGACACAGTGCTTTTTAAAGGGATCTACGAGATTTCAAGACGTTATCCGACAATTGACACTGCGTTTCTGCATACCGGTTGCGCCGGGTTTCCGTATCTTACAGGCCCGATCCACTATACATTTCATGCGCGCGAAGCAGCAAAAGCAATGGAGATACTGAAACCTCGCCGAACCATTCCTGTTCACTACGACGGATGGTGGCATTTCAGGGAACCGGTTGTGACTGCAATGGGTCGCTATTCTGCGGCGGGTGTAGAAGATCGCATGCTATGGTTAACTCCTGGTGAGCCAACGGATTTGTGAGACATCGTGCATTTACGTTAGCGTAAGCTCATTTACTTTATCTATGCAATACTGACGATTCGCGAGCAAAGCAATCTCCACATTTTTGCGAACCGTTTCGAACTCGTCTGGAGTTAACTGTCGTGGAACCTGGATGGGCTCACCGTAACAGCACACGAATGTTGTGAATGGTTTGGGCATACGATGCTTGTCCCAGGATTTTTCGCTGATCCATTGGCGTGTGCATTCATAGTAAAATGGAAGAATTGGAACGCCGCTGAGTTGAGATGCGCTTATAATTCCCCCCTGCACAGTGAGTGCAGGGCCTCTCGGTCCGTCCGGAATGATTGACGTGACCTCACCCTCTCTTGCTTTTTTAACAAGCTGCATGAGGGCTCTGGCGCCGCCCCGCGACGTGCTTCCTCGGATGGATTTGTTTCCGGTATATTTGACAACACCGACGATTAGATCGCCATCCTTGGACGCAGAAACCATTGCGTGAATCATTCGATTCGTATGCAGAATAGGGGTAAAGAGTACCGATGCATGCCAGACTGCCAGGAGATACGGTTTCTTCTCATTTATGAACGCATCAAAGTATTCTCGGCGTACGTCCACTCGCCTGGAGGTAAAGACGATGAATCTCTGAATGATATACGCGATGAGCGGAACGATCCACAGCTTGAATTTTTCGCCTAACGTTCTATCTGTTTCGCTGTGATGGCTCATTCTGGTTTCATATCTTCTTTTGGCGGACCGGGAAGTCAACCGCAGATAAACACAGATCTAAAACCGATGGAAAGGGGATTCGAAGCCATTTGTCTATCAGCGTTCATCCATTTTTCCATCTGCAGCCCCATCTGTGGCAAGATTCAGGCCAGCGCGCTCTCTGTCTCGGTGGTTAGCCCCAACATCTTGAACAAGGGAAGTCAACCGCGGAGACTAGGAGGGGAACCAGCCGCAGATAAACGCAGATCTAAAACCGATGGAAAGGGGATTCGAAGCCATTTGTCTTATCAGCGTTCATCCGTTTTTCCATCTGCAGGCGCATCTGTGCTAGATTCAGGCCTGCGCGCTCTGTGTCTCTATGGTTAGCCCCAACATCGTGAACAAGGGAAGCTCAGCCGCGGAGACACGGAGGGGAACCAGCCGCAGATAAACACAGATCTAAAACCGTGGGAAAGGGGACCCGAAGCCATTTGTCTTATCAGCGTTCATCCATTGTTCCATCTGCAGCCCCATCTGTGGCTAATTTCCTCGTGCCCTTGGTTGGTTGCCCTAATTCCGGATATAAAAAAAGCCCCGGATTTCACCGGGGCTTTCGCAATCCGCAGCTGATTTTCTTCTTAATGTCTCAGCTGAGTCTGCAGGTTAACGCTCTTGGCGCCGAAGAATTCCTTTGCGAACTCTGCAACCTCATTGGGGTTGTAGTAGGCGCACGAGAATACGTCGAGGTAGATGCGGTTGGTCTGGTTCGCAAAGTGCGCTGAAATGAGTGAGGTCTCAATCAGTTGCACCAGGGAATACCCGGCCACGCGCTCGTCTTCGCCAAAATGGACGATGACAGGCTCGCCAAAACGCTTCACATCGATCTTTTCGCAGAGTTTGATGGTAAACTCGCGGATCTTTTCTGCACTTCGGAGTGTCTCCGGATTGCAATCGTGAAGGTCAAGGCCCGTATCAAGCCCCCAGGCGCCTGTAGCACGGAAGCGGTGCAGATAGTCTGCATCGTCTTTTTGTGCCGCATGCTTGTCTTCAAGCCATTGCGCGAAGTAGCCACGATAGCGGTCCCGAAGTTCCGGCAGATCATGGTCGTTTCCGCGCATGTGCCCGCGGCATTGCTTGCTTCCGCACTGGCAGTCCCAGGGCTGATCGTAGGTTTCAGCCATTGCGTAGTCGAATGTGAGTTCTTCTCCAGCACGAATGTCGCGCATGGCCACAAGGGCGATTTGACCGCGGAATCCGCAGTTTGGCTCGCAGCTGTGGTTGAAGTACTCAGCATCGTCCACTGAATCCAGGTTGGATGGCGCAATATACAAATCTGTGCCGATTTGAAGTCCGTAGTGCTTGAGAGCCTCCGGCATATCTTCAAACTGCTCAGTTGTGTAAACTGTTCCGCCCCACATGCAAACGAGTTCATCCTTCTGGATGGCACGCGTTGCAAAGATTCCCTGGCCTGCAAGGCCGCGCATTCTGCGCACCTTACCATTCAGGAACGATTGAATTGTGTTGTGAGTTTTTGTGATCAACTGGATTCCCTCCCTCAAACTGCCGCCGGAGCAAAGTTTAGTAACTCCGGCGCTCTACGTTTTGTAGCGTTCAAAACACCGCGCTCCATGTAGTGAACATCCATATCGCCCGGGGCAAACGAGGAGCGTAACAAGCCCAGTGCGCCTTGAATATCCATGTCCATGCTGCATGTGAAAAGATCGAGAGCAGCATAGCCTAGCTCTGGCCAGGTATGTATGCTCAGGTGGGATTCGGCGATAACGATCACACCGGATACGCCCTGTGGGCTAAACCGATGGAACTTTTCGCCAATGATGGTAGCACCTGCGATGCGTGCCGCTTCCATCAGAGTGTCTCTGACGGTCTTCATATCGTCGAGTACCGTATGACTGCAATCATACAACTCTATGATGTAATGTCGGCCGAGTGGATCCTCCAACTTCACCTCCTGTTGATCACCCACATTACTTGTAGGATGACAACTAATTTCAAAACCCTGTCAAACGATTTGTTTGACGATGCACTTGCGTACCTATCGTCATTTTTTTTGCAAATTAAAAAAAAACTTGGACGAGATTTTTTTTAATTTTTCCGAAGGGAGCATTTTGCTTCTCACAAGCGTGCGCTCTCCACCGGGAAAAATTTCTTTCCTGATTATGTCCCAGGCAAAATTGCCGGTTTTAGCGGCAAATCTGAATGGTTTTAGACCCAAATGAGACGTAAGGTACGGGTACTGCATACGCGCAAAGTCGATTGTCCTTGAGGATTGGTCTGGGCCTGGTTCGGGAAAATTCTTCATGTCAAGGGAATTTTCAACCACAGATCTACTGAAAACGCTGCATGCCACGCAAGATTGTGTAACAGGGAGGCGTAAAAGACGTGCATTGCCTTCCTCTCAGTCGGGGATTTTGCGAGTCTGACGATGAGAAGCATTGTGAAGCAAGCAGTCAGCAAGGAAGGAATGAGGAAAATGAAACCTGCAAGAGCCAGCGGGTAAGTTACAAGCACCGTTGTCAGGATTAGAAAGGCCTGATAGATGAACATTTGCTTCAGCGTGGCCGGAATTCCATGCACTACAGGCAGGAGCGGAAAGTTTGCAGTGCTGTACTCGTCCTTTTTTGCAATTGCAAGCGCCCAGAAGTGCGGTGGTTGCCAGAGAAACAAGAGCAAGAACAGCATGATTCCGGCCGTTCCAATGCGATTTTCCATTGCAGCCTGGCCGATCATTGGACCGAGTGCGCCACACACACCACCAAAGACTGTGCTTTGAACTGTGCCAGGTTTAAGCCAAAGGGTATAGATAAAAAGATAATACAGAAAAGAGAACAGGGCAACGAGTGCTGCAAGTGGTGTTGCATAAAACCAGAGCAGGGAAAGTCCAGCGGCAAGAAGTCCGGCACCGAGGGTATGCGCCTGCGCAAGACTGACTTTGCCCGTTACAAGCGGGCGGTTCTTTGTGCGCTCCATGAGCGAATCGGGACCGATCTCCATGATCTGATTGTACACGAACGATGACATCGCCATGAAGAGCGTTCCGACCACAGTAACTAGAGTCAGATACAAACCAGGGGCCTGCCCACCTGCAAGCAGACCAGGAATTACCGTTATGATGACAGAGATTGCGATTCCTGGTTTCAGTAAATCTAGAAATCCACCCGTTTTCACGTCACATGACCTTCGAGCCAGTTCTCAAAAGAAAACAGGTAGATGAGATTGGCTACGAACGAATGGGCCACCGTAATCGGAACGGGAATCTGATAGAGAACGTTAAGCGCTCCAAGTAACACCTGCGTAATAATCATAAGTAGAATGACGAAAAGCGATTTATGCTGCCTGGAGGTTAGACCCAGCTTCGGTCCCATTGCGTAGAGAAAGAAAGCAAATAAAGTCAGTCCATACGCCACAAAGCGATGGCTCATGTGCATTTCCACATGGCCCTGCATTGCAGGAAAGAAGATCGCCCGCCACTCGGAACTTCCATCCGGTTCGAATTTCTGAATCTTATAGCAGGATGGAAAATCCGTACAGGCCAGCCCGGCTTCGTTGGTGCTTACCCGGCCGCCCATGTAGATCTGAACTAAGACCAGGAATGCAAATCCACCCGTAAGCCAGGCAGCCTTTCTGGTACCCGCTGCAGGGGGTCGACCCGGAGTGCTTTTCTTCCAAATAATGAGCAGAACGCTAACATAAAGCAGGGCATTGATCAGATGGCTCTTAACAATATAAGGGGAAAGCCGCCGGGTAATCGTTTCACCACCCAACCAGATCTGCGAGGCCAGAAGCAACATCGCAAGGATTGCAAGGAGCAGGAATCGACGGCGCAGGTCTTTGACAGCGATCAGAATGCACGTCCAGACCATAAACCCGATCCCAAGGATCCCCGCCACAACACGATGGATAAATTCAAGATACACCCGGTATTCGTACGGTGGGATAACATGCCCAAAGCAAAGGGGCCAGTCAGGGCAGGCCAAACCGGCATCGTTTGCGCGCACCAGGGGACCCAATGTCATTACAAACACTGAAAATATAATCAAACCGAATGTTAATCGGTGAAACCCGGCCAGGTTCATTTTCCAAGGTTTTTAGAGGGCCTTCCCCCTACAAATCAAATACGCAGGGGAGGAATTAACCTGGTTTTCTCGCCCGCGATCGGGAAGAGTCAAACAGAGTTCATCTGGATCCATCTGCGGGGGAATCCCTCGGCCCGGCGATTTCGCCCGTCGGTCGTAAAAAATTCCTTCTGAGTACAAAAATTTGATTGCGTAACATTTGAGTAGTATTATCATGTCACCATGTTGCTGGAACTCAGAATAGAAAACTTTGGCATCATCGATGAGATGCGCCTACATCCTGGTCAAGGCTTGAGCGTGCTAACCGGGGAAACCGGTGCAGGGAAGTCCTTGATTATTCAGTCGCTCATGGCCGTTCTCGGTGCGCGTGTTGGTGCAGGCGTCGTTCGATCTGGAGCCGCCCGGGCCATTCTTGAGGCTCGCTTTCAAACGCCACAGGATCTGGTTGCAAGCCTGCCCCCAGGCTCTGAGGAACTCCTTCTTCGCCGCGAAATCGGGACCGATGGGAAGAGTCGCTCGTGGAGCTCATCAGTTGAGAGATCGTGTTGGCTCCCTCCATCAGGAATGGAGATCCCTGCTCAAAAAACTGCGCGTGGTTTCCATGCAGAAAGAAGAGCGCGAATACAGATTAGAATATTTACACCACGCAGTCACTGAGATTGATCAGCTTACGCCGGTGGACGGTGAATTTGAACGACTTTCGCATGAAAGAAGCCTCATGCAGAACGGAGGCAAACTTTTTGAGGACCTTCACGTTGCATCCATGCTCCTGACGGGAGAAGAGCATGCCGTTCTCAGTGGTTTGTCACGCATTCAGAGTCTACTGGAGAAACATGAAACCCTCATGCCTGAATTCGCTCCAGCACTGGGAGAATTCCGCGAAGCTTCCATCTTGCTCGAAAACTTTTATGACAGCATGCGTCAGCAAATGGATCGTTTGCAGTTTTCCCCGGAACGCCTGGAGGATGTAGAAGATCGTCTGCAAACCTACAAGCGGCTTCACAAGAAATTTGGATCGAGCCTCATCCACGTTCAAAATGATTTTCTAAGAGAGATTGGTGAGCTTGAAGGGGCGGAAGTCAATGAGAAGCAGATTAGGCTTGAGATTGAAAAAATCTGGGGAAATCTGCTTGATTCTGCGGAATTACTCTCACGACTTCGTCGCTCAAGTGTTTCCAATCTGGAAGAGCGGATCTCGGCAGAGCTCGGCTCGCTCGGAATGCCCGGTGCACAATTGAGCATTGTAGTCACACGGGAAGTGCAACCGGAGGGCAGTAACGAGGGACAATTTGTAATAACAGAGAAAGGTCTGGACCGTGTGGAATTCTATTTCCAACCAAACCCCGGAGAACCAGCACAGCCACTGCGCAAGATTGCGAGTGGTGGGGAACTTTCACGCATCATGCTTGCCTGCAAGTCTGTCATGATGGAAGCGCGGCCTGTTTCTACCGTCGTCTTCGATGAAGTGGACGCTGGGGTTGGTGGAGAAGTCGCGCACACCATCGCAGAACGCCTGAAGGAACTTTCCCGGGAATCCCAGGTCATCGTCATCACGCATCTTGCGCAGGTTGCGGCGCGTGGAGACCTTCATTTCAAAATACTAAAGCGTCAGGAGAATGGGCGCACCGTGTCGCGCGTTGCGCGGCTCAATCAGGAATACAGAGTTAGAGAAATTGCCAGGATGATGGGTGGGGACAGAGCTCTGGATTTTGCGAGAGATTGTCTCGCAATGGCCGGGTGAATTTAGCTGCCAGCTTACTCGCCAGGTTGTTTGCCATCCGTCCGCTTTCGTGCGGGCGGGTGGCGGCGAATATGTGATGACGCAACCGTTCCCGATTATTTTCTGGTCTGGATCACAATCGGTCATGAGAATACGGTCAGGTCAGATCGGGCTTGGAAATTTCGAAAAAAAACCCCAGAACCTTGATCCGTCCCAGGATAGCCGCCATTGCGCTGTTCCTGATTCCGTTTCTTGCGTTGCCGCTCCTTCCGGATCGAGTTTCCTTCATCGGAAAGAAAATCAAAGATGTTCAGTTTGAGGGCCTGCGCAACGTTTCCGCAGACGACGCCGCGGCATTCCTTTCGCTTGAGAAGGGAGCTACAGTTGAGGAACGCGCTCTAAACGACGATATCAAAGCCCTCTTCAAATCCGGCTATTTTGACAAGGTCTCGCTGCGGGGTATTGTGGAAGGTGACGGAGTCACCCTGATTTTCCAGGTGAATGAACTACCTCGCATTCGCGAAATCGAATTTGTGGGAACGGACAAAATATATTCCGCAGATTTAAAAACACTCGTCGGCATTAAAGAAGGGGAAGTGTATTCAGAGCAGCGCGTGAAAGCCGGCGTGCCAAAAATCAAGGATAAGTATCGCACGGAAGGTTATTTTTTAACAGAAGTATGGTATCGCGTGTCGGACCTGGACGAGGCGAATGAGATCACTGTAAAGTATATCGTAGATGAGGGGGAGAATATTCCCATTTCGCGGATTAACATCGTCGGGACGCGAAATCTTGATCCGGAAGACATCTTATCAGTTCTCGAGCAGAAAGAAGAAGGCATCATCGAAGACGGTGTGTTTGATGAGAATAAATTTGAGCAGGACAAATACAAGATTCTCGGCTACGCGAAGAGCCAGGGTTATGTGGATGCAGACCTTGATCCAACAGGCACCGGATATGAGATTCGTTGGCGGACTCCTTCAAAGCCAGAAGACGGTCGTGTCGTTATTGTTACGTACAAGCTGATCGAATCAGATATTCGATTCTTTGGTGGCTACTCGCTTGAGTTTGATACAGAGACAATCAATGAGGAATTGAATCCACGCGAGCGTCAACGGAAGAAGAAAGTTGATGCAGTTCCGATTTACAAAAAAGAAGATCTGCTCAATGCAATGGAGTTTGCAGACAATGACGTGGCCACCATCTTTGATGAAGGAAAATTCTTTCGCGATAGAACTGTCATTCAGGAATCGTACTCAACGCAGGGCTATGTGTTTGCCCAGGTGCAGCCTAACTTTGTAAATTTCACATTCGATGAAGCTACGCTGAACAAATACAAAAAGTGTCACGATCTTGCGGCCCCCGCAAATGATCTGGAGCGCAAGTGCAAGAAGGAGGCCAACTGGCTTCCTCTCGGAGCGCTGGAAAAGCGGCTTCAGAATAATCCAGAGGAGCGCGGACGGACATTGCGTCATGTGCACTACACGGTGCGCGAAAACAACCTGGCATACATCGACACCATCATTATCAAAGGGATGGTTAAGACACAGGAGCGAGTGGTTCGCCGTGAGCTGCTGGTTAAAGAAGGGCAGCTGTTCAATTCCGCGCTCGTGAATCGCAGCCGGGAAAAAATCTTTAACCTCGGGTACTTCAAGGAAGTGAACCTGCAAATGCGTCCCGGTTCTGATGATCAGAAATTGAATCTCATCATTGACGTTGAGGAGCAACCTACCGGGACTATCTCACTTGGTGGTGGCTATGGTACTCAATCCGGCTTTTCAATCTTCACAGAGGTTGGCGAAAATAACCTGAATGGAACGGGCCAGAGAATCTCCGGTAAAATTCAATATGGCCCGCTTACAAAACAAATTAGCGGGCAATGGACTGATCCGTGGATTTATGAGGCATGCGACAATAGCACGGGCAGTTTTTGGCGGAACAAGCTTAAAGCGTTTGAATCCTCAGGCGATTACGATTCCATCGAAAAAGTTGCAATCAGTCTGCAGAATAACTATAGCGAAATCGGAAAAGTCATTCGAGCGTACGTCGCGGAAGGCAAAGGCGACAAGAGCATTGAGGCCATGGATCGCCTCAAGGTCAGAATCCGCGGCCTATTAAAGAACTTCGTCTCTGAAGAAGAAGATTGTTTCCGGAGCATTCCTCGCCCCTGGTCGCTTTCTCTTTTTGCCAGCTATGCTACTGAGACAATTCAGGCATCATCGATTACAATCAGTGAGGATCCAAACGATCTATTCGAGGGATCTAGCTATGATATTTCTTCGGTTGGAGTCGGCGTCGGTGTTTCGCACACGTTCTTGCTTAACTGGGCCCACTACCACCGTTATTCGCCAAGCTGGTCCATTGCAGCCAAGCCAACGTCCCTTGCCGCAAATGAAATTCTCAGACGAGTGAACCTTGGCTGGCAGTTCAAATCCGCGCTGACCAACGGACTAATCTACGATACGCGGGACAATGTTTTCAATCCAACCCAGGGTCTGAACCTGGATCTGAGTGTGGAGATAGTCGGACAGGCCCTTGGCGGTCAGGATCACTACAATCAGTACACAGTTAGCACAAAGTATTACATGTGGTGGTTTGATTATACGTTTGGTGGGCTATTCAGAAAGCAAGCGCTGAAGCGCTGGCGTGTGGTTTCCGAATTCCGCTTATCCGGAACGTTCACTCATGAGACCGCTCCGTTCAAGCATCGTCAAAACAAAGAAGTCAATCCGTACATCGAGCCGCAGGATCGTCTATATCTCGGGGGCTATGAGACGCTTCGCGGATACGATTATCGGGATGATTCAAGTTTTCCTGCGCCGTGGAGGGATGGTGGATCGCACATGATTCTGGCCGGCACGGAACTGCGTTTCCCAATTGAGCCGTCACTCGTATGGCTCGCTGCATTCCTGGATGCTGGAACTATGTTTGATAATATAGGTGAGTTTACAGGAGATACCAAGACCTATGTGAATTCCTATCGTGATATAGTTGCTGCAAGCAATGTAAGGCTTGATCCGGCCCAGCTGTATCTACTGGAACGCTATAATCTACTCACCTACGCCCGTTATCCGTTTGACAACTATTATGATTGGAACGACCCAAAGCGTGCTGTCCTGTCCGAGCGGAATCTATCGCTGGACAGAACGTTGTTCTCATGGGGATTTGGAGTCAGGATTCAGATTCCCGTGTTGCCGCTTAGACTATTTCTTGCTCAGAAGCTTTATCATAAGTCCGGCATGAAACTGCGTCCAATTCCAGGTGATTCAAAATTTCAATTTGTGTTTGGCATTGGAGACTTCCGTTTCTAATCCCCCATCTACCTGGAAGCTCACGGCGAGGTTGCTCTCGTACGTGTTCCATTACCGCACCCGCGTCTTTTTGGGGCTTCTGTTTTCTTTCCTGGTCTCGCTTGCAAATCTGTTTTCCATAACCGCCCTTGTTCCAATCTTTAATGCCATCGGTGAGACTGGCCCCATTGAGCTCTTTCAGATAGGCCAGGAAGATCGGGACAGGCAAACCCAGTTTGAACAGATGGCCAGCCCCGCATACTTTGATCGAATTCAAGCGGCAGTCTATTCCGGAAAACAATGGGCCAATGCGCAGGTCCATGGAAAGTCTTCCCGGGAAGTTGTCATAACGTTATGCGCCATTATTCTTCCCGTTTACTTGCTCAAGCTGCTTTGCCTCACTATTGCATTCTATTGCATTGGAACGGCTGGCCTCATGGCAGTCCGGGATTTGCGGATGGAATTGTATGGCAAGCTAAACGAGCTGGGGCTTTCGCACTTCACAGAGAATCAGACCGGGTTTATCATGAGCCGTATTATCAACGATGCTGAATCTGTTGGGCGAAACCTTTCCGCTGAGTTTCAGGAAGGGATTGTGGACCTTCTCTACATCGTTACTCACCTGGCATTTCTTGCGATAATTTCATGGAAGATGCTGGCTCTGGCAATTATTGCCATTCCAATTCTATCCTCACCGGTTGCCAAGTTTGCGCGTAAGATACGCGGTGCAGCCAAGGGACAGCAGGAACGCCTTGCGGAACTAGGGGCTCATATCCATGAAGTATTGAGTGGCATTAGAGTGATTCGTGCATTTTCAATGCAACGGTTTGAGTCGGGTCGCTTTCAAGTAGCGAATCAACGTTTATATCAGAATACATTTCGTGGGCATTATTACCATCAAGTCGGTCCTGCGCTTACTGAGATGGTTGCGACGGTTGCAGTAGTCGGGTTTCTTTCCTGGGCTGCCTATGAGATTTATAAGGATCACATTACGCGAGGTCAGTTCTTTGCGTTCGCTTTTGCTCTCATCTTCCTGATGCGCCCAATCAAACAGGTTTCAATCCTGGTGAATCTCACCAGTGCTGCCATGTCCGCAGGCCAGCGAATCTTCGAGCTACTCGACACCCCTGCGGCAATTGCAGAAAAGCCAAATCCGATTAAGCTGCGCACGTTTGAAGATCAAATCGTCTATCGGAACGTGTCCTTTACGTATCCTGGAACTGAGCGCAGTGTTCTCAATGGCATTGACCTTACGGTTAAGAAGGGTGAAACAGTATCATTCGTAGGGGCTTCGGGCGCGGGTAAGTCTACTCTGATGGATTTGCTCCCGCGGTTTTTTGACGTAGATGGTGGTGCAATTACAATCGACGGACATGACGTGCGTGATTTTGCATTGCGCGACCTGCGCACTGCAATCGGTATTGTGACTCAGAACATCTTTCTGTTCCACACTTCCATTAAGGAAAATATTTCCTACGGCCGTCTGGATATTCCAATGGAACGCATCATTGAGGTTGCGAAGGCGGCTAACGCCCACGACTTCATTAGCGAATTGCCCCAGGGCTATGAAACGAGCGTGGGTGAGTATGGCGTCATGCTTTCCGGCGGACAGAAGCAACGTATTGCGATTGCACGTGCAATCCTTCTTGATCCACCAATATTGATTTTTGACGAAGCTACGTCTGCCCTTGACAACGAAAGCGAGAAACTGGTCCACGAGGCTATGGAGCGTTTGCTCCTGGGTAGAACTGTTTTCATCATCGCGCACCGCCTCTCGTCTGTATACCGTTCCAATCAGATTTTTGTGTTGAATGAAGGACGAATTGTTGAGCGGGGAACGCACGAGGATCTGCTTGCTGGCGGTGAAGTGTATCGCAAGTTATACGAGATGCAATTTCAGGAATGATTGAGCTTTTATCCCGGATCTATTTAGCTCTCCACCTCTTTGTATTCCGGCGAAGAAAAGCCCGATCGGTCAAGTTTCCGATGCGTGTTGTTTCCATCGGAAACCTCTCCATGGGTGGGACTGGCAAAACGCCGCTGGTAGCATATCTCGCCCAAAAATCGAGTAAGCTCAATCCGATGGTGGTGTTGCGCGGATATGGTGGTACATCGTCTGGACTGGTTTCTGATGGTCAGCGCGTAGTTTCCAATTTCGATCAAGCGGGCGACGAAGCGATGCTTCTTGCGCAAATCTCAGGACTCCGAGTGGCTGCAGGAAGCGATCGCGCGCATTTGATTCGAACGTACGGTGATAGTGCCAAAATAATATTTCTGGACGACGCGTTTCAAAATCCGTCCATCCAGCGCGATGTTGATCTTGTCTTGATCGATGCAAGTCTAGCACCGCAAAGTCTGCGCGTTCTACCGGGCGGAAAGTTCAGAGAAAATGTGGATGCACTTGAACGCGCAAACGCTGTGCTCCTGACTCGCGCGGACAGCCCCCACGCAAGCGCATGGATTTCGAAGTTAAGGGTGAGGTTTCCGCGCTTGCCTGTCTTTCAGTCTGTGCACGAGTTTGCCGGTCTATCACCATTGGTGCAACGGGCCGGTAACGCGGGCTCCGTAAAAAAACAAAAGACAAAGCCCGGACTGCCAAAGCAAGCCTCAGCTTTTTGTGGAATAGGCAATCCCAGGGCCTTTTTTGAAATGCTTACGCGCGCTGGAATAGATCTTAAACGCAGGCGGGATTTTGGTGATCATCACAGGTATTCTTCAAGAGAAGTAAACGAATTTGTTCAAGGAACCGGCCCCTGGATCACAACAGAAAAAGATGCCGTGCGTCTCAGAGCCATAGAGCTGGATGAGGCTATTCTGAAATCAATATGGATTGCCCGCCTGAGCCTGCGCATCACCGTGGGCGAGAAAACATTTCTAAAACTCGTTCTGGGAAATAGCCTCAAAGCGAAAAATCGCGCGCGGCCCGGAGCAAACCAGAGGTAGTATGAAACCGGTTGCGTTAATTGTATTTGGACTGGCCATTGTATTGAATGCGCTGGCTAATATTCTGGTAAAGGCTTCCGCGCTCAATAAGGACGCGGATGGCGCAGAGGGCTTCATTCGTGGTTTTTTATTAAATCCAATTCTGATTGCCGGCCTGGCGTCTTTCGGCTTAGCATTTCTTGCGTACAGATACGTTCTTGGGCAGGGTGTTCCGCTCTCCACAGCCTATCCATTGATGACTACACTTGGTTTTGCAATTGTTCTGGTTGCATCGCGGGTATTCTTTCATGAGACTCTAAACGGAATTCAA
This sequence comes from Spirochaetia bacterium, assembly GCA_021413825.1. Classification (GTDB taxonomy): domain Bacteria; phylum Spirochaetota; class Leptospiria; order Leptospirales; family Leptonemataceae; genus JAEUSB01. Next base: position 30,498 of record JAIOPQ010000023.1, on the reverse strand, counting down.
TGGGGCGGGATAGGATTTCTTGTAATTGGTCTCTGGATGATTGCTTCGCAAATGTCGACTAACGGCTAATTGTGACTGCGGAACTACTGGCTTGAAGCTTAGTAAGGTAGCTGGATCCAAAATGCCCGGTGGAAAGAATGAATCCTAAAACAGGTCCCCTTACTGGAGTTCGGGTAATTGATCTTTCCATGTTGCTACCGGGCCCGCTCTGTAGCCAGCATCTGGCTGACATGGGTGCTGACGTAGTTAAAATAGAAAATCCACGCGCTGCTGACATGACTCGTTATTCAGACCTGCGTTTTGGTGGGGTTGAGAATGCTCCCGGGGAAAACGAAACTGGCCTGCGAGAAGATGGAACTATGTTCCTTCTCCTGAATCGAAATAAGAAATCCGTAACGCTCAATATCATGCGTCCGGAAGGACGCGAAATTCTTCTTAAGTTGCTCGGAGAGGCAGACGTACTCCTGGAAGGATTCAGACCAGGGAAAATGGAGGAAATGGGAATCGGTTATGCACAGCTAAAAGAGAAATTTCCAAAACTTGTATACTGCGCAATCTCGGGATACGGCGCTTCGGGTCCGTTGCGTGATTTTGCCGGACACGACGGGAATTATATTTCAAGGTCTGGCGTGATGGATCTCACAGGTGGGGAGGCGCCGGTTGTGCCCGGAATTCAAATAGCTGATATTGCTGGCGGCACACTGATCGCGCTGTCTGGAATTCTTGCAGCACTTGTCGCACGAGGTCGCACAGGGCAGGGGCAGTTCGTCGACGTAAGTATGATGGACGGTGCATTCTCAATGATTCCCCTGCAGGCAGCTGACTTCGCATTCACAGGAAAATCGCCCGAGCGAGGGAAACTTCCGTTATCTGGCGGTTTACCCAACTACAATGTGTATCGCACAAAGGATGACAAATTTGTCATGCTTGGATCGCTCGAAGAACGCTTCTTCCGGGCATTTCTCAGACAGGCAGGCCATGAAGAGCTAGTAGAGCACTTAAAGAAAGGCGAGCTTGCCCAACTACAGAACGAACTGGTTCAGCTGTTTTCTTCGCGCACTCTTGCAGATTGGATGCCGCTCTGTGAAAATACCGAGACTTGCCTGAGCCCTGTGCAATCGGTTGCGCAGGCCTTCGAAGACCCGCAACTCAAAGCCCGGGGCATGGTCCGGCGAAAAAAACACGGAAAGCGCGAAATGAACGAAATCGGCTCCCCTTTCCATTTCTCAGACACTCCCTGCGACCTGGATCGCCTGCCTCCTCCGGCTCACGGAGCACACACAGTAGAAGTGCTTTCCTCTGTGGGCATAAATGGCTTATCTATAGAAGAATTAAGAAAGAAACGTATCATTTAGGGCCGACCCCAGGGAATTTGCTTGAAATGATATGCGTCATAATCAGGATTCCCCATGATACAAGAACCCATGCTAGACCCATCACTCATGGAGGATAGCACACCGGAGATTTTGGTTCCAGACGGCAATGCAGCCGAGGAAATCTTCTCAGGTGGCACGGGTTTAACCTACAGAGACTACCTGGTCCTTCCTGGATACATAGACTTTCATCCAAGCGATGTTGAGCTTGAAACGCGCGTAACCAGAAACCTCAAGATCCACCGTCCAATGATTTCATCCCCAATGGATACGGTCACAGAGGATCGTATGGCGATTGCAATGGCGCTCATTGGTGGCCTGGGAATCATTCATTATAACAATTCAATCGAACGCCAGGTTGAGCTGGTTGAAAAAGTAAAACGATACAAGAACGGATTCATCGAAGATCCAATTGTGCTCGGGGCTCATAATACAATTCGCGATCTCGACATGATCAAACATCGCTATAATTTCTCAGGGATTCCGATCACGGAAGACGGAACTCACAATTCGCGACTTATTGGAATTGTAACCAACCGCGATGTTGACTTTGAGAAAGATCGCAGCCTGAGGCTAAGCGAGGTTATGACGCGCGATGTTGTGACAGCCAAAGAGGGTATCTCACTTACGGATGCGAATCAGATTCTGAAATCATCCAAGAAGGGCAAACTGCCAATCGTAAACGAAAATGGACATCTAGTTGCGCTCATGTGCCGCTCGGACTTAAAAAAGAATCAGGAGTTTCCATTTGCTTCCAAGGATTCGCAAAAACGACTCATGGTTGGAGCTGCAATTTCCACAAAGATGGAAGCCTACGATCGCCTGGACGCACTCTATCGCGCAGGCGTTGACATCGTTATCATTGATTCCGCCCAGGGCAATTCGAACTATCAGGTTCAGACCATTAAGTATATCAAAAAGAACTATCCAAGCCTCGAAGTGATTGCGGGTAACGTTGTCACAACAGATCAGTGTGTGAATTTGATTCGCGCTGGTGCTGATGCGCTTCGCATTGGAATGGGCCCAGGATCGATTTGCATCACGCAGGATGTAATGGCTGTAGGGCGTGCTCAGGCAACGGCGGTCTACTACACTGGAAAATACGCAAAGAAATACGACGTTCCTGTTATTGCAGACGGCGGTATCTCAACCATCGGTGATATGGCAAACGCGCTGGCTATTGGCGCATCTACGACCATGATGGGTTCAATGTTTGCCGGAACGCAGGAAACTCCAGGGGAGTATTTCTATGAAAACGGCGTCCGCCTCAAAAAATACCGCGGAATGGCTTCGCTTGAGGCCATGGAAGCTGGCGGTGATAAACGCTATTTTTCTGAAGACCAGGAAGTCAAAGTGGCCCAGGGTGTGGCTGGGTTTGTAGTCGATAAAGGTTCTATGTTCCAGCTTGTGCCTTATCTTTTGCAGGGGCTCAAGCAAAGCTTCCAGGACATGGGAGTTCGCACCATTCCTGAACTGCATGAATCGCTCCATTCAGGTAAACTGCGTTTTGAAAAACGCTCGTATAGCGCGCAGATTCAAGGATCAGTGCATAGTCTGCACAGTTTCCAGAGTCCAGGGATTGGCTGGGAACCTTCGCGCAGAAGTTAGGTAAAAAATGGACTTTGAACGATTTAAAAAGATTAACGATGAACGCATGAACTATCGTGAGATGGAGGATGCCTCGGTTGTGTCTTCCTATCGCAACGTTGGATGCGGGGATGGATATCGTTTGTATTTGAAAGTGGACGGTGACCAGATCACTGACGCATCCTTTACTACGACTGGCTGTGGGTTTGGACTGGTCTCGCTTGCAATGGCAACCGAATGGCTCAAAGGCAAGCGCGTGGAGCAGGCCGCAGCAATTACGGTCCAGGACATTGAGGGGATGTTTGAATTTCCAGAGCGTCGCAAGAACTATCCGGGCTCGGCCGTTGAGGCAGTTCAGAAAGCGGTGGCAGATCTCAAGAATGGAACCGGGATTCGGCTGGAAGAACGAGTCTCACGCGCTACGGCTATGGATGCTTTGAAACGTCAGGGACATCTCAGAGATATGCAGCTGAATCAAATCATCCTGGAAGGCGAAGATCTCAGTGGAGTAGATCTGCGCGGTGCCAACCTATCCAACGCATTTCTACAGAACGTGAATTTCAAAGGAGCAAACCTGAGCGGTGTGAAACTTCGGGGCGCTTTCCTCAATAATGCAGATCTGACCGATGCTGACTTGCGGGGAGCTGACCTGCGCTGGGCCAAACTCACGGGAGCCAGAATGGAAGGGGCCCGATTCGACGGAGCCCTATACGACATAGGAACACGATTGGATCCGGGCAAAACACACCTATTTAAAGATATGATCAAGTCTGGCATGGATGTTTACATGGAAGAAGCAGAGGTCGGCGTTGGCTGAGCCCAGAGTAGGCGAAGACTATCGCCTGAACCGCAAAACCTTCCTCCACCAGGGTATTTTCGTCAATGAAGGCACACAGGTCAGGGTGATGGAAATCACCGAGGGAACAGATAAAATCATTGTGCAGTTTATGGACCGTGAGGGATTTCCCCATACGCTGAAAGGCGTGGCCCCGGAAGAACTTCAATGATTGATGTAGTTACTCAAAGTCCACAGCGCCTATGCCTCAGGATCACCGATGATCTCAAAATGGAGAACGCCAGGGATTTCTTTGACCTCTTCAAGGAGCAGTACCAGGAAACTCAGCTGGAAGTCCTAATCGACTTCGCCAGGATTCGATTCGTGGATAGCTCCGGGATTGGAATTCTGCTGCGCTGCGCAGAAGAAGTCAAGAAACGAGGTGGAGTATTCCTTATTTGTGGCCTGAACAAGTCCATGCACTCCGTTTTTCGCCTGGCGGGCCTGCATAAAATCTTTGAACTCCTGGAGCAGAATGATGCTCTTGCCCGCTTTCCTGAGCTACAGTCGTAGCCGACACTAATACCATGCGTAGTGTGGTATTTTGCCTTTTTACCCTCTTTTTCATCCTGAGCTGTGGTTCCAGTTTCAACAGCAAGAAACCCATCTTCACCGGGGACCAGGAAGCGTTCTACAGGTTGGATTCTGAAGACTTTCCCGCCCGTGCTATCCGGGAGCAGATGCCCAAACAGATCCCTTACATCGACCTTACAGAAGATCAATTGAGTCGAGTATTTGCCTCTTTGAGCTATGAACGGTCCAGTAACTGGGGTGGAGTCTCACGCCGAGTATTCTATAACGAGCAGCTCCGCGATCTGACGCATCGAATGCGTGAGGTCATAGCGAAGCTCGATGCGGGTACGCGTCTTGTGACTGTGATTCGTCACGACCCTAACAGAAGCGTGCTCAGCCAGATGGAGCGCACTACCATGGTATCCTGGTTCGATGAAACTGGACTGAACATAGTACTCGGGGAGATTCGCCAGGAGATTCCGCACAACGATATGTTGGAGCGCCAGGAATGGCTGTCCATACTACCTGTCAGCCTCAAGCGATCATACAATGACCTGCAGATCAATCCATCACCCTTCTATCAGCACAAGAAGATCAATGGAATGACGCATAATACCTGGGTAGTCTTCCCTCTCGACAAAATTGAAAGTTTGCCGGCTGTTCCGCCTGACGTTCGCACGGACATCTCCGAGGAACCGCGCAGGAACCGCAGACAGGACAGGCTGCATGTAGATCAACCGGGCCCGAAGGACCAGAAGATGGAGCCGGAGGAAAAGAGCGAGCCCATGGATACGCGCCGTGATGTGATGGACAAGAAGGCAGAGACGAAGCCAACGCCCCAGAAGGCGGAGAAGCTGGAGAAAGTAGAAAGCAAGCCTGTCCCTGAAACTAAGCCAGACGCCAAAATCGAATCCAAAGAAACAAAATCGGAGCTGAAAGCGGAAGCTGTCCCGTCGAAGCCATCGCTTAGCGATGATACGTCAAAGCAGTTGGCAGATATAAAGCAAGCCTTCGAGCAGGGGCTTATTACCCAGGAAGAATACGAGGCCAGGCGCAAATCGATCATGGATCGTATAAAATAATTACGGTGCCGCCGCAGGCCCAAAAGGATCTGCGGGTGTGCGAAAAGGTTCTTCGACGAGGGCCTTTAGTTCTGCCACGGTGATTTGACAATCATCGTCCGGGTTTGCCGGGACCAGGTACAATGCGATGAGGGTTATACCTCTGTTTTCAAGGCGAACCATTTGCGCCAAGCGCGAAGTATCCGCTGTCAGAATCTTCGGGTCTCGAAAATCGAGCAGACCCAGTCTGACCGTTTGCTCCTGACCAAATGCGTCGCGAACAATCACAAAAAGCACATCGCGTTTGCCCGTTCCGGTTGCACGGAGGGAAATACTGCGGGTTCGTGCTTGAATTGCGATGGGAGCGGGGGGCAGGAGGCGAAAGGAAGGTCCCCTGGCCTGTACCCGCAGCGCATTTCCTCCCTCGAATCCCGGTGTGATGAAGCTTGTAGCTCGTCCAGTGCGGGTCTGTACGGTCCAGGCCGGGCCCTCGAAGGCGCTCAGAAGGACAGTTTTTCCCAGGGACTCGGCATGCAGGATGCCAAATGACGTAAGAATACAAAATCTAATGAACAGACTTGACAGGGGGCTTGTTTTTTTAACTTTATCCAGTTTATACACTTTGCCCGCCGAAGGTTCCAATTCAGGAGGACTTCATGAAACGTTTATCTGCAATATTGGCAATGGGTTTTCTTTCATCCATTGTATTTGCACAAGAGCCCGCTAAAGACAAGAAAGCAGCCGATCCCGGACTCAATCCAGGAGTAGAGCCATCCAAGCAGGCAGAGCCTGCAGCAACAGCTGGAACTGGCATCTGGACTAGCCCGGCCAAAGAAAACTACGCTACATCGCGCGTTCGCTTTGTGCTCAAAGCTTCAGACAACCTTTCTGGACTGGATTACATCGAATACCGTGTAGACGAGTCTGAAAACCGCCGCTACGTAGCACCACTCGTGCTCGATAAAGAGGGCCCACATACAATTGTTTACCGTTCAGTAGACAAAGCTGGAAACAAAGAAGTGGATCAGGTTTACCATGTAGTAACTGATAATCGCGCACCTGAAATCAGCATCCTCCCCTCAAAAGCATTCGTAGTTAAGAATGGCAGAAACTTTAGCTCACCTAACAACTCATTTGGAATCAGAATATCTGATGACTTTTCAGGCGTTAAGAGTGCCGTTTACGGTGTAAACAGCGATGATATGAAAGCCTACCAGGAAGAAGTGATCAAACTCACTAACCCTGGTTCACAACTCATTCAATACAAAGCAGAAGACAATGTTGGGAACAAAACCCAGGGTTCTATTCTAATCGATGTAGACGCAGCCAAACCAACCGTTGAAATCCTGCCTTCTGAGCCGCTCATGCCGCTCGGAGACAAAGTGTACGCAAAGCGTCGCACTGGATTTAAAATTGAAGGTGCAGACACAGGATCAGGCGTTGAGCAAATCCTGGTTCGCGTGGATGCCTCTGAAGAATGGCAAACCTACAGCAACACGCTGTATTTTGACCTGGAAAAAGAGCACACAATTCAAGCCAAGGTCATAGACGCTGTAGGCAATGAAAGTGATGTCAAAAAGATCACCTTCATTGTGGATGATAATCCACCAGCAACTGATCTTCGCGCAAACGTAGAATAATCAAATAACGTTTCATGAAAGGAGCCGGCCTTTGGGTCGGCTTTTTTTTTGCCGAGCCAAAGCGCTCATTGTGGCTGCCACACAAATGGAACGGATCCATTCCCCTGGACAGCAAATGGAAGCTAGAGTCGCACCGGAAATTTCCGTAGAACAATCCGCAGATCCCGGACCATTCTAGATATGCGCCTCCAGGATTTTCTGTTCACACCGGTTTGTGTGGTTTGTAATCGAGAGGGCCGTAATCTCTGCGATTCCCACGATCTTGCTTCCCTTCGTACTCACTCATTTGCGCGATGCAACCGTTGCTGGTTTCTGCTTACAAAAGGGACCTGCATAAAATGTTCAGCCCAGGAAATCTATTTTGATTCGCATCGTTCCCTGTTTCCCTATGAAGGGATGGTCCGCTCGCTGATTCACCGCTGGAAGTTTGAGAACGAGCGGAATGTTGTGCAGCTATTCCTCCCGCATCTCAAAGAAGCCCTGGCGGACATCCCAGCAGATAGAGTTGGGGTCATTTCTGGTGGAAAGCGGTCGTTTAGATCCTTCTTTCCTTGCGACGATTTGCTCACAGTTTGCAAGTCGCTTAAAATTCCTTCAGGAACGGATCTGCGAAAAAAAAGGATTGGCAAGAATAAAAAGCAAAGCCATAGAAATCAAGCAGGCAGGTATTTTGAAATTCGGGACTCGCTTCAGGTGATTTCCGACGTTTCTGGCGTTGAGAATTATGTCGTATTGGATGACGTATTCACAACGGGAGCTACGGCCAATGAAGCATCGCGCATTTTAAAGATTGCCGGGGCTAAACGGGTCCATATACTCACACTGGCGATGCGAGAGGAATTGGAATTGCCCATATGATTCAAATAGCACGCCAAACAGGCCCCGGGGTCAACGTTCTGATTATTTCGGGCAAGCTCGAGCCTGACGATGCAGAGGTATTCCAGCAGGAACTGAATGATCTTTCCGGCGGGAAGCGGGCTGCAGTCCTCATCGACCTGGCTGGAGTAAACTACATCTGCTCTACGGCCCTTGGAATTCTAATTTCACAGCATCGTAAGCTGCGCCGGTCAGAGGGTGAGTTGAAACTCGTCGTGGATGACGGTTACGTTCGCAACATTCTACATATGACAATGCTGGACCGTGTGTTTCCGCTGTTCAAAAACCGCGAAGATGCACTCAAGACCTTCGTTGCTATTTAATGCCTGACCCGGTCTCACTCAGACTGGCGCTTGCCACAAATAATTCACACAAAGTTACAGAACTCTCAAGGCTTCTGCATATTCCTTTGGTATCTCCGGCCTCGCTGGGTCTGCGGATGGATGTGGAGGAAACGGGAGTCACCTTTGAAGCAAATGCAAGTTTGAAATCCCGCTGGCTATGCGAAGTAGCCGGGATCCCCGCAATTGCAGACGATTCAGGAATCGTAGTCGATGCATTGAACGGCGAACCAGGAATTTACAGTGCGCGCTATGGTGGCGATGGACTCGATGATAGAGATCGCCGCTTGCTTCTTGTTAAGAACATGATTGGTGTGCCGGATGCGTTGCGCACGGCGCGTTTTGTCTGTGTGATTGCTCTTTCCATTCCCGGTGAACCAGATCTATTCTTTCGCGGAGAAGCTGAGGGGATGATTCTATCGGAAGAGCGCGGAGAGGGTGGCTTCGGGTATGATCCGATTTTTCTGGATCCAGAATCTGGCAGAAGTTTTGCAGAATTGACTGCAGCTGAAAAGGACGCGCGCAGTCATCGCGGTCGTGCAATCAGATTACTCAAGCAGTGGCTAACAGCAGAAGGTCCAGGTACGCTCAAGGAACTCTGAGAGATCTCAGAATTTTGAAATTCCCTGACTCCATAAGCGATCAGATTCGTGCGGGCCCCAAGAGCGACTAGCCTTCGATCATGCGCTGAATGCGCGGATCCTGAATCATATCCAATTCCGGCGCAAGAAGTCTAATATAGCGATCAAAGTACAGAAACTGCTTGATCAAGAGGGCAAATTCACGCGGAAACTTGATTCCATTTCTTTCGCCGATCTTTGCCATCTGTAGCATTATTTCCTGAGCGCGCGTCTGATCTACCGTGAGGTCTCCTGTCTGAATCTTTGCTGCGATTTCATCCATTCCTTCAAATAGTGCTTTGAGTTCTGCAGAGAATCGTTCGCGATTTGCATTTTCGTCCGCGGCTCCAATTCCAATGAGACTCTGAGCTGCAAGCTTGTAGTTACGAGTGTTCAGCGCGACCATGAGTTGATTCATAGACTTCCAGGTCTTCTTCTGTATCTTCCCAACGATTCCAAAATCAATAAATCCGATTCTACCATCGCGCAGCACCAGCAAGTTACCCGCATGCAAATCCGCATGAAAGAAGTCGCAGAACATCAGGCTCGACATCCAGACATTCAAGGCGCGGATCAGGGTCTCCTCTGGATTTGAAGAAACCTCGCGAATGCTTTCGAGGTCAGTGAGCGGAACGCCATACAGCCGTTCCATTGTGAGTACACGACCGGTAGACGCTTCGGGAAATGGTTTTGGAACGGTTGCGACTGCCCCCAGATCCATCTTCTGGAGAAACGATGCGAATTTGACCAGGTGTTGTGCTTCCAGTTCAAAATCGCATTCTTGTAGAATTGTAGTAGAGATATCTTCTAGAATTCCTGAGAGGGACATTCGCTTGAAGTTTGGAATTAGCAATTCCAGAATCTTTGTGCCTGCATACAGAAAACTCAGGTCAGCAAGCATGACGTCTTTTACGTCTGGTTTTTGAATTTTAAGAACTACCGGAGTGCCGTCCCTTAGCTTTCCTGCATGTACCTGCGCAATGGACGCGGAAGCCATGGGGATCGTTTCAATATCAAGAAATATCTTATGTGGATCGCCAAACTCTTCTCGCAGGATTTTTACGATTGTTGCGTACGAAACCGGTGTAGTCTGATCCAGGCATTTCTGAAATTCGCGGACATATTCTTCTGGGAAGAGTGAAGGGGAACTTGCAATGAACTGGCCCAGCTTGATGTATGTTGTCCCAAGTTTTTCAAATGTTTCTCTGAGAAATCTGGGTGCCGGTGGTCGATTACCCAGAAGCCAGGAAAATCCAGTTCCCGTAAGAGTCGCTGAGGTTTGGGCAATGCGCTTAGCACCCGCAAATACTGAACCAATTGATAGCACGACCCAAACTAGAAGACCAGACTTCGGGCTGGAAGCGTTTTAGTCTTGACCGTTGTAATTTCCAGATTGGGGATAAAGACACCTGTGGCCCCTGGCTTCGGATTCATGATGCTAAAATGCTGAGTCAGAAACGGAAGGATACTCCGGATGGCGCTGGCAGAGTCGAGCAGCACAATTTGATTTACCGCGCGCGTAAGTTCCTGCTGTTCAACAACCAGATCCAATTCTTCATCAAAATAGAAAAGATTCCTGTGGGAACGCACAAAAGCTGGCAGCGAGTCGCCCAGGCCAAACGGCCTGTCCAGGACAAAAACACCTTCCGCCCGTGTGTCTGCCAGTTCATCGCATAGGACGGCTCTGAGCGTTGTCTTCTCAAAGTAGAGTAGTCCGCCCGAGCCTGGGAGAATTGTAGATTGCCTGGCACCCGGGACAGCGACAAATCCGCGCCACATCGAAGTGCGCGAAAGTAATCGCACTTCCTCGAAGAGCGAAAAGTGAGCTGCATTTTCCTCAAAGGGGACGGGCCGGCGGGTCAGATGGATTTGCAGGTAGAAATACGAACGGCCAACGTGTGATTCTGCCGAATTTGCGTTTAGAAACGGTCTGCCATGAAACGAGTCAGCAACCAGCGGAAGTGTGATCAACGCTTCGTAGAGCCCGACTGCTGGCCGTTTGCTCCTGGCCTCAGGTAAGAGCATTTGATTGGTTTTTTTTCTGAATGCCCGCCGTAAAGAAGGGGAAAGCAAGGCCAGCAGGGTTCTGCTGCCCGGAAGATCAGGTAGCTTAGCTGTCATGGTAACGAGCGACCGAAACGCACCTGCATCCTGCGCTTGAACAAGCACATTGGGCAGCGAACTGGCTGGTCCCGGCATTACATGCTCTTTCATGCGTGCTTCCAGCTCGCCAATGCGCATGGGTAGCTCGGTTTCAACCACCAGGTTCGCCTTGCCAGGCCTCAAAAACCGTTTGAGTTTTCTCCACAAAAAGGATCGCACTTTGTATTCTATCGACATCTACAAACCCTGTCGATAATGGGGTTATGGCGGAAGACGGTAGCCTTTCCCAGGAAGAAATAGATGCCCTGCTCAGCATGGGCGACGAAACCCCTGCGTCCGGCGGAGCAAAATCCGGTGGTGGCGGGGGGGATGATCTCAATCTTGATTCGCTGATTTCTGGTGGCGGCAGCGACACACCTGGAGCGGCACCTCCTGGTCTTGACAATGATGCCTTAATGGCTATCGCAGGCGCCGTAGGTGGCCCACCGAGACCTTCACAGGGCGGCGGATCTGCTCGTCCAATTGCCAAATCCCATGATGCAAAAGACAACATGGAATTGCTCATGGATGTGGCCCTGCGTTTTACCGTGGAGCTTGGCCGCACGCAAATGAACATCAAAGACGTTATGATGCTCGGCGAAGGGTCCATTGTGGAGCTCGACAAGAACGTGGGTGACGAAGTTGATATTTACGTAAACGATCGCCTGTTTGGTCGGGGAAAGCTCGTAGTAATTGATGAATTCTTCGGCGTGCAGATGACGCACATCCTGGACCCTCTGGAACGATTCCGCATTTCTTGAAATTTTAAATCCTACGGGGCTAAACAACGTTTCAATTTTCCATCAAACACGATCGGCCAGAGCATTTTACGCTTGATCACAATTCCAAAGTCGAATAGACTACAGCCCTGTTTTTCCGATTCGGTTGCGCTGATATTCACGTGAACTGGATTTGCCAGTTCCTGCAGCCTTCCTCTGAAATGCGGACAAGTCAGCGGGGTGTTCCTGGATGAAACTAAAAATCGCTACGCGCTTATATCTATTAGTGACTCTATTCCTGCTTGCAATCGCACTTCCCCAAACCCGCCTAATTTTCGAAAAACTCGCGATGGTTCGTACAAACAAACTGGAACTTGCTGGCCTGCATGTTGGTTCGGCCCTGCGCAATCTGGCCTTGCGTTGTGCAATGGCGCGTGGTGCGTCGCGCGTGTACCTGGTAAGCAATCAAACGGCTTTCGTGAATGTACGTGCTGAAAACCTCCAGACGATGCGAGACGCGACGGCCACCGTTGATCAGTTGGAAACGGATCTGGCTCTTCTTCCGGAGACACGCGCTAAATGGCCGGAAGTGCGGGAATCTGTTCACGCGGTGAGTAAACTCAATTTCAATTCGGCGGAAGAAGGGTTTCGCATTTTTACCAATTTAATACAGACACTGGATGGCCTCGACAGCTTTGCACTCAATGAATCCACCCTGATTCTCGACCGTGACCCTCGTGATTTTCATTTGATCACAGTAGCGTTTGAGCTCATGAACGATTCCTCAGAACTCATAGGCAAGAGCCGGGCGATGGCATCCGCAGGAGTTCTAACAGGAAAGACTACAGCCAGGGATCGGTTTGTCTTTCAATCGCTTATGAATCAGAATCTCGAAATTGAGAAGAAGATCCAACAGCGCATGGATATTGTGAATACGCGCGATGAGTCGATAGGAAAGACGCTTCTGCCGCTATTTCGGGAATACGAAGCGGCGCGAACCGATTTCCAATCTGTAGCGCAGGAAGGCCTGGCGGCCGAATTGCAGGGAGAAGCGGCCGCGTCGCGAATCTTTGCGCTTGGAACAAAGACCATCGAGGCTCAATCCAAATTCAGCACGGAAATCGTGAGCCAACTTGAAGCGCATTTTAAAACTCGAATCCTTGCGGCATACCGAGATCTGGCAATTACGAGCATTGTTTCTGTCTTGTTACTGGGATTGGTATTCGCATCTGCTTTCTGGACGGTGCGCTCGATTCGCGCTTCAATCCAGGCAGCAAGCGGCTTTGCAGAAGTTGTAGCGTCAGGTAATCTGAATGATCGTGTTCGGGTCACAAATAAGGATGAAATCGGTGAAATATTGCATTCACTGAACCGGATGACAGAAGGACTTGCAGGCTCTGTCCGTTCAATTCGGGAGTCAAGTACTGGAGTCGTACAATCAGCCGCTAATCTGGCACAAACGTCGCAGCAGTTCAGCGCCACGTCAGAGCAACAGAGTGCTGCTGTTGAAGAAATTTCTGCGGCAGCAGAAGAGCTTTCCGCATCTGCGAGCAAAATGTCTGAATCCGTGGGAGGAGCCGTAAGTCGCTTAGCCGATACGCATGTGCATATTCGGAATCTAGTCGATTCAAATCAGAGTGTTTCATCTTCGCTTGAATCTGTTATCAGTGCGTTCAAGAATACTTCGGAAATGGCCGCAAGGAATGAACGTGAGGTTCTCCAGGTAACGGCCAGCATGGATGAGATACTTTCGGCTTCGGATAAGATCCAGGAATTTGTTCGGGTGATAACAGAAATTTCGGACCGCACCAACTTGCTCGCTTTGAATGCAGCCATCGAGGCTGCGCGGGCAGGTGAGGCAGGTAGAGGATTTGCTGTCGTCGCTTCGGAAATCACCCGGCTGGCAGATCTAACGCAGAAGTCAGCAAAAGAGGTGCAGGCAATCATTGGAGCGTCCGCGCATTCAATTCGTGGCGGTACGGAGAAAGTAAATAGAGTTTCAATAAACATGCGCGCGATTCTAGAAGGGATAGCGCGGGTGAACCGCGAAGCAAATGCAATATCAGATGATACAAAACGCCATACAGAAGTTGTTGGGCGCATGACGCAGAATATTGAGATAGTCAAACAGATTGTCCTCGAAGTGCATGCGGGTGCCGAGGAGCAACAGCGAGCCGCTCGCGAAGTAGAGCTGAGCATTACAGAAGTTGCAGTAGGCTCGCAGGATAACACGGAAGGTGCAATGAAGCTAGCGGCTCTGGCCGGGGACCTGAATCAGCTTGCAGGGGAAATGCGCCAGTCCGCGGAGCGGTTCATCGTCGACTAAGTCTAGCGAGTGCGTCTCGGATTCTGTAACCGCATGCGAACACAACAGGGATAAATAGCAAAGAGCCAAATGTGCCAGATGCAAGACCCCATGCCAGAGCCAGAGTCATTGGAATTAAAACCGGATCAGATCCTCCAAGGCTGTAAGCAGTTGGAAATAGTCCTCCCATTGTGGTAAGTGAAGTCAGGAGGATTGGTCTGAAGCGCGTGCGTGCTGCTTCAACCACAGCATCCACGGGGCTGAGGCCCCCCTGCCTGGCTTTGTCAATGAACTCCACAAGCATGATTCCGGCATTGACCTGAACTCCGGCAAGGCCAATGATACCGATGAGCGCCAGAAATGAAAGAGCTTTGCCGGAGATTGAAAAACCAATTACAATTCCAACCAATCCCAGTGGGATTGTCGCCATGATAATGAGGGCTCGCGCGGGGCTATTGAAGATCAGTGCTATGATTGCAAAGATTCCAAAAAATGCAGCAAGACCAGCTTTTGCGAGAGACGCCATGGACTCGTTTGTCTCCTGTTCTTCTCCTCTCAGCTTCAATGAGTAACCCGGTTTATCTTTGGAGAGAGTTCCAAACTTCTTGAAGATCAAATCGTTGGCATCGCCGGAAGAAATCACCTTTGCGTCTACATCCGCGGTAATTGTGATTGCTCGTTCGAAATCAAAATGGGAAAGGCTTTCAGGGCCTGCATCCTTCTCAAATCGAGAGAAAGCACCAAGCCTTGTGTGCAGGCCTTCTCGATTCGGGATCTGGATTGTCCTCAGGCCTTCGGCTGTTGTTCGGTACGGATCGTCATTAAGCACACGAATCGTAATTTGTCTCTTCCCCTGACGAAACACCGTTGCTTCAGTGCCTTCATACGCTGTGCGCACACCGAGTGCTGCAATCTGATGGCTGATCCCCGCCATTGCAGCCCGCTCTTCATCGAGCTTCACTATGATTTCGCCACGGCCAGTCTTGTAATCGTCCGTAATATTCTTAATTCCCTTAACAGTTGCGAGGTAAGCGCGGATGTCCTCGGAAATTTTTTGCAGCTCTTCGTAATTGGGCCCCTCTGCTGCAACCGTGATCGCAGCTCCAATGGGTGGGGCTGGCACAACTTCTTCAACTGAAACGGATCTGAGTCCGGGAGTTTCTCTAATTTTGGGCTCTAGCGCCCGGACGATTTCTTCCGCCTTCCTTTTCCGTTGCACTTCAGGTGTAAGGAAGATATCGATCATAGCAAGGTTTTCGCCTGTTCGAGTCAACGGATCACCCGAGCCGGCCTGCTGAAGACCGGCCTTCATACTGTAACTGATCAGCTCCGTTTTTGGTAGCGCGCGAACCAAAGCCTCAATGTTGCTCATTCTCTCAATCGTCTGCGTCACTCGCGTGGATGGGTCAAATTCTGTTTTGATTATGACCTGCTCAACCTCTTCCTTTGGGAAGAGTGAAAATTGCATGAAGCCCATTGCGCCTATCGACACCATTACGAGCACTGCAAGGATAGAAAAAGAAGTAAAAGGTCGCGTCACGAGCGCCTTTACAAGGCGTCCGAAAGCTTCGGAAACTCTTTCAAACGAATCGTCCAGGATCTTGCGGATTTTTGTGGTGCGTTCCTTTTCAGATTCCGCATAACGTGCAAGCCTGGATGGCAGTAGAAAAAAAGACTCGAGCAAACTCGCGGTTAGAGAGACAATCACAAGAAAAGGAATTTGCCAGATAAATTTTCCCATGGTTCCCGACATGAACATCATGGGGATGAAAGCCGCCACGGTTGTAAGGAAGCTCCCAATGATCGGAATAACAAGCTCTGCTGTGCCCTTCTGAGCCGCCTCAATGGGACCAATGCCCAGGGTTCTGTATCTGTGAACATTCTCAGCAATTACAATGCTGTTATCTACCAGCATTCCGAGTGCCACGATAATACCCATCATGGAGATCATGTTGAAGGTCACATTGTAGAGCGGAAAAAAGATTAGCGTGGTAAGAAAAACAATCGGTAATGAAAGCGAAGTGAGGAGGGCCGTGCGAAAATTCAGAAATAAAAGCAGCATTACCACAACGATGACAAATCCGATTGCAGCGTTTGACGTAACTACATCAAGTCGTCGCCTTGTCTGCCTGGCTTCGTCAAGGATGGTGGACACCTGGACAGGTTTTATCTTCTGCAATTCCAGAAGTTTCGCTTGAATATCTTCTGTGACCGTTACAATGTCTGATCTCTCCCGTTTGACTATGAAGAGATTTATGGCGGGCAAACCATTGGTCCGCGCCAGGAGTTTGGGTGCTTCAAACGTTTCCTTGAAGCGAGCAATCTCCTTGAGTCGAACTATGTTTCCAATATCATTGGAGCGCACCGGCATATGGGCTAGATCCATGATGGAATTAAACTCACCGGTTGTTCTGATATTGACGGCAAGTTCC
Source organism: Spirochaetia bacterium (assembly GCA_021413825.1). GTDB lineage: Bacteria > Spirochaetota > Leptospiria > Leptospirales > Leptonemataceae > JAEUSB01. Next base: position 14,054 of record JAIOPQ010000023.1, on the reverse strand, counting down.
GATTCAACAGTTCCACCCGGGATGCTGACGTTGCGCCCAGCGAGGCTTTGTACAACATCCTGCGCACTAATGGAGCGATTGCGCATCTTCTCAGGTGCTACAAGCACGTGCCATTCATGATCGCGCTCTCCAAAAATATCCACTCGCGCGACGCCCTTAACTTTTTCCAGTTCCGTCTCGTAAAATTCCGCAATGTCCGCCAGTTCCTGTTCGGTTGCGTTCGCGCTGTAGAGGGAGATTTCAAGGACAGGGAAGGCTCCAGTTTTCTGTTCTGCGAAGACGGGACGTTCCGTTACTTCCCTGGGAAGATCTCGCACGCGATCTAGAGCGCGCCGGACTTCATCCAGAACCCTGTCAGGATCATCTTCCTTGAGATCTACTTCAACGTTGATCTCGGACACGGAGTGGCGCGAAACCGATTTCACTCGTTTCAGCCCCTCTATCTCACGGATTTCCTCTTCAAGGGGGATTGTAACTCGTTGCTCAACGTCGGCGGGTGCGGCGCCAGGAAAGACAGTTGTGATCATGGCCGAATGAAACGCAACCCTGGGATACGCCTCGCGCTGTAATCCGGCCAGACTGAAAAGGCCGCCCGCCACAAGGCCAATTAGAATAAGCCAGACCAATAGCTTTGCGCGAATAACGTAGCCGAGTAGTTTCTCAATCATGTGTCCTGGGCCAGGATCGACTGCAGTAATTTACGCAACCAGGGCTGCAGAGAATTCCCGAGCACCTTGCCGTGAGTTAGTCGCTGGCGTTGCGGACAAGAAAATACGAGCATCCCAGAGCGAACACTGATTTTCCCTGGAATCCTCCGTATGATATGTGTAGAGTTCAGCTCAAGATAGATCGCGCCCGGTTTAGTGCATCATCAATGTTTCCAAAAATGTTTTCTTCTCCCAGGATCTTAATTAAGCCAGCCTTTTCCATAGCGAATAACGGCTGCGAATGGACTCCAGAAATAACCAGCGTGGTACCTTTCTCGCTACTCGACCGGTGAACTTCTTCTATAACTTTAAGTCCGGTAGCATCGATTGCAGGCACGTTGCGCATTCTGATGATTAAAACGCGTGGTGGTGTTGCAATCGTAGTCATTGCCTCTTCAAACTTGTAGGCAGCACCAAAGAACAATGGGCCGTTGATTTCGAAGACTGCCACCCCTGGTGGAACATCGCGTCTTGAAATTGAGAGAGGATCATCAGCATCCTCTTCCTCTTCGTCCAAACCGTTTGTGTAGACGCCAATGTTGGTTATAAGGGCCATCCGTCGCATAAACAGAAACATTGCGAGGACGAGCCCAACTTCTATAGCAACTGTCAGGTCCACTACCACAGTGAGTAAGAACGTTACGAGCAGGACTAGAATGTCGCTTACAGGATTCTTTAAAAGCGAAACGAAGGTTCGCCACTCACTCATATTGTATGCTACCATTACAAGAATAGCGGCGAGGGTTGGGAGTGGAATGAGCCTGGCAAGCTTCCCGAAGAAAAGCATAATAGCAAGCAACACCAAAGCGTGAATCATTCCCGCAACCGGTGTGCGCCCGCCGTTCTTGATATTGGTGGCGGTGCGGGCCAACGCTCCCGTTGCGGGAATACCACCGAAGATTGGAGAAGCCATATTTGCAATTCCCTGGGCTATGAGTTCTGTGTTAGATCGATGCTTTCCACCCGTCATTCCATCTGCGACTACAGCACTTAAGAGCGACTCGATTGCGGCCAGGATCGTTATGATTAGAATGGGTTGAGCAAGATCGCGGATTGTTGCAAGGGAGAAGGCCGGGAGAGTGGGTGCCGGCAGCGTGGAAGGGATTTCTCCAAAACGGGAGCCAATTGTTTCCACGGGTAAATCAAAGAAGTAAACAGCAAGCGTAGAAATGATTAATGCAACCAGCGAACCTGGAATGCGCTTTACGAATCTTTGCCACACGATGATGAGCAATAGACTGCCAACGCTAATCGCTAATGCGGATGGATTGAGTGTTTGCACATTTGCCGCAAGCATTTGAATCTTCTCAAGAAACTCCCCGGGCATCTTTTCGATTTGCAATCCGAGAAAGTCTTTGATCTGCGACACGAGTATGATCACAGCGATGCCGCTCGTAAATCCGACTACAAGTGGATGGGGGATGAACTTAATGAGTGATCCAAACCTGGCCAGTCCCATAATGACAAGTAGGACGCCTGCCAGAAACGTAGCCACGGCCAGGCCTTCAATTCCATGCTTCTCTACGATTCCGAAAACTACAACAACGAACGCTCCCGTTGGTCCGCCGATTTGAACGCGACTTCCTCCCAGGAGTGAAATCAAGAATCCAGCAACAATGGCCGTGAAAAGTCCACGCTCAGGGGAAACGCCCGATGCAATTCCAAATGCAATCGCCAGCGGCAAAGCTACGATGCCGACTATCAAACCGGCAATGACATCGTTTATGAATTTTGCAACCGTATAGTCGCGCAAAGAAGAGAACAGTTTGGGTCGAAACATTGCCTTCAGATTTTGCTACAACCTTTTGGATCTGGTCCAGAGAATTTCGTCCCGGAAAGCATGATATTCGACGGCTTCGGATTTGTGTTTGAATCGAGAAAAATGCATTGTAAGCCACGGCGGGCGGGCACAGTTACTGCGGTCCGGGGGCTGTATGCAAAACAGAGCAATTGTAGCAATCATTGTATTTCTGAGTCTGGCGGCCGCAGCTATTGTAAAGGCCAGTTTTGATCCAAGACCCGGGGTTTCAGATGTTCCAGGGGAGTTCTCAGCCAACCGTGCCCTCAAACACCTGGAACAAATTGCCAGGGCACCGCATCCAGTGGGTTCAGATGAAAACCATCGTGTGCGCGACTATATCCTGGAACAATTGAGATCTATGGACATTGAACAGCGCGTTATGCGCGCAGCTTCCCTGCGCACCGTTATTCCCAGGGTTCACTTTGCAGGTAACGTTGAAAATATCATAGCGACAATCCCCGGACAAAAACCAGACACTTACCTTTTCATTGGACATTACGATTCTGTTGCCACAGGCCCCGGCGCTTCCGATGACGGAGCAAGTGTTTCATCATTCCTGGAAGTGATTCGCGTCCTTACTCTGGAGAAAAAGAAACCGGTCAACACACTGGTCTTTCTTTTCTCCGACGGGGAGGAGGCCGGACTACTGGGAGCACAGGCGTTCGTGAACGATGCCTTGGCCACAGCAAATGTGCGCGCAGTATTTGATTTTGAAGCGCGCGGTTCTTCCGGTGAATCCATTCTGTTTCAAACGGGCCCTGGAAGCGCCGGCCTTACGCGGAATTATCTGAAAAATGCAATGCATCCATTTGGAAATTCACTTGGCGCTGCAGTCTACAATCTCCTACCAAACGATACCGATTTCAGCGTCTTCAAACGCCGGAAATTCCGCGGCCTGGACTTTGCTTTTATTGGGGACGTTCAAAATTACCATACAAGACTCGATTCACCCGCCAATCTCGATCTACGAACCTTGCAGCACCATGGAAGCAATATTCTAAGCCTGGCCAGCTATTACAGTTCGCACGACTATGCTGAGACCGCAGAAGACGCTCTGACATTCTTTTCCCTGCCCGGAGGTACAGTTCACTATGGCCTGTGGACAGGGAGGATGTTTGCAATAGTGGTCCTGGCTCTCGCAGTGTTTCTGTTTTTTCAATTTCACCGTGGAGTGAGGTCGCTTGCCTGGGGGCTGTTTGCAGGACTTGCATGGATCGTTTTTGCAGCCCTGGCCGGTTTCATATGCTGGTTTGTTTTAAGAAAGATTCTGCAACAGAGCGATTCTGTACTCGGGCAGCCCTACAATCATCAGTACTATGAGCGGCTATTTCTGTGTATTGGATTTGCAGTACTGTTCGCAGGCCGGGCCATGTTCCGCCATATTAACGTTGAATGGGCAGGCATACTCCTGCTCTGCGGCTTGCTTTGCTTGGCCGAGTTTACCTTTGCCGGGACTGGATTTATTTTCCTCTGGCCTTTGCTTGCAGCATTATTGTCTTTCTGGGTCAGGCAAAAAGGCGTACGGTCCCCTGGGTTTCTTGTAGCTCTGATCCTGGTTTTGCCTGCGATTTTTCTTGGCACGGATTTGATTTCTGGAATCTTCCAGGGACTTAGCACTCGTTCAGGGATGCTTGCGTCTTCTGTGATCGTGTTCTATGGACTTTCTGTTATCTGGCTAATTGACTGGTTCCTGGACAATTCCGGGCCGTTTGTGTTTTCTGTTTTTCTATCAGGCATTGTTCTTTCTATCGCAGCTGTCGCAGTTACCCGCCAGGCGGGTCCGAGGCTGAACAGTCTTGCGTATGGATTTGAAGCAGAAAGTGCGCGTGCATTCTGGTTTAGATGTGCAGCCAATTCAGATTCCTTTACATCGCCGTTCTTTTCCAAAGCCATGGAGGTTGCAGGGATCCCCGCATTTCCAGTTTTGAAACGATGCTTGAGTGGTGAGATGTTTCAGCTGGGTGTAGCTCCAAAAGCAAAATTGCAAGCCCCGGAATTGCGCATCAGTCTAGAGCGCGCCGCGGGTTCTGTCCTGGAAAGAACAGTGCACATTACTTCCCCGCGAAAAGCTACAAGCCTGGTCGTTTCAATTAAACATTCAGAGAATCTCAAAGGTATCAGAATGCTCGGACAGGAACTGCCATTGGATTTTGCACAGGCAGAGGGGAAGCAGGGGCTTTCCTTTTTGCGCGGGTATCTGAATCTAGACGAATGGCACACGATTGTATTTAGCGGGCTGGATGCGCGTGGGATTGAACTCCAACTAACGTCTGTTCCAGGCAGTAAGATAGAAATTCTAATAACAGATCGGTCCAGGGTAATTGAAGGTGACAGAGCGCTTGCGGTTCCACGCAGACCTGATAATATGATACCGCAGCCGGAGTTTCCCTTTTCAGATGGTGTGTATCTATCACGTCGTTTTGAGCTTTAGGCCATTTTAGAAAAATTATTCGCCAGCAAAAAAAATCTACACTGCATTGATTTTAATTCCGGTCAAAAAAGTGACCGTTACGCCTAATTTTTACTCAAGCCTTTCCCGAACTTGAAAGTGGATACAGCGTAGAAGAGCAAGGATGCTCTGCTGTGTCTAACTAACTCAGAAAGTTTCATGGAGGAAACTTATGATTATTAACCACAACTTGTCTGCGATTGACTCGCACCGGACGCTGAAGTTTCAGCACTGGGCAGTAGATCGGAACATGGAGAAGCTTTCGAGCGGCATGCGCATTAACCGCGCTGGCGACGATGCTTCAGGTCTGGCTGTGTCTGAAAAAATGCGTGCGCAGGTCGGTGGCCTGCGTCAGGCAGAACGGAACACAGAAGATGGTATGAGCATGATTCAGACCTCGGAGGGATACCTCCAGGAAGTTGGAGACATCATCCAACGAATCCGCGTGCTCGCCGTACAGTCTTCCAACGGAATCTACTCAGCGGGTGACCGTCAGATGATTCAGGTGGAAGTCTCCCAATTGGTCGACGAAGTGGACAGAATTGCTTCTCAGGCTGAATTCAACAAAATGAATCTGCTTAAGGGCGACTTTGCAAGGGGCTCACGAGTCTCTTCAATGTGGTTCCACATGGGTCCAAATCAGCATCAGCGTGAGCGAGTCTACATTCAAACCATGACTGCGCAATCTCTGAAACTGAGAAGGACAGATGGAACACTTCTGACGCTTTCGACTGCGGAGTTCGCGAATGACGCCATTGGAACCCTTGACGATGCGTTGATGCGTATTAACAAACAACGCGCTGACCTGGGTGCCTACTACAACAGACTGGAGCATGCTGCTAAAGGTCTGATGGTAGCTTACGAAAACACACAAGCCTCTGAATCCAGAATCCGTGATACGGACATGGCAGAAGAGAGCGTTGCGTTTACTAAGAACCAGATCCTGGTTCAGTCTGGAACTGCAATGCTCGCGCAAGCGAACATTCGTCCCCAGTCTGTTCTTCAGCTCCTCCGATAATTCCGATAATCCCGCCCTTCCGGGCGGGATTTATTTCTGATTAACTCGCTATTCTTACATTTCCAATCTTCTCAATCGCTAAATCCCTCAGTTTCAATTCTTCCGATTTCCCGTTATGCGGCATCTTTTTAAGCAGTAATCAAGCCAGCAATGCTGTCACACCTCTAGTCACTCTGTGACTCTGTGGTGAATTTTTCTGACTTATAAACTCCAATAAATTGCTGGCTTTCCGGGCTCGCCCACCCAGCCTTCCATTCATGCAGCAGCAGACCACCGTTATCAATGAGATCGACATTTCTGTTTCCCCTGAGAAGGTCTTTGATCTTGTCAGCTCGCCAGGCCTCTGGCCAAAGTGGCATCCTTCGTCGCGCCATCTTGCGCCTGGAGCGGATCGACCCTTGAAAAAGGGAGAAGGATTTTCTGAAGAGGTGCATGCAGGTGGAAGGAAAGGGAATCTTGTCTGGATCGTTTCAGAATGCGATAGACCTCGAATCTGGATTGCAACCGCTACCAGCGATCAGGGCGTTTCAATTCGATTGCAATATGAAGTATTGAAAAATTCTGGCGGCACACGCTTCAAAAGAACCCTGACCTACGAGATGACATCAGCCGTTCTAATTTTCGCAAACACGATTTTTATGAGATATAAGATCAAACGTGAATCGGCCATTGCACTCCGAAACCTGAAAGCACTGCTGGAAGGCGGCTTTTGAAAAACATCGCAGGCCTCCCTTTGGTTTCCACGTAAGTAGGGCAGGACACGCAGGAGCGGAGAGAGTAAAAACACTTGCCCGCTCGCAGGCCGGATCAAAGGCTATGCCCCGCGCGGTGATGCATACAGAAATCGATTTTCTAAAAGACCTGACAAAGCGTCTCGATTTGTATTTCCTTGAGGGTGACGATACAGGCCGGATTCGCACTTGCTCAGGCGGATTTCTGCGTAACCTTGGGTATGATCCAGGCAGCACAGGCGGGATTACACTTTTTACAATCTTTGAAGAAGCGTCCGCGCAAGAACTTTTCGGGCGTAAATTTTCTATCTGGCAGAACGGACTCAGGTTCTATCGCGCAAAATTAAAGAATTCAGCCGGCGAGCTGATTTACTATGATGTTTCTGGTTCAATGGATGTCCAACCGGGCGGACGCAGATATCGCCTGATGCTACGGGAACTCGGGCCAATGGATCTGTCTCTTGAGACCGGGCCATTCCTGGAAAATGTTCATGCCTACAGCATCGCACAGCGCTATATCTCAAAGGATTTAATTCAACGAGCAAGACGCGCTGCAAGCTCGGGTCAGAAAAATCTTCTCAACGAAACGCGTGTGCTTACATTTTTGTTTGCAGATCTCGTCAGTTTCACGGCTTATTCAGAAAAAAGAAATCCAGACGAAGTTGTTCAGATGCTCAACCTGTCAATTGGTGCTGCTTCTTCCAACATCATTCACTACAACGGCCTTGTAGATAAAATCATGGGTGATTCTGTATTTGCAATCTTTGAAGAACCCCTGAATGCCATTCTCGCGGCAGTTGAAATGCAAAAGCAGTTTCAGATCTTGAATCTGTTTAATGTTAAAAACAATCAGGATGAAATCCAGGTTCGAATTGGGATTCATACCGGAGAATGTATCCAGGCTTCACTTGGCACAGACGACCACATGGAATGGACTGCTATTGGGGATTCCGTGAACATCGCCTCACGTCTTGAAAAAGCGGCGGCTCCCGGAACGATCCTAGTTTCTGCAGCCACTGTGGATGTAGTGCGCGATAATCTCAGTCTTGTCAAAGAAGTGGAAATCGCTGTAAAAGGAAAATCAGTGCCATTGAAAGGCTATTATATAAATCGTGTAACGTTCCAGGGGCCGCGCGGCCCAATTTCGCTCGGTGTAGACGACGACGTATTCTAATCTGATTTTCCTTTCACTTTGCCGACCTAACTTATTCCAGAAGTTCACCTTCTACAATTACAGTTCGCCTGGAGAAAAGGGCCCGATCTGTTACCAGCAAATACTGGATCAATGTTCCAAGGAAGCGAACCAGACTGTCCGAACCGGACTCCATTGACTCAACACGCAGGTTGATGATCTTTTTAGCGTTAGGCAGCTCTTCGCTGATTGCACTATCGAGATCCAGCTTTTGAACATTGACGGTGTCGAAGAGGACCCAGGTCAGCTGGCGTTGAAAGCGGAAACGACGATAGTTCTCGGTGGGCCGAGATGCATCGGTGAGATATACGGGAACTTTAGAATTGAGCATTTCAATATCGTATGTCGCACAGTTGGCGAACAATGAAAGCGCAATGATTACTGCGAAGAGGCTACTTCTTTTCATTTTCTGTCTCCTCGATTTTGTCAGCATTCTGATTCCTGGTATAGATGGTCCCGGTGACGATGACAGTATAAGGTCGCACAAGTCCGTACAAGATTGTATCTACAAGACCATCAAGGCCTGTGTAGGTTTCCCGGATTTTCAGATTCCCGATGGTGTCTCCTGGTTTGGTTTCTTCATCGAGCAAATCATCAAGGGTTGCCCTTCTTATTGGTGTGAGTCCCCAGAAAAGATAGACGCGAGTTGATTTTGTTTCAAACTCATTCTTCCTTACCCAGCCATCACCTCGGGTTAGATCATTCAGCAGAACGGTCCTGTCTTTGCTTTGTGTAAAATATCGCGTTTCCGCACACGATGTGAACACCAATAGTATGGGCACGATCGAACATAAAGTTGCTTTCAAGTAATGTCTCATCTTTCTCCTTCCAGACGCGTACCCTGTTATACGCCCCGGAATGAAATCCGTATCACGAAAAAGTCGACCTTGAAAAAATAATGAGACTCGTCCCGGTGGTCGTTTCTTTCCCGTTGCAGCCTCGCCCTCGTTTCCCAGACTGGCTCTGCCATGGCTGCAAAGAAATCAGCTTCCAAAAAATCACTTCCGAAGTCCGCCCAAAAGAAATCCGGAGTCAATTCGGGGGATGCGCCTGCGAAGAAAGCAAGCGAAACCAGGCGTACGTTCTCAGGTCCGCCGCCTGTATTTGAGAAGAAGGTTGTGCCTGTTCCAGAGCAACGTGATCATATGCGTAAGCCTGGAGAAATCATTGTCTATTCATGGAATGTGAATGGAATTCGTGCCATTTGCAGGAAGGGATTTCCAGAATGGTTTGAAAAGACGAGTCCAGATGTATTGTGTATTCAAGAAACCAAAGCAGAACCCGAGCAGGTCGCGAAGGAAAAAGAATCGCAGTACCTGCTCGAACTACCCAACTATGATAGTAGCTGGTTTTCTGCGGAGAAGAAAGGCTACAGCGGCGTAGCTACGTTTACCAAGAAGAAACTTTCCGGAACATCGCAGAAAGGCCTTGAGCCGGACCATGAACTAAAGTTTAACAATGAGGGCAGGGTACTCGTAACAAATTTTGGTGATTTTCAAATATGGAATGCATACTACCCAAACGGAGGCCGCGGTCCGGATCGAATTGAATACAAATTAAAATTTTACGATCACTGCTTTTCACTCTGGCAGGAAGCACGCAAACACAAGAAGGTCATTCTCTGTGGCGATTTCAATACGGCGCATAAGGAAATTGATCTAGCACGACCTGTTGAAAATCGTAAGAATACCGGATTCCTTCCCGAGGAATGCGCATTCATCGATAGTATGGTTGAAAACGGGTACGTTGATGTATTCAGGAAATTTGAAACTGGTCCCAACTGGTATTCTTACTGGGATCAGGTTACGTTTGCGCGAGATCGCAATGTGGGATGGCGCATTGACTATTTCTTTGCCACGGAGGAAACTATGCCGCATATCACAGACGCGTGGATTGAAATGAACGTCCCCGGAAGCGATCATTGCCCGATCGGTCTTTCAATCGCGCCCAATCCCGTCTAAGATGCGGATTGCCATTGCTTTGTCTTTGAGCCTGGCGCTTCAATTGCCTGACGGGGCTACGCTTGAAGCTATGCCTGCAAGATATGTGGAGGCTAAACAAGGCTTTTCAATTCAACCACCGCCAGGGTGGAAAGTCGTTCCCGGCCATCATTCCAATATTTCGTTTGGTCCATCCAGGGATAAAGTATTACTCACAATCACCGCGAATACGATTCCCGGACAGAATGCGCATGCATTTCTGAGACAGGTTGCCCTGACCATGGGAGTTAGAATCCAACGCGCCCTTCCGATAAATCGTCAGACGCTGCGTACCCTTGGAGCGGATGAAGGCCTCCGAGCAACGTTCGTGGCGGAAGAAAATGAAATCAAAAAGCAATTTGAAGAAATCTGGATCTTGCGCAAAAAGAATCGAATCTACACGATTGTTGTGGATGGCGAACCGGACGTTCGCTCAACGCGCCGCGATGAGATTCGGAAGGCCGTGTTGAGTTTTCGGATCCTTTGGAGAAAATAATCTGGCATCAGCTTCGTTTTTCTAAACCAGGGCTTTGGATCCAAACACATAATCTTCCGGTCGAGCAAACGTTGTTCCTTCCAGGGTTTCTGTAAGTTCTGTGTGATTCGCCGGGCGCTTTTGCCTGATTCGCTCCGCGCGCAGTTTACCAATCCCGGGAATTGTTTGAATTGCTTTTGATCCAAGCGCATCAAATTGAATTGGATAAGAAAGCGCGGTGAGACTCCTTTCCTCGGCTCCTGTGATAATTACATCGACTGCCTGTCCTGCCTGGGAGGATATTCCTCCATCATCCAGAGGAATCTTAACCGTGACAGGATATGATCCAAGGGGTCTGCCCAGGTGCCAGCCCTGGTTCTGTGATTCTAGAATTACATCGCGAAGAATTGTTCCAGGAGGAAAGTTCAAGAGTAACATGGGATGATCAATTTCGCGGCGAATTCGATCGCGGTAGTAGATGAAGCGTTGCTCCACCGAGCCGGCTCCCAGTTTCTGCTTTTTCCTGGATGAATCCTGGATCTGATCGAGCTTCGTGTGCTCGAAAGTAACTGCCTGTCTGATATTGATTCTGCGTAGAAGCAGACCTGCATCCATTACACGCTTCAGAAATTCAAAATTCTCGCGAAACGTAGATTCGCTCTCACCGGGCAGCCCGTGCAGTAAATTGATTCCTGGGAGCAGTTTTGGAATTCCGTTCTCTCTGCGGGCTCCAAACTCGTTTATGATCTCAATGGCGCGGAATGTTTCCTCCGCATTGCTTTTAAGATCATTTGCCAAAACAACTTTTTGATCAGCGGATTCCATTCCCATGGCAGCGGTGTCGCCTGCCGTATTGTATTTGCAGATTATTTCCGTAATTGCGCGCGCCTCTTTCTCGAACGTTGCAATCAATCCTGGATTGATATTGTCCAGGTGAAGCATCTTTAATTCAGGCGCAACGCCGCGGATTCCGGCATAAAGATTTTCAAGGCTGGTCGGATTTGGCCTTGGAAAACTATTCTTGAAATCGTTCATATCGGGAAGATAGGTCATGAGATCAGCCTGCCGGCCCAGGCGAAAGTGCCTGTTACCCATGTTGTAGAGTTCTTTGACTTCCTGTAGTATGGGTGGGGTTTGTCGGAAGACTGGCTTACCGTAGAAGGCCTCCGTGCAGAATGAACAGAAAACGTCGCGCGTGCAACCTCTGTATGTTTCGAGTTCGAGAATTAGATTTGGAAAATTCGGATGGAGCTGAGTCAAGAATGCACCGGCCGGGGCCCAGCGGTCAACATCAGCGTATGTCCATCTTTCTCCTGAGTGAGTAAGATTCGCAGCCGCCGCCCGAATCCCCTGTGGGTCTCGCGCCACGCGCTCAACATACAATTCAACGTCGCCGCGAATGAGGGTTCCACCCAGTTCTTCTATTCTAGAACGAATTTCTTTGGAAGCAAAGCGAACCGGACCACCAATCAATGTGACCGATCCGCGCTGGCGTTTCTTTCTATACTCCAGGAATTCATAGATTTCCTGGACTGTGCCGATTTTCCCGCCAAGATATTTTCCAGGCACAGTTGTACCGCCGATCAAAACTACAAGTTCAGGATCATCGCTAAGCTCTTTGTTATCAGCGCGCCACTGATCCACGGTCAGAAAGCGAATTCTTTCTTGTGAGATGCCACCCCGGACCATGGCTCCAGCAGCATACCGGACATAAGGCGAAATGTACGGCGGGACTCCAAAGCAGGCCGGCTCGTCCACATAAAAATCAAGGATCAGCATAGTTTACGGATGTCTTCCTGGACACATTTCTCGCTTTGCCCAAAGAACGGCGCTGAAAAAAATTGTTCGATTGCCGTGAAATTAACCTCGCTCTGGCGCCGGGCCATTCTTGTTGCCCTCATCATTTTGATCCGAGTTCACGGCCTTGGCGCGCAACCGGATGATCTAGCGGAGCGCATACAGAAATTAAGACAGAATCCTGTCCTCCAGCAACTCCTGGATCAGAATAAATCGGGCCTGACTGAAACCCAGAAACGCCTTCTTGAGCGTGCAGTGGATGGTCTGTCTGAGGAAGACCTTGCTCAAATTCTAAAAGCCCAGGGTCTAAGCACGGATGGCAGCGTTACGCTTCAAAAGGATCGACTCAAGACTGCAGTCGGAATAACGCCGGCGCCGGAATTGCCCGGTGCTCCGGCAAAGTCTTCCATTGCAATCGAGAACGCAGCGGAAGGCGAGTTTCTCCGTGGTGAGGATGAGGGAGCAGGACTCATGACTCTGCGCGGCCGCATTCGGCTCAGGCTTTCGAGCGGACTGGTTCTGGCTGACACCGTAATCGTAGATACAAAGCGCCAGGAAATTTTTGCAGAAGGCAATGTTGTCTACTATAAGGATGCAACAAAGGAAGGTAAGGGCGGAGAAATTCGCGCGGACCGTTTCCTGTACGATCAACGGCTTGGCACGGGCATTTTGTATAATGCAGACGGATATTTGAGTCCGCTGTATTTTATGGGCAAGAGCATTCAGCAAATCAGCGAAAAGAAAATCAGTGTGAGTCACATATATTTCACAACGTGCGCCAACAAGCGTCCGCATTACAATTTCACAGCGCGCAAACTCTGGATTTATGAAGACGATAAGATCGTAGCTGTAGGCGTTCTGTATTATGTGGGCGGTATTCCATTGCTGCCTTTGCCATTTCTGTATGCTTCTCCCTGGGGCACTGGAATTATCTCACAGGTAGGGCATGGAGATATTCAAGGCTTCTACATGCAGAATACGTATCAGTTCAGCCTACCAGAAGCATACGCATATGATTTTCTTCCTATTGGATATCGCTTCAAGGCCGATTTCTATGAGAATACCGGCCGTAGCTTTGGAATGGATTTTTTCCGATTCACTCCTGGGCTGAACTATTACGTTGAGCTTGGTGCCTCTGAGTTTCATAGATATGATGCACTTCTGGATTCGCGCGATCGAAGTGGACTAAGAATTACAAACGCCGTTCAAAGAACAGACGGGACCTACGGTAAGGATTACTACAAATGGTACAAGGCATTTATGATCTTGAACTACCGTTATGCGAACTATAAAAACAACCAGGTTCGCAACGTCCAGTTGCGCTTCGAAGATTATTCCAATCGAATGTACGAATTTGAGTTTGGTGGGCGGTTTCAACCAACTTCCACTATTCCGGCGTTGTACGAAAAGGGCGAAGCGGACAGGGGGCTCTTTCGTAACGATACAAACTGGAATCTTGTATATTCAGAGGCGTTTGATGATCTAAGTGTCAGGATTCAGGCTTCGCGAAATCGAGTCTGGCTTGAAGCTTCAAAGTTCCAGGATTCTAAGTACATTCCCGTGACGGACGTGGTGCCTGCTGTCGACATCAAAAAGAATTGGAATCTTGGGAAGTTGCCTCTGCTTGAGAGTCCTGTCATCTGGGAGAATAAACTCCATTCTGATTTGACCAAGCAGTATTCAAACGGTGATGTATTTCAGACCACCAATCTCAATCAGTTCACTTCTGGATTGCGCACGTTCATCGCCCCCTTCCAGATGATTTCTTTCTCGCCTTTCGCCGGGTATGGCGCGCAAAAGACCGTTCCTTACAGTCCAAGCAAGACCACATATACAACGACTGGGACTTTGATTACTGGGGGCGGCAACTCAACAGAATTCAAAGCTCTGGATCGCGAATCAGCC
>JAIOPQ010000022.1 GCA_021413825.1 Spirochaetia bacterium | reverse complement strand
ATGCAGAAGAACGTTCCTACATCAGAGATATTGAGCGATTGATAGGACAGCCTGTCCCGGTAGCATCCAACCAGCCATTCCATTCAGAATCAATCGCAAACGCAAAAGGCTCAGTTGCTCCACCTAAAAGTAATTCAGGCCACGGGAACAGATCGTCGCGTAGTTTTGGCTCGGGCGGAAATTCAAGTGGAAACTCCAGGAATAGATCCGGAAATTCCAGCCGCGGCTCAAGACGCCGCGGTTAATCTTGCGCGAATAACGGTACCCGGAGACTCACGCGCGTACCGTGCTCAGAATATTTTTCAACAAGAAGAGTCCCGTTTAACTGTTCAGCCCGGGCGCGCATTCCAGCAAGTCCCAGCCGTCCACTGTGGGTGTCTTCAGTGAATCCTATTCCATCATCCGATATTGTGAGGTCCAGGCCCTCATTGCATTGAATTTCAACGGTTACTCTACTGGCCTGCGCATGACGGGCCACGTTCGTCAATGACTCCTGGAAAATCCGAAACACTATCAAGGCAAAATCCGGGTTTGGTTCAGGGCCAGTTTGATTCGCTGTGAATTCCGTCTGAATGCCAGTGCGTGCTTCAAATTCTTTGAGTTCCTGCCTGAGCACAGCTACCAGACCAATTTCATCAAGCAGCGGTGGTCTAATTTTCTCTAGCAGGCTATGCAAGGTTGCACTCAAAGATTCAAGTGTTGCCCCGATTCTTGATGCATGCAAATCGAAAGACTCTGAGGTTTGTCCTTCGTTCTGTTTGAGCCCCTTAACTTCCATTCGCAAATATGTAAGCGCCTGGCCAAAATGATCGTGCAGGTCCCGAGCAATGGATCGTCGTTCATTTTCCTGTGCGAAGTTCAGCTCAGAATAGAGCGACGTAAGCTCATTTGCAGAAGCTGCGAGCCTTGTCTGGATTGTTTCAATGTCTCGCAGGTTCTGCCTAAATCGGAGCGCCAGAGCAAATGACAAAACGAATACTTCCACAAATACACCTATCTGCAAATAATACCCGGGCCTGGCCCCTCCCGTTACGGAGAGATTCTGCAGCGCGAAATTCACAATCCAGACTAGTCCCAGAAATATCCAGCTAATGAGGAAGTATTTTGCATGGAGCACTGCTTTCCTGATACCCAGTATGCCCGCCGTAAGACCCAGTAGCCAGATCAACGGAGGTACAAACCGAACAAGAATATATTGCGCATAACGTGGCCAGAACACGTACGCGATTGCAGTTAATACAGTAACGGCCAGTCCGTATTTGATCCAGCGATACAGAGCGGGAGCGTGCTCCGGAACCTGCATAAATTCACGGGCGAACATCAGCAGGGAAAAGAACGCAAACACTGCAGAAACAAGACTTGCGGCTGAGATCCATTCCGCATCTGGAAAAATAAACTGGGCAACCAGCCCATTTGCTAGAGCAAAGTAGCTCATGGCGCTTAGAACAAAGAGACAGTACCAGCGCTGAAACGCAAGTCGCACCATGGGCGCAAGGACCAGGTTGAATCCTACGAGCACCAGCATTCCTCCGAAATAGAGTCCAAGCGATGTATATTCGATTGTGGTTTTATGTGCGAATGTGTCGTGCGAGAATAGACTGATTGGAGCGATCACCGTTGAGTCTGCCTGATAGCGCAGAAAGCACCGGGTTTCTGCACCAGGGTCCAGGGAGATCAATTGAACCGCATTTCTATGAAACGTTATTCGCTTACCAAAGGGACGCGTATCGCCAAACGTTGATTGTATCCACCCGCTTGAATCTTTGCAAAACACATCCAGTCGATTCATCTGTGGTGCGCGCGATTCGAGCAGAAAGGTTTCCTGGGTTTTAAGTGCGTTTCTGATTGTAACTCGAATCCATACAATTTGATGTTTGGCGGAAAACCCCTCAAGATCTGGATGACCTGCTTTCCAGGATCCCGCGAAAGCAGGACCGCTTACCGAGTCAATTGTCTGGGTTTCATCCGTAGTGATTGCTTCAATGGAGGGGCTGAGGTCTATTGCGAATTCCTTCTGATTGATGACTACTGCTTCTGCATGGAGGGGCCCGCATGCAAGTACTACCAGTGAAGCCAAAATTAATATCCAGTGTTTCACTGTTTTCTACCTGTGGCCGGCTTCTGTAATGGAATGCCAATGCAGAATCTTTCTTCTCCTCGCACTTGCATCCTGAAGCTTCCGCCCAGGTGTTCGGTTCGCTCTCGCATTCCGGCCAGACCAAGCTGCACTCCAGGTTCATTGTCCGGGAGGGCAGTTCCATTGTCACCAAGGGTCAAATGCAATAGCCCTGCCTCTTCCCATGCGCGTCCCGTTACTGTGCCAGGAGAAGCAAAACGTTCGATCAATGCCAGTCCCTCTTTGAAGATCCGAAAAACAAAGATAGGCAGCTTTTCATTTTCGTATTTATCAGATAACGCGCTCAAGAAGTCGCAATCGATTCCGGTCCGTTTTGAGAATGCTGCGGCCTCATATTCAAGTGCCGCGGACAGTCCCATCTCATCGAGTAGCGGTGGTTTGATCCGGCCAAGGAGCGCGCGTAAGTAAACTACGAGGCTATCGATGGACTTGTCCATCCTGTTAGCTGTTGCGAGGGTAATTGCTTCCGTCCGTTTTGCGTTGCGAAGAGTGTCAAGGTCTTCGCCTAGCATCCTTAGAGGTTGATCAAATCCGGATTGTAATTCGCGCGCTATGCTCTTGCGCTCTTTCTCCGAGGTGTCGTTCATTGCGCCGAGCAGTCTGCGTAGTTCCAGCGCATGGCGGCTCAAGGTAGATTCGCCCTGTTGTCGATTCTTGAAAACACGCCGAACACGCGCACCCATTACAATGCCGAATAGCACCACTTCGATAAAGGTACCCGCCTGGAAAAAATACTCAACGGGCACGGACCAGTCCAGTCGAGCCTGGTGCAGGGCGGAACCAGCAAAAATTGAAACAATCAAAACCGACGTCGCGCCAAGGAAATAACCGGCACGCCAAACTCCGTGGTAAATGCTCATTAAAATCAAAACCAGAAGAATGAAAACGGTAGATGTGAAGCTGAGTGCAAGCAGGACCTGAGCCATATGTTCTTCAATAAAAAACACTGCGATTAGCCCGAGCAAAGAAAAACAATAAGCCCGACCTAATAAATCGACTCGTGGTAGATTGGTGCGCGTTCCGAGAAACTTTCTGGCAAACCAGAGCAGAGTGAAATTGAGCGTCACTGCCAGCATAAACGTGGCTGCTGATATCCAGGTGGCGTCGGGAAAGAGAAACTGAGCACAGACGCCATTGTAAAACGCAAAGTATATCCACGCATTAGAAACGTAGAGACAGTACCATACATGAGCCGGGATACGAATCAAGAAAATGAGCACAAGGCTGAATGCTAGAATCGTGAACATGCCGCCAAAATAGAGACCCAATAACGTGTATTCGCTTATGCTCTTAGTTTCAAAAGCCCGGCGCGAATAAAGGTCCACGGGTATCACAATTCTGCCCTGCGATTCTAAGCGCAGATAACAGGAAAGATTGGAATTTACCCGGATGCTGAGTTTAATTGCCGGATGACGGTGAAATATTGGACGTTCTGAAAACGGAAGGGTGTCTCCCATTGCACTGTGCCAGGAGCTCGCGCCGTCGCTACAATGCACATCTATGCGGTCTGTCCACGGGGCGCTGATTTCCAGGATGCGCTCCAGATTTGAATCGGATCTATTCTCAATTCGAAATCTTGCCCACACTACAGTAAACTTTCTTGCGAAGTTAGGTGGCTTCAGGTACCCACCTTGCCAGGTCATTCTCTCTATTTGAGTCAACGCAGCATCTGGTGAATCAGGAATGGCTGTTTCTATGTACGGAGTCAGGTCAATTTGATCTTCAACTTCAGTAGAATTGGATTTCAGAATGAGCGGATTTGCCTGGGCATTTCCTGCCAGGGATGCGAGCACGATTGGCAGGATTACGTAACGTAGCAAGCCCATGTAGTTGCAGCATCAGGAAGACTGCTCGATACTTTGCAACAGAAATCGAGAATTAGAACTGTCTGGGCAGTATGAGGGTGATGGTGGTTCCTTTCTTGAGCCTGGACTCAATTTGAAGTGAACCGTTATATTCGTTGGCCCAGAGTAACATTTCTTGTAGCCCGGATGAGGTATGCGCATTCTGAGCCTCGACGGGAATTCCAATTCCATCATCTGTGATCTTCAAGGTGAAATCGCTTTCAGTTTGTACTGCTGAGGTTTTGATCTGGCGTGCACGCGCATGCTGCAGAATGTTTCGGAGTGCTTCCTGATAAATCCTGAAAGCCGCAACAGTTGGGGCGCGTCCTAGTAGAATGTTCTCATCTGGTATTGTTATTACGTGGTTAAGTCCTGAATTGCGCAGCAAACGCACGGACTCTGCACGAAGTGCGCTGGCCAGTCCAAGATTGTCGAGCGCGGAGGGTCGAAGTGCAATCGATACAGCGCGCATCTTGCCTATCGTTTCTTCCACCAGGGCTGCAGCGCCACTATTGTCAGGGTTGCTCAGAGCCAGGCGCAATGCCGCCAGATCTTGTGCGAATTCCTCGCCGACTTCCTGCGAGATGGTAGCCCGTTCTTCTTCGCGTACTCGCATGAGTCGTCGCGCCACTGACCGCAATTGCAATTCCATATCGCGAACCGCATGTCGCATTCTTGCCAGACCAAAGGCAAAAATCAATCCCTCGAATACGGTTGCAGCTTGATATGCGTATTGCATGCTCTGCTCGGTGGGGATTAGCGCGGCATTCCACAGGGCTACAAGAACGGAGGAAATGCTTTTGGCTGACCAACCCAGTAGAAAGAATTTGGAATGTTTGATTCCTCGTTTTGCTGCAACGATAGCAAGGATGAGGCATGATACCATCGCAATTGGCCAGGTCCAACCGATGAGCATGTACGCAAGTCCTGGTTTTATGAAATAGAGCGACGGGCTGACAAGCAAGAATAGCGCAACGCAACGCAGCCATATATCAAACTCTGGAAACGTGCGCTTGCTTTCCAGATACGCCCTTGAGAATTGGACGGCACACATCAAGGCCCAGGCTGTCACAAAAGCCAGGCCCTGATTGGATAGCCATATGCCGCCTAACGGTGAAAGTTGGAGTGCCAGGCCATCGTAAACGAGGAAAGTCAGGATGATTCCTGCAATATACATGCAGTAGTAAATGTAAGGTCGCACGTAGGTTGTTATGTAAATGAAGAAGTTGTAGAGTAGTAGTACAATCATCCCGCCGAAATACAAGCCAATCACTCCGTACTCAAGCATGCTCTTTCTGTGAAACTGCTCCTTTGACCAAAGGGTAAGCGGAATCTGAATTGTTCCACCGGTCGTATAGGCGATATAGCACATGGCTGGACCGGGCCCACCGGGAATAGTTAGAACTACGTTACGGTGCGGAACCCTCCTCATTGCAAACGGATAGATATCGCCACTGACCTCGTGGCTCCACGTGTTACCAGTCGAACAGTAGAGGTCGACTGTATCGATCCATGGATTTGCGGATTCTACCAGGATTTCCGTCCGTGTGTCTACTTCGAAGCGGGCCCAGACCTGGCCCTTTCCAAAACCGAATCCTGGCTGATACGCGTACCCACCCCGGAACTCGCCTGTGTAGTTCTGATTCTGTATGTCTTTGAATGCAAGAACGTGACCCTGCACCGGAAGAACTTCCAGATAGGGAGTCAGATCAAGCTCACCGCTCGCTGAAATTACGGCTGGCTTTGCCTGCAAAGAAAACAAGGCACAGGCCAGAAGGCCGCCAATCAATATAGAACGGAATGATTGCACAAAGCGCAATGTTGCGGGTGCGAAGTTCAAAGCAATCGAGGTTCCTGGGTTCAACAAATTTGGACGCTTATTATCGTGTCGCGGATTCTTTGACAGGCTAGACCAGATTATGATCGAGTGCGTAGCGAATGAGTTCACTATTCGTCTTCATATCCATTTTAGCCAGTACGCGGGCGCGGTATGTACGAACTGTGTTCTCGCTCAGGGCAAGTTCCCAGGTGATTTCACGAACAGATTTCCCGCGGGCCAGCATTCTCAGAATTTCGAATTCACGATTTGACAAGGATTCATGCAATGGTCGGCCAGGATCATTGCGAACTTCAGCAACAAGGCGTGCGGTGATTTGTGGGCTAGCAAACGTAGCCCCGTCGAGTACCGTACCAACTGCAGTCAACAGATCCTCGGGTGACGCCCCCTTTACCAGATAACCGGATGCCCCCGCCTTGAGTGCGCGAATTGCGTACTCATCTTCTGAGTGCATGGAAAAAACAAGGACCTTCAGACGGGGCCTCAGTTGCCTGGCGGCTTTCAAGAATTCCAGTCCTGAGGTTCCGGGAATGCTAATGTCCAGAATAACCATGTCCGGCGTTTCTTCCCGCAAACTTGCCAGAGCACTCTGAGCGTCTGCAGCTTCTCGGATATGGTGATCCGGATACGCGCGTGCGAGAGTATCTATAATTCCTTTCCGAACAATGGCGTGATCATCCAGAATCAAGAACGAGGGCATGCGTATTGGTGTAATGTCCTGGTCCCACGGGCAATCATTTTGTCACGGAATCGGCTACAAAATGAAAGCGGAGCCGATGACTCAGCCCAAACCCTTTTTGGTAACCGTCCAGGCCCTTGTTCCGTTCTCTGACTTCAGAGGAGCCATGAAATGTCAGACGATTCGCCCCTGAAGAAGGTCCTGAAGCTGTTCAAATCAGATCCAGAATTCGCAGATGCAGTTTGCGATCGATTTTTCCAGCGTCACGAAGATACCGAGGACGTAGACCTTCGTGAAGAAAACGGAGAAACTGATAAAAGCGAGAACGAATTACCTAACGAAGAACTGGCTCTAACACATTAAGAAATCAAGGAACAGGGGGAAGGAATGTGAGACCAAAAGCTATGGAATATTTACGATCAAAAACAGAACTTCCGGAAATAGTAATTACAAGCGGCGACGTTGTGAACTTTGATCAGAAGTCCAGGCAGCGGCTCAAAGAACTAGCGTTGGAATTGGAAAGCGCATCGGTCATACTGAATGTAACACAAGTATTGAGTATGCCACTGCCGGTTGCAGTAGCATTGATTCAAATGTCATTGGATATAAGCGCCAGCGGTGGCTCTGTAGTACTCCGAGCCAGTGAAGGTGTGGCCGGTCCCATGCAAATTCTGGGCGCAAGCAAGTGCTTCAAGTCGATTGAGATTGCAGACTCAAATTCCTGACCTTTACCGCAATGGGCTTGCTTGGACCCAGTCCAGGAACAAGTCAGCAGGCAGAGGCCTGGAGTAATAAAAACCCTGGGCAACGCCGCATCCCCAATCTTTCAAAAGATGGGCGACTGCCTGTGTTTCTACTCCCTCTGCAACGCAGCGAATTCCAAGTCGCTGTGCCAGTTCGATAGAAGTTCGCACTATTGTCTGCGCTTCCGTGTCCACATTGCAGTTTAGCACAAAGCCCTTATCAATTTTTATTTCACTGAAGGGGGCGAGTTGTAGCTGCTGAAACGTTGAATAGCCAGTTCCAAAATCATCAATGGATAACTCAAATCCTTTCACTCGTAATCGAGTGAGTACATCGAGGGACTTGACGGAATCTTCGAATAGCTTGCTTTCAGTTACTTCAACGGAGACTAAACCTGGATTAATTCGCGCTGCGGTTATTTTTGCGATGAGTTTGTCCGGGAACGACACATCACCCAACGACAGGGCAGACGCGTTGATCGCGCACTGAAGCTTAATTCTAGCAGCAGCCAGTCGCGACATTTGCACCATTGCTGCATCAATGATGCACTCAGTGAACCTTTCAATGAGGTCTGACGCTTCAATTACGGGCATAAAATGAATCGGTGAAACAAGACCCCACTCAGGATGGATCCAACGGGCTAGAACCTCGAATCCCATGATTGAATTTGTTTTGAGATTTACCTGGGGTTGGTAGTACGCGATGACCTGGTTATTGTTCAGCGCCTGTTCCATATCGGCGGGAGTGATCTGACCCATAGTGGAATGGGAAGCAGCGGGACGACCGTTCTGTCGCGTTGCCAGAAGCAATGGAATATCCGCAATTTCAAACGGCTTTGCAAGTGTTCCCAGAATATGCAACCCCTGGGCTTGTGCCAGACGCGCCGCACTCTGAATTATGCGATGATCCGATCCACTCACCAGTATTATTCCGGATTCGATCTTGTTTTCCATTAGATAGCGGAACAGTTCGATTCCATCTGCATCGGGCATGAGCAAGTCCATGATTATGAATTCAGGCTGCGCTAGCACAGCCTCCCGAAACGTGTCTGCCGTATTGGTAGCAGTGGCGCGATACCCGGCATATTCGCATGCCTGGGCCAGGAGCTTGCCGATTTCCGGCTCATCGTCGATTATTAGAACATGGGGTCGGGCCGGATTGACCATGGGGAGCAGTGTGACGCAAATTCAGAAGCGCACAAGCAGTATTTTGACGTTTTTCGTTGTAAATACCTCAAAAATCGCTACGCTCTATCGGGTGAAATACCTGCTGCCGCGAGACTACTTGAATATGCGTGTAAGTCTTACTTCATTTCCCCGCTCGTTATATTCCACGCTGTTAAAGAAGCTCAGCGCAAATCTAAGCCCACGTCCGTGATACAGCGCATCGGTCTCGTTCGCACTTCGAGCGCGCTCAACCATTGCACGATGATCAAATCCTTCGCCTTCATCGCGAAGAGTAAATTGCACGCGTGACTCGTCAGAATCGATCTTAACGTGCAGTTTTCTGGTAGCATAGTGGGGATTCTGGAGACGTTCTTGAATCAAATCAGCCAGCGTATTATTTTGCGTGGCTGCGGTTTTTTCAGCGAAGGTGATTCCAAGATTTCCGTGCTCAATCGCGTTGATCATCATTTCGCGCAGCGCCAATCTCACTAACATGTGCTCTTCTTCGGGAACGCGCGATTCAAGTCCTGCTGTCAGGGAGTAGTTCAATAGTTCTCCCATCTGAAAACTGTTTGAAAGCAAATAATGC
>JAIOPQ010000013.1 GCA_021413825.1 Spirochaetia bacterium | reverse complement strand
GATTTGGCTGCGCCCGACATTTTATTGCCAAGGGCTATCACGTGTTTGGGAGCGTGCGAAAGAAATCCGACGCAGACTCAGTGAAATCTCAGCTGGGTCCGGAATTCACGCCGCTCCTGTTTGATGTTGCAGATCGACCAGCCATAGATGCAGCTGTTAAGGTTGTGGAGGCTGCCGTCCAGGGTAAAGGGCTTGGTGGTTTAATAAACAATGCTGGGATCGCCGAGGGCGGACCGCTCATGCACATTCCAATTGAAACCGTGCGAAAACAATTCGAAGTGAACGTCTTCGGGCTCTTACAAGTTACACAGGCCTTCCTTCCACTGCTTGGTGCCGTAAAGAATCATCCAACAGCCCCGGGAAGAATTCTCAATATCAGTTCTGTTGCAGGCAAGATGGCCGGGCCGTTCCTTGGCCCCTATGTGGGTTCCAAGCATGCAGTAGAAGGAATCTCGCACACTCTGCGTCGAGAATTGCAAGGCTACGGAATCGATGTGATAATTATTGGTCCAGGACCCGTTGTAACTCCAATCTGGGAAAAAGAGCGTGATGCAAACGCATACGATCACACCGACTTTGCAGTACCAGTGAAGAACTTTGCAGCCTACATGAAACAACAGGGAATGACGGGCCTTACAATCGATGAGGTTGGAGAGGCAGTCGTCAAGATATTCATGAAGAAAAATCCAAAAACACGTTATGCGCTATTGAAGGGCAAATTTCAGAATTGGACGCTGCCCCGTCTCTTGCCTGACCGTTGGATTGATCGCATGATTGGCAAAGGAACTGGACTCCTGGAACGCTAACTCATAGCCAAAAGCAGGCTCCTGATAAAAATCATATAAGCCAATGGCAAGGCATCATGAACAAACTCTGACAAATTCGTACATCTTCTTTGTGAGGGCATGTGCAGAAATATCCAGATGCGTTCCGGTCAAAGAATTTGAATCTATGCCTGCGCTCGTTTGAAAACCATGAAGACTGAGATTGAATCACTGGGCGACTGTCGGTTTGAGTCTCCCCTGCGAATTCCGCAGTTCATCAAAGACGGGGCAAAAGTTCTGGTGGATGTGGAGCTCAAAACGGCCCAGGAGCTCGCTGACAGTCCCGCTTTCGATAATGCAGGCCCACGCAGGAAGATCTTCTTCGACCCGCCAAATACAACGGCGGCAATCGTTACGTGTGGAGGGCTTTGCCCAGGGCTAAACAACGTAATACAGAGCCTCGTTAGAATGCTTCTGCAACAGTACGGAATCAAGAACGTTCTGGGAGTTCCGTATGGCTTTGAGGGCTTGATTCCTGAGTATGGTCATTCGTTCATCCCATTGAATGCGGAAGCTGTGGACTCGATCCATCAGACGGGGGGATCGATTCTTGGGTCTTCCAGAGGACCGCAGGATTGCGCTCGGATGGTGGACACTCTGGTGAAAAACAACATCTCAATGTTGTTTGCCATTGGGGGAGACGGAACATTGCGCGGAGCAGAAATGCTCCATCAAGAAATAAAAAAACGCGGGCTTCCCATTGCGATTGCGGCTATTCCAAAAACAATCGACAACGATATCCGCTTTGCCCACAAAACATTTGGATTTGCCACAGCGGTCTCTGTTGCAACTGGCGTCATCCATGCGGCACACGCAGAGGCTAAGTCAGCAAAAAATGGAATAGGTCTCGTGAAAGTTATGGGCCGGGATTCAGGTTACATTGCTGCATACGTGGCACTGGCCTCCAATGAAGTGAATGTGGCGCTCATCCCTGAAGTAGAGTTTGCACTGGAAGGTACAGGTGGTTTACTCCCCTACCTGGAAGAGCGTTTGAAGAAAAAGGGACATGCTGTGATACTTGTTGCAGAAGGAGCCGGACAGAAATACGCACAGGCTTCCGGCGAAAAAGATGCGTCCGGAAACACCAAACACGGAGACATCGGACTCTTTCTGAAAAACAGAATTGAGGAATATTTAAAAGAACGAAAATTCCCATCTACGCTCAAGTACATTGACCCGAGCTACATCATTCGAAGTGTTCCCGCTTCCGCAGAGGATGCAGTATTCTGCATCATGCTCGCGCAGAACGCAGTGCACGGGGCTATGTGCGGTAAAACAGGTTTTGTTGTGGGATACTGGAACTCCTACTATACTTACGTTCCGCTGGTCCTTGCCACAGAGAAGCGCAAGAAAGTGGATCCCTCAGGTTATTTGTGGACCATGGTGAAGGAAGCGACGGGTCAACCCGATTTCTGGCCGTTCGACAACGTCATAACGTGAGGCAATGATCACGCCTGGATCAACGGCTTCCGTGCGAAAAGTGTGTTGCATCAGCCCAAACCCAGGGCCCGGCCACCTTGATAAATCAAGAGGCCACTTACGTAGGCCAGGCCAGTCATGTAGCAAAACATGAAAATCGCCAGGGGCCAACTGGCTAGCTCGCGCTGAACGGTCACTACAGTGCTCATGCACTGGCAACAGAGCGCGAAGAACACCATCAAAGTCACGGCCAGCAAAGGTGTGAACACTGGAGATCCGTCAGGTCTTCTTTCCCGCATCATTGTGGTTTTGAGATCCTCGGTGTGCTCCGCGTCCACTTTGCCCACACTGTAGATAATGCCGAGGGCGGAGATGATCACTTCACGCGCTGGGAAAGCTGCAAGCACGCCCACGGTAATCTTCCAGTCAAAACCAAGCGGGGCAAAAGCAGGTTGAATGAGTTTTCCAGCGCGGCCCAAATAGCTTTGTTCCAGATACTGTGAGTCCGCTTCGAAGCGAGCATGATCCAAAATTTGCGCAGCGCGCGCATCCGAAAGATTGCCGGCCGTCTTAAGAGAAGCAATTTCAATTGCTGCACGAGCCAGCGAGTCCTGCGCGATTATATCCGGTCTTGGAAAATAGCTGAGCGCCCAGATCACGATCGACATCGCAAAAATCACAGATCCAGCGCGGACAACAAAACGGCGTGACGCCTCATACACCCGATAGGCGACATTACGAATTTGTGGCATCCTGTAGGGAGGCATTTCCAGGACGAAGGGCACAGTTGGAGTTTTGAGAACTCCACGGTTGATAATCCAGGAAACAGGCAATGCTACAAGTAAACCAAGTGCATGCATGGCGAATAACGTAAAGGCTGCCCATGAAGGACCAAACCTGGGCTCGATAAATGCTCCTATCATGAGAAGATAGACAGGCAACCTGGCCGAGCAGGACATAAGGGGAGAAACGAGAACTGTGGCCATACGTGCACGGGCATCCGGAATCACTCGCGAAGCCATCACACCAGGTACTGCGCACGCAAAACTCGAAAGCATTGGAATGAATGCGCGACCGTTTAGGCCCGACCAGGCGAGCAACTTATCCATAAGAAATGCAGCGCGAGAGAGATACCCGGAATCCTCAAGTATCGCGATAAAAGTAAACAGGATCACAATCTGAGGTAGAAAGACCAGGACGGATCCCACTCCACCAATCACACCATCTGAAACCAGGGACTGGAGCATGGGTGTTCTCGCAAAAATGGCTCCAGCTGCATCTCCAAGCCAGGCGAACCCGGCCGAGATTGCATCCATCAGAGGAGCAGCCCAGGTATAAATCGACTGGAACGTCATATACATTATGCCGATGAAAGCCAGAAGCCCAAACAAACGGTGTGTAAGAATTCGATCGATCCGATTTCCAAGTCCAATTTTTCCCGGAGTAGAGCGCGTTTCTGACATTGAAACAACTTGACCCGCCCAACGAAATCTCTCAGAAGCAATAACCCCAGGATCAATATTGCCCAGATCTTTACGAGCATCCTCAATGGCGCTTAACGCTTCCTGGTTCCCAGAAAACGCAGCCGCGACTGGATCATTCTCAAATAGAAGAAGATTACGCGTCTCAAACTGATTGATCCGAACAAATTTATTTAGCCGCCCATTGAGTAATGAAACAGTGCGCTCTAGCTTAACGGGATATGCAAGATTGATTCTGGTCTTGGTCGGGTGCGCGAGGGTTTCAACGATTGTGTTTTTCAGATGCTCGAGTGTGGCCGGGTCTCTGGCGCTCACACAGACGACTGGCACTCCAAGCCCGCGCGTAAGCGATTCCAGATTCAACTTGATTCCTTCGCGATCGAGCAAATCCGTCATCGTCAATGCGATGACCACCGGGATATCCAGTTCAATAATCTGCGTAAAGATGAGTAGATTCCGCTTGAGATTGGTCGCATCCAGAACGCAAACAATCAGATTCGGCGACCGTGCGCCGGGTAAACGACCCATCAAAACGTCGCAGGCTACCTGTTCATCGGGCGCGACTGCCTTTAGACTATAGAGGCCGGGTAGATCCAGTATCTCAGCTGGACCGGAAGGAAGAGAAACAAAACCGATTTTTTTTTCAACAGTTACACCGGGATAGTTGCCCACACGCTGCCGCGTTCCGCAAAGTGCGTTGAATACTGTGGTTTTTCCGGTGTTTGGATTGCCGATCAGGGCTATTTGCGGTGTTGCGATGGCGTTCATGGCTGGACAAAAATCTCACTGGCTTCTTTAAGCCGAATGCAAAGGTCATAGTTCATAATGCGAACTTCAATTGGATCACCGAATGGTGCTTTGCGGAGGATGGACACCTGCTCCCCTGGCACAAGTCCCAGGTCGCGCAGGCGTTCCATGGTTGAATTGCCACGGCCTACGCTACGGATGCTTGCGATCTGGCCGACCTTGAGTTCCGAAAGTGGAATCAGGTCCACGGTTTTGATCCGCATGAATTTGTTTGGCATGAACAGCCAGAA
This sequence comes from Spirochaetia bacterium, assembly GCA_021413825.1. GTDB lineage: Bacteria > Spirochaetota > Leptospiria > Leptospirales > Leptonemataceae > JAEUSB01. The sequence goes on along the minus strand of JAIOPQ010000013.1, from coordinate 7,735 downwards.
CAAGCCGCACGACGTTTGTGATTCTTAATGGTTCGCGCAACAAGGTAGAACAACGCGGCGCCCACCGTCGAAAAAACTAGAATTGTTTCCATGCTTCAAAGCCTTGCAGTCAAGAAAACGAAAATGAGGTCATTGTCCAATTTGTTAATGAGAATCAGTCTCGTGATATTTATCAGCGCGACATCAATCAAATCACCTGGAGCGGAGATCCGCGGAGGCATTCTTCAATTCCTTTCTTAGGATCTTACCAATTGGGCTTTTGGGCAACGACCCGCGAAATTCAAAGTGTCTGGGCACCTTGTATTGAATGAGATGTTGGCGCAGGAAACCGATGAGTTCCTCCTGCGTTGTTTTCTGGTTCTCTTTAAGTACGACGTAGGCCACTGGAAGCTCACCCATTTTTTCATCCGGCACTCCAATCACGCACGCCTCCAGTACGGCCGGATGGCTATAGAGGACCTCTTCGATTTCCGTGGGATAAACATTGTAGCCTCCTGAAATGATTAAGTCCTTTTTGCGGTCTACAATGTAGAAATAGCCCTGCTCATCCATCCAACCAATGTCTCCTGTGTACAGCCAACCATCGCGCAACACTTCGCTCGTTGCAGATTCGTTCTGCCAGTACCCCATCATGACATCAGGGCTACGAATGATGATCTCTCCCTGAATTCCGGCGGATACACTCTCACCTTTTTCATCCACAATCCGGAACTGAGTGTCCGGCCAGGGTATCCCAATCGATTTGAGTTTTTTCTGGCCAAGATACGGATTTGCACTCTTGGCCGTTACAGCCTCAGTCAGTCCGTAACCTTCTATCAGAGTGCCTCCCGTCTTGCTCTGGAATGTCTGCTTCAAGTTTTCTGGAACGGGAGCGGCTCCAACAAAACAACCGCGCAGGTGAGCGCTCTTGAGTTTTGCAAAATCAGCGTGATGAGTCATTGCAACATACATGGTTGGCACTCCCGCAAAGAGAGTTATGCGATCCTTTGCGATATGTCGAATCGCGACCCTAACATCCCAGCGCGGCATCAGTATCATGCATCCGCCAGAAGTGAAGGTAGTATTCAGTCCAATGCTCAAACCAAATCCATGAAAAAACGGAAGTGCGCACAACGCTCTGTCCTCTGACGTCACCTGTCCCCAGGCCTTCGCCTGTGTCATGTTGGCAACAAGGGCTTTGTGCGATAGCATGACGCCTTTGGACACTCCTGTTGTTCCCCCTGTGTACATGATTGTGGCCAGACTGTCGTAAGCTGGTTTTACAGTAACGTTAGGCGATTTTATTTTACTGGATAGTATCTGGCGGTACTGGGTACTGCGACTTCCCGGTTTGGGATGTTTCATGAATTTCATCCGAATGCCTAGCAGAAACCGTTTCAAAGGCGACAAGCAATCTCGCAAATCACAGCTGATTGAAAACTTAACCAGGGACAGAGAAGCTTCCATATTCTTGAATAAAAGATCGAGATAAATTGCGCCCACTGCACCCGAGTCCCGGACTTTGTGATTTATTTCAGAAGCAGTATCAAGGGGACTTGCAGGAACTACAACACCGCCGCATTTTAAAACAGCATAGTATGCAACCACAAACTGAGGCATGTTCGGCAACAATAGAAAGACGCGATCACCAGGCTGCACGCCTGACACCGCCAGGTGTTCGGCCAGCGTACTGGCGGATGCTTCGATTTCACTGAATCGAATGTGCGTACCGAGAAAGGAAACGCACGTTCTATCCGGATATTTGAGCGTAGCTTGCTTGAAGAGCTCGGGGATTGACTCCATCGGATAATCTAGATGGTGGGAAACTCCTGGATCGTATTGATTCAGCCACGGAAACTGCATAGATACTCCTTCACATTGATATGGATCCCTTGCGAAAATCGGACCGATCAATCATAACGTTCACGAGCGAAGGCTTACCGGAACGCGCAACTTTGCGAGCTGCCAGGATTGCTCGTTGAACTTCGGAGGGTCGTTTTACCAGGAAACCTTTTGCACCAAGGGCTTCAGCGACTTGATGATAATTGGATCGAGCGAGCATGCACGCCGTGTCCTTCTTTAAGATTGCAATTTGGTCCCGATGAATCTGGGTCCAGCATCCGTCATTGCCAACGATTCCAATAACGCCAATACCGTGGCGGACAAACGTATCGTACTCCATTAAGCTGAATCCACACGAACCGTCACCGTACATGATCCACACATCGCGGTCCGGATGAACTAGTTTTGCGCCAAGCGCGAATCCAGCGCCCACTCCCAGTGTTCCAAATAGTCCAGGATCAAGCCAGGAAAGAGGTGCACGCGGTTGAATTACGTAGGAAGAGGTGGCCACAAAATCGCCACCGTCCACAACAACGATTGACTTCGTTGACAATTCTTGATTCAGTTGAATTGCAAAATCAATTGGGTTTACGTTCTTTCCTGTTTTTTTGGAAAGTGCAACTATCTCCTGGTTACGCTGGCTTTCCTTCTCCAATAATTCACCATGCCATTCAGTGAAACTAGAGCCCGGGGTAAAATGGCGCGCAAGGTCGATTAAGAAATCTGCAGGGTCGGCGTGAATGCCCAGGTTTGGACGCTTGTTTTTCTTTAGATCGGTGGTACTGAGATTTATGCTTATATGAAATGCTCGGCGATTGATGTGCGCGCCGTAGTTTAACCGGAAATCGACCGGCTGTCCGGCAAGGATCACAAGATCTGCGGCCCGCAAGGCCTCCGCCCTTCTGTGACGAAACTGGTATGAATCGTTTTGACCCATGAGTCCACGCGCCATGCCAGCAAGGTAGGTTGGGATTCCGAGCGATCGAAGGGAAGCCGAAAGCGAATCCAGTTTTTCACTTTGAAGCGTAGCTTGAGAGCCCACCACCAACACCGGGCGTTTGCATTTTGAAAGTTCAAAAAGAACGCGCGAAAGTTGCACCACTGTATGAGAAGTTTTCTTTAATGACTTAAAGTCAATCCTCGGCGGATGGTCAATCTCAACTTCATGGCCGAGTTCATTTTTGAAACCTTTAAACAGCTTTTCAACATGCCGCGACAGGTAAGATCGCATAACGTGGTTAACAAGGCCTGGAGATTTTGGGACGGAGGCAAGATACCAGGACCGAACAGTCTCGTGATCGTATAGGAGATCAACCGGCAGCTCAACAAACACTGGACCGGGCACTCCATCGCGAGCCCTAAAGAATGCTTCAACAAGGATTTCCGGAATATCGATTACTCTTTTTGCGCACTGTTGCCATTTTACATGAGGCGCCATAAGCGCTTTCTGATCCACATCCTGCAACGATCCGCGATTTTTCAGAATTGTAGCGGTTGCGCCGCCAATCAGTAAGAGGGGCGACTGTGCAAGCTGTGCGTTTTTGACGGCCGTGATCGTATTAGTAAGGCCTGGCCCTGCCGTCACAGCCGCCACGCCAACAGTTCCAGTTAGACGACTCACTGCGTCGGCAGCAAAAACCGCAGTGACCTCATGCCTGACGTCGATTACGCGAATGTTTTGCGTCTCACAGGCTGTGACAATCGGCGATATGTGGCCGCCAATCAAAGTGAAGAGAAATTTTACATTGTGTGCCTGGAGCACGCGCGCTGTCAGTTCCCCTCCGTTCATTAGAAATATCCGATTATACAATGACTCCAAACCCATGCAAAAGACATGATTGGGCGCATGAGGGTCGCATGATCTTCACCGCTATTTGAGTATGATAAAACCCATTTCAATCCGTCCGCTGGCCGGAGATTTCGAGTTTGACGGGTTGTGAGCTGTTATATAGACCGTTCTATATGGCGGAACATTTGGCGGGTCGAAGTCCCACCAGACATCGCCACAGGAAATCGCGATGAAAAAAAGACATGTTTTTGCCCTGTTTCTTCTGCTTCTGCTGATCCTGAATTACGGGCTCTCCAGAATCGGATCCGAAATTCCCATATCGGGCGATAAACTAACCCTTCTTAATCGGCCAGCGGTAGCCACACAAAGGGACGTGCAGGTTTACAAAATCGACACGGGATTTGCGGAGACCCTTGAGGCGTTCGTTCTTTCGGGTGGAAGTTTTTTCAAGCTACAAAAGGCCGCACACATGGCGGCGCTTGTCCTACATCCCAGGGGAAATCTGCTGATCGATACGGGACTCGGTAAGGATATCGACTCGCAATTCGCGGAATTTCCGTGGTGGGCTAAACCTCTTTTCCAGTACAGCAAACGTAAATCGGCGAAGCAAACCCTGGATGAAAAGAAGATTCCAGTGTCGCGTATTCTACTTACCCATTTACACTGGGATCACGCATCGGGCCTGAAAGATTTTCCGGATTCTGCCATCTACACTACGCGGAAGGAATTTGAATTCGCAGAGTCTGTAGACGCAAAGGCACCAGCTTACATAAAATCGCAATACGACGGAAAAGAAATTCAATGGAACATGATCGAATTCAATTCCGGGGCATACGAGATTTTTTCCGAAAGCCACGATCTCTATGCCGATGCAAGTGTTGTCGTGGTTCCGCTGCCAGGGCACACGCCTGGATCGATCGGAATATTTGTAAATCTCTCTCCTAAAGAACGCTACTTCTTTGTTGGTGATCTGGTTTGGTCTGCGCGCGCGCTGCAGAAGCCTGCAGCCAAGCATTACATCAGCAGTACGATTGTGGATTTCGATCAGCAACTGATTTACAAGCAAATCGTGAAAATTCACGAATTTCTAAAAGAACGTCCTGAGATACACGTGATTCCCACGCATGATCCCGAGGCTTTCAGTTCGATTCAAGCGATACCCTGAAGTGAATAAGAAAGAAGAGATTATTCAGGTAACGGCGGAGCTCCTGCAAATCCAGGGATACTTCGCCACGGGTATCAATGAAATTGTGGAAAAGAGCAAAGCGCCCAAAGGATCTGTGTACCACTATTTCAAGAACGGGAAAGATGAGATAGTCAACGAAGCCTTGCAGTATTCTGGAAATCAAATAAAGCTGCTGCTCGAAAGTATTTCTCTGAACGCGACGAACCTTCACGAGTTCGTAAACAATGCGTTTGATTTTTCATGCAGTGATTAGCGATACACTCAGCCGGCATAACGCAAAGGTAGACGCGGACATTTTCATTTCGCTGATTGAAGGTGCTCTCGTGAATGCAAAGATGCAGCGGAGCATCGCCCCGCTCGAATCTGCAAAAAAATTGGCAATACAGCTAGTTACTTGGCCCGGATGACACGTTAAACCCGCTAGTACAAGCACGCGTATCTCCGGTTAACGTGAAACCCTTCAGCGGCTGATTTTATTCTTGCCTTCGAGCGCGCTCGAAGGCGCTGACTGAAGATATGACCAGAGCTACTCAGAAGATTCGAGCAAAAGAGCGTTCGGGCACAATGCTAATCGATATGCAAACCTTGTAGAGAAGGGAAACGATACGATCTTGCAGCGAAAAGAAATCTTACAAAATCATGCAGGAAGCATAGAAGCGCGAATTGCTGAGCTAAACGATTGCCTGTCGCTGGTTCGCCAAAAAGTGAAATACTACAACCAATGGCTTGCTTCAGGGAAACGGCCATTTCATCCTCCCGACGGGAAAAAATCAAAACAGGCCAGCAAACAAGCTGAGGGAGATCCAGAACCTTTCAGTAAATAATTCTGGCGAGATCGGAATTTATTTAGAGCCTTCGAGTGCACTCGAAGTGCTACAATGGATTCATGAATGAGATCACAAACAAACAAATCGTACAAAAGATCTTCTCTGCCCTGGCCAAAGGCAACAGTAAGCCATTCCTAACAACTCTGGCTGAAAATTTCACCTGGATTATTCCGGGAACCACGGCGTGGTCCGGCAAATACATCGGGAAAAAGGCCGTTCAGGAAACGTTACTTGCTCCCCTATTTGCGCAGTTCGCGACACAGTACACAAATTGCGCGCAGCGCATCCTGGCCGATGGCGATCATGTGGTAGTGGAATGCAAGGGCAACGTCACCACAAAATCGGGAGCTCCTTACAACAATACGTATTGCTGGATCTGCACACTACAAGATGGCAAGCTAATCGAATTGACTGAGTATCTGGACACGGAATTGCTTTCCAGGGTTCTGGAAGCACCGCAGCCCAGGTGAGCCGGCACGGCTGAGGCCAATGCATGAAATCTGAATTATGCATTAGTAACCCAAAGAATTTTTGCAACCGAATTCAACATCAAGCCTCATATGTGATGAGGCCTGATGGAAAAGATCACATTTCAAATGCACCGCGGCTTCCACGAAGTCTTAAAAGCGCGCGTAAACGAGTATTTCGCGACCAGGGCCATACGCCCGCGTGATAACTGGCAAATGTATCTCAAGACAGCTCTGATAGCAACCTGGGTTTTAATGTCTTACATTTCGCTGGTGTTCCTTGCAAGCAGCTGGTATGTAGCCCTGCCCCTTGTCCTATCCTTTGCATTTGCAATCTGTGCTGTTGGCTTTAATATTCAACACGACGGCGCACATCAGGCCTTCTCAAACAGCAAGAACGTAAACTGGCTTATGGCGTTTACAATGGACCTGATTGGCGGAAGTCATGTATTCTGGAGGAGAAAGCACAACATTCTGCACCATACTTACACCAATATCAACGGCGTAGACGAAGACATATTTGATGGATCGATGTTCCGTCTGTCACCCGATCAGTCGCGCAAAAAGATTCATCGTTTCCAACACTTCTACACATACGCGCTATACGCGTTTCTAACTCTGAAGTGGATGTTCTACGATGATTGGAAGAGCTTGTTCCGTGTCAGGTTTGGAAAAGCCGATGAACAACCCAGAATTTCAAATCGAGACGTAATTTTGTTCGTGGCAACAAAAGCATTTCATGCTAGTTACTCGCTGATTATTCCAGCGCTGTTCCATCCAATCTGGCTTGTGATACTTTTCAATTTACTGTTCCATTTTGTGCTGGGATTTATGCTGGCTGTCGTATTCCAGATGGCGCATGCGGTTGGTGATGTTGCATTCCCAACGCCAGACAAAACAACCGGTGACATTGACAATGAGTGGGCCATTCACCAGGTTGAAACAACTGCAAACTTTGCCATGAACAATCCGATCATTGGTTGGTATGCGGGTGGATTGAATTTCCAAATCGAGCATCATCTCTTTCCAAGAATCTGTCACATTCACTATCGGCCGTTAAGCGCCATTGTGCAAAAGACGTGCGCAGAATTCGGAGTCCATTATCAATCATACTCCACGTTTCTGAAAGGATTCGTGGCGCATTTCCGCTGGTTGCGAACAATGGGAAAAGCGTACCCGTTTCCGGAGACTGCGACGTCCTGAATTGTAAATCGCTGCCCCGTTCGGGGCCAGCCGGGCTAGAACTAGTTCTGGGAGTCGAAGGTTTCTTGAACAGCGAACACGACGTCTTCTACATCATCATCGCTCATAGCGCTATAAAGCGGAAGTGAAACGATTCGTTTGTATATATCTTCGCTTGCAGGGAACTGGCCTGGCTCATATCCCATTTCTTTGTAGAAGGTGTGACGATAGAGTGGAATAAAATGGAGACTCGTTCCGATTCCGCGTGCGTACATTTCCTCAACAAACCGGTCCCGGCTCATTTTCGAGGAGGCTTTGATCTCAATCGTAAATAGATGCTGCGATGAACCTTCCGGATCTTTTAGGATGTGAATCGCGCTGATATCGGCAAATGCTTCACGGTAGCGATCGGCGATCGCATGCCTGCGTTCCTGCATTTCGCCAGTCCGCATAAGTTGCACAC
>JAIOPQ010000059.1 GCA_021413825.1 Spirochaetia bacterium | reverse complement strand
AGACGCGCAAATCATGCCATCGGCAAACCTAACCTGGTAGGCTGCAAGAACTGCGGCGCATTCATCATGCCACATCGCGTTTGCCCAACATGCGGTTTTTACAAAGATCGAGTAGTGCTTATTCCAGAGAACAAAGCAGTTTAATCGGAATCTGTCCGAGCAAACCACCCTCACCCAACAAAGTCATTCTGCCTCAGTGGCATTGGGCGGTAACACCGCCCAGCTCAGCACAATCCATAAACGTATCATAACACACCTGGTCAATCAGGCATCCCGGCGCTTGGTGCAAACCGTCGCCTCCGTTGGGATCTCCTGTGCCGCCCGGCGTGTTCACTCTTGCGGGACGCAATGCACCCGAAGCAATCAAGAACGCAAGGGCAGCTACTTCTCCTGAATCATCCTTCTTCTGCCCGCATGCTAGAAGCAGCGTAGAAGTTAGAATGATTGTGATGATGAGTTTCATAGTTTTACATCTGAACGAAGTCAGAGCCTCGATTTGTATCCGTGGTGCGCTGCAAATAGTTTGCAGAACCTCCGGTGAAAATGGAACAACTGGACTGAACCTGGAAGTCGTTTACAGTATCCACAGGATACGCTGAAATATTGTAAACCGAGGATCCGTATCTGAACAGTGTTCTAAAACCACCCTCCATAAGTCCAGTTGCAATGTCCCCATCTCCATTAGAATAACACATGGCATCCATCGGCGGCAAATTTAAATCATAGGAAATCATAACAATTCCGTCCGTTCCGCTCATTCCATTCTTCTGCGAATAGACTTCATACGTATTGGCTTCCGTTAATCCCGATGTCAATGTTCCCCCGCATGTAGTGTTTACACCCGCAGCATCAGCGATGTTGATTGTGGGATTTGATCCAAGCAGATTATCTTCCGACGATGCATTTGGTCTGTCCAATCTAACGTATACAAACTGCCCGGCCAGAATTGGAACATCATGCATGCGGTAGAGCAATACAGGATTGGGCGAGAAAGAATCATAGTAATAGATGCCCAAGTTGTGCAACGTTCCACTTGTAAGGGCGCGAATGGTTACAACGTCTTCACTTGAACAGTTGGCAACTGCCACCTGGTAGATTTGAACCTGCGCCTGCGGATTGCCATGGCCTTCGAGACTGATGGTGCCGCCTGCAGCAAAACCGGACCCATTTGGATTTGAAACGTCGCTGGTTCCGCCGCTAACCGTCAGTGTACAAATAGCGCCCGGGGTTTGCGCAACAGTTCCCACTAGAACCTTAGATGGATCATTGGGGTCAAGTGTAGTGCTCGTACATAGGCCCCCGCAACCGGCGGCACAATTCACAAACGGCACAGCAGCCATTCCCCAGCGCATCTGAATTGTGGCTGTAGTGGAGGATGTTGAGTACGCATCAATAGGAACGTTTTGAACGCTGTTGATTCCACCAAATGCGTTTGATGCAGCAGCACTGTTGCTTCCAGAATAATTTGGAGTTCCAATTGTACAATTAAAACCGCCAGCGTCGCATTGCCTGAAATCAGCATCAATCAAACCTGTACCCGCAAGCGTGGCTCCCGAAGCACTGTTATTTCCATTGCTTGTATACCAGCTTCCGACGGAGGATCCCGGGAGTGCGCGCCCAGCCAGTGGATGCCCTGTAGGATAAAAGAACCGTTCCATGCTAAATGTACGCGACAGGGTTCCTTCCAGTTTACCTGAAAGTGGAGGATCACCGTTGCCAGCCTCATCAATCAATTGCATTGTCAGATCATAGAGGCGTAATTTGAATGATCCTGAATCCAGAGCAAAACCCTTTGTGCCGGAAATCTTGTTATCTTCAACACCGGATGCAATGGCTCCGTTCACATTCTTTAGCAAAAAGTAGCCGTTAGCCGGCATTATGAGCCGCCCAGAACTTCGATGTCTGGTGTGCACACTGGCCTCGAACCAGTTAAACTCATCCGGAATAGGATAGTTACTCACACCTGCATTGTCCCAGGAGATAGACCAGTGACTGAGATCAATGCTATGATTGGTCATGTTTCGCAGTTCTATCCAGTCATCGTCTGAGGCAGAGTCACCCGCTGCATTGTAAGAACCGGCCCACATCACTTCTGAAATTACAACATCCCCAGGATTTGCTGCCTGCCCACTTGGATGGTCCAACTGATCGGTAATTGGGTGAGAAACAGCCCAGACATTTTCCCATTGTTTCTGCAGTTCTGCAGCAACAAACGGAGACTGAACTACGATCATGTTCTCATCATTATTGTCTACAGCATTGGTAGACCAGTTAAACGATCCTGTGCTAACAATAGAACCATCGATGATCAATGTTTTGCAGTGAAGCTTTCCACCGTGCGCAGAAACGCCAAGTATGCTTGTGTTTTCGTTTCCGTCCTCGCGGTTAAACGGTCCTGTGGGCAGCCATTGACCGGCGGAATACAATCTTGGAGCTTCTTCGGACGTTCCGCGAATGAATGTAGAATCATGGATTCCCCTGACTAGAACGCCACGGCGCGCTGCGCGAATCATGGCCGCAGATAAATCATCGTGTGTATACGCAAAAATCATGAATTGAACTTCACGCTGCGCTCCATCCACAAGCTCGACCATACGTCGCATAGCCGCGTCCCCATCATAGGGAGAAAAATAGAGTTCAATGGGAGTAAAGTTAACGTAGTGCTGGCGCACCTGATGAACGCCTGGAACTTTTGTGCCACCAAATCGCCCGTAGAACATCTGTTCAAATTCGCGCGTGTACTCCTTGGCCAGCGATTCACTTTCAAGTACCATGAAATTATTATTGTTGCGGAGCAAATCGGAATCGGTATGATTTCCAGTCCCCATGAATAGGAAGGTTTTATCTACAACAGCAAACTTGTTATGCTGAATTGCAGCAGAGTTTCCAAGTGAAAATGGAATCTGGCGATAGGCTTCGATGGCGCGATAGCCGTCCGTTGCACCCTCGTCTACGTCGCCGACCATGCGCACCTTTACGCCGCGCTCATGTGCTAGAATTACAGCGTTGATGATGGACTGCTTGCCAAGGTTATAAGTGGCAAGATCAACTGTATATTTTGCATCACCGATCAGATCCACAAGCCGCTGATCCACTTTAAGATCTCGCATGGTCTGCGCGTCAATGCCAGGATCGTTAACGTATACGGACATCCTGTAGGGGCCAAGTAGCCAGTAGCCCGGGTCCACTCCGCCGAAGAGGGGATCTTTAGTATTGTTGCAAGCAACAATAGACAGTAGAATTACCGCACCAACCAGCCTCTTCATATGCCCCCTCCTCTATAACAATGCCCAATCATACATATGCCCATCAAAAATAAAAACTCGTGCCCATTTGAAATCCGGTAAAACGAGCATTCCCTTGCGGTGTTCCCTGCTCAAGGCCCGCTGTGGCAAAATAACGCATTGGCCTAAATACACCCGTACTGGCCCAGAAGCGCCAATTTGGCAGGATATTCCAGTCGAATGTTAGATTTATTTCTTCGCCCAGAGGTGTAGAGAATCGTCTGTAGGCCGCAAGCTGTGTGCTTGCAGTAGGGTATACCGTGCGCAATAGTTCCACGCGAATCTGTTGCTCGTAAAGACTTGGACCTTGATATCGATTTGATAGGAGCGAGCCCAGACCCGGTGTACGTCCGTTAATGAGAGTGACCTGGTTAGTATCTTCCAGGCGCCACCAGTCTATTCTGAAATAGAATGAATCAGGTTTACCAAGGGCGATTCCAATGTGACGCATGAAAGTTCCGGACTTGCGCTGGCGTTCAAATGGCGTATCATCAATTCCGTCGTCGTCGATGTAGGCAGAAGGGTAGAGACCCCAGTTCAAGTCTGAGAGCATGCCACCTGCATGATCCCCTTTAAATCCAACGAAACCGTGCGAGTACTGTCTGCCATCGGCATAATATTTGCCGCCCTCCGACCAGAACACAGACGGAGTAATCAACAATACGCGTTTGAAAAGCGCAAACTCTAGATCCAATTGCCACGATTGGCCAATGGTATCTACATCTTGACTGGTGTAGATTACAGTAGGACGCTTTCTATCGACACCACTACTCTCTGCATAGCTTAACTGACCGCGCACGTATCCGCGAAATCCAGCATTCACGCGGACGCCGCGCATCTGGCTGAAATCGTTATCTGCGAAATTTCCTGTGGTTCCTCTGTTTGTACGATCAGATCCGCCATCGTTCACGCCGCCGTATCGCGCGAAGAAAGAAAACCCACGAGCTTCCAAATGCGTTTGTGTTTTAGGATCAACGGCGGCTATGAATGGATACATGTAGGTAAGACCGTACCTGTATGTATTTACATCACCGTTAAAGCCATCGACCTTCTCATCGTCCAGACTCAGGTATTGAACAAAGTACACGTCTTGTGTATTTGATCCGCTTGCATAGACATCCAGGGCTAGAAGGTCAAGTCTTCCGAATTTGCTGTACCATCTCAGTACAATCGCATCAAGCGTATCGTCCAGGTAGAATTCCCGCTCAAGCTGACCGCCCACTTCAAAGGCCTGCCGGCCCACGCGAAGATCCAAACGTTTCTCAGGTGTAGGTGCAAGAAGCAAATGCGCGTCCAGATACAGATTGCCGAAATTTACGGTGTTCGCACCGTTTCTTGTGTACTTGATATCATTGTTCGCATCCCGACCACCTAACTGATCGTGGCCCCAGAAACCAGCTTTCCAGATATCCACGCGAAAATCCAGACGCGGATGAATCGGAAAAAACGCATCGAGTTCAACGCCAGTAAACGCAAAGTACAATCGATCATCTGTTTCTTCTATGCTTGTTTGATTATCCTCGTTGATGTTTCGAAGGTCAGAGTTGTTGAAGTAATTGAACGAAGTCCAGAATTGAAACTTCCATTGAATGCGCTCAAGCAGAGCCTTTTTCTCATTCATGTCCATCTTGAAAAAGTTTTCATCGTATAGAAACTTTCCAGGTGCTTGCGCGCTCTTTGTAGTTGGCTGTTCAGGCATCAGCGGCTTCATAATGAGAGGCCCCAGGTAGGACGGGAGTTTGGATTCCGTTTGGGGGATCTTGTCTAAATTCTTGGGCGAATTTGGCATATCAGGATTGCCGCGCGGCTTGTCCTGTGGCTTAACTTCTGCCTTTTCCTTATCAGTGAGCTTAGGGTCCGGTACTTGCGCATCAATCCCCACAATGAAGACACCAAATATGATCGAGAGAGTAAGTTTCTTCAATTTTGAATTCCTGTTTGCCGTTAGTTGTTAGCTGCGCCTGGCGTTGGTACACCGCCCGGGATAGCCGATCCAGACCAATCACCTGGAGTATTGGTATCAGTAGCGTCAGGCAGACGTCTGATATAATCATTGCCTGTGGTGCAACTACCTGTTGTCCAGATGGCTGCTTTGCTTGCGGCAGAGAGTCCAGTTTGCGTTACGCTGCAGGTGCCTGTAGTGTATTGCACGTAATCGACGAATGTGTTTCCAGCATCTGAATAGAGACGGGCAGATCCTGTGCCCGTTGTCATACCGGAAACACCGGCAATCTTCAAGCGCCCTGCTCCGTCTGAAAAATCACAATCAGCCGCTGGATCGGCCGCAGCCTGCGCCGAGTCCGTATAGTAAGCCAGAACCAGATACGCATTAGCCGGAATTGTAGTAGTAGCAAGACATTCCGTGCCAGCCGTAATCCCGAGATCGATTGATCCAGCGCCCGTAACGGAAATACGCCAGCCGTACATGCTAAGCCCGCCGCCAGTTTTGTTGTAAATTTCTGCTAGTTCCGGCGAACCAGCATTTCCATCCGTTCCGCTTGGATTCCCAACAAGTTCGTTTATTAAGACTCGGTTGCGGTAATCTTCAAATCGCTGTATTTCACCATGCGGCGCCCATGTAAGGAACGAAGGGATAATATACATGGAGCCCGGCGGATCATTTTCATCCTGCGGATAAAAGCGCGATTCAACCTGGATGACTGGAGAAAGCCAGTCGGGATCGACAGCAGTGTAGTAGGTTGTTCCGCTCAACTCTCGCATTTCATTGGTGAGCTTGTGGGGTATTACAGGATTGGGATGCACAATCGATTGGAATACGCCTATGTAGAGATCAAACTGGGCCCGATCGTTTATAATACCCGTTGGACTTGAAAGCGTAGTATATTCCCCTTGATAGGACGCAGGCACTGAATCACTTCCGGCAGCAAATACAGGGATATAATACTTGTCCGCGTAGGGATTGAACGGCTGAACCGGATTTAGATCAAAGTAGAATGAACCCGTAAATGCAAGGTAGTTTGAAAAACCAAAGCCGACTACGCATGACTTTAATTCGATAGATGTGCAATTTGTGCCAGTGCAGCAACGCGCATAGGGGTTGGCTCCGCGCGGGAAAACCCAAACGGCAATAAACGATGCTGCATTAAAGAGCGGATTGCGGTAGAACTCTGTGTTGTTAAACTCTACTGTAATATTGCCCGTATCGTCGAAGTACACGTAGCCCTGATCTGCAAACAACTCGCGCGTTGCTGTTCCAAATAGACCCCTGTTAGCTGCATCGTCCAGATTCTTGCAGGCAGAAGCAGCAAGAATCAGCGAGGCTATCAGAAGTTGTATGAGATTTCGAAGCATATTCTTCATGGGCAACTCGCCGATGCGCTGTTATTCGGTGCTGTTACGCTACTTACTGCTGTGAAGTCGGAAGCATTGGCATCTGTATCTGTGGTTTTACAGGTTCCATTACGTCTAATAGCCCCGCTTGCCGCAAGGTTTGGTGCAACCTGACTGGCCTCTGAATCGGTGATGGTTCCAAAGGCAACAAAGTCCACGATGTTAGCTGAACCTGCGTTGGTAATTGCAGCCGAAGTAGGCGCCGTGCCTCCAGTCGTAATCGCAACACAGTGATTGTTTGCCATAGCGCTAAGCGTCGTAATATCCCCTCCGAGGGTGTTCGAGGCTTTTGAGATCAGGAAATACTTACGAGATGCAAGCGTCACAGATCCAAATGTAACATTCGACTGTGTCCATGCCGGGCCTGCAATCGCGCAGCTTGAATCCCGCAGCCACCGGTATGTTGACAGGTCAATGCCATTGGCGGTTGGATTGAATATCTCAATGTAATCGTTGTTCGTATTGGCGCCCTGATTATCACCCACTTCAGTAATTAGCAGGCCGGCCTTAGGAATAAACTTCACGGAGCTCGTCGAATTTGCCCCTGCAGGATTCGTCACAATAACGTTCCAGCCAGTGGTGCCATTCGTGCGCACCCCGGCCGGGAATGTGGCCGTAATTTGTGTAGCACTGTCCACCGTGCAGCTTGTTGCGGCTACGGCGGTGGTTGGAGTGTCAAGAGTCACGCCAGACGGACAGGAAACCCCACCCGCTGCCTGGAAGTTGGTACCGGTAATTGTTACGGTTGAAGTGCCGGTATTGTATGGCGTGGTTCCGTTATTCGGACTTGTGCTTGCGACAACGACGTTGGTCACGGTTGGCGCATTTGCAGGATCCAATGTCTGGAAACTAAAGGAAAGCGCGCTTGAAACCGCAAATGCGTCTCCAGCATCTTGAAATCCGGAGAGTGTGACGGTTACTGTTTCATTCGCAGTGAAGTCTGTTCCTGGATTCAGTGTGCAGACCGTATTGCCGACGGTCCATACGCAGGCAGGGCTTTGTGATCCGGAGCTTCCGCCCACAACAGTAACAGTTCCAAGGCCCGTATTCATGGCCTCATTAAATGTGAGCACGACATTGGCAGTAAGCGCAATGCTCGTGGCTGATCCGGCCGGGCTGGATGTGTATGTTGGAGCACCGTTCCGGCTTCCTGGCGTTGCTACCTTTGTCTGGAAGTCAATGCCGTTCATGTTCGTATCAGTCCCATCAGGCATGCGCGATGCAGTTCCAGTTGCAGCGCCCGGAGCAATGGAAGCGTTCTCCAGAATCTGCGAACCAACGATCGTTCCATACGTTACAAAATCGAACACGTTTGTAGCAGCAGGCGTTGTTGGGGCCGTGTTTCCCTGTGTCAGAATGATACAGTCACTGTCATTGATAGTTCCGAGGTCCGTCTGGTTTGCCGCAGCAGCGTAAGCCCCACCTGCAGTCGCAACAACATAGTAGCCGTTAGCCGGAATGGTTCCAGTAAGGGAAACAGTAGTGGTTATACCATTGCTCAAATTGCAATCAGAATCGCGCATAACATAGGCATTGGCCGCGCTTAGATCGATTGAAGATGCTGTGGTGTTGTAAAACTCCACAAAACTATTGGTGCCACCTCCATTGTTCCAAACAACTTCGTTGATCTTAACACCCGATGGAGTGCTGCCAGCAGGCGTGGGCGGAAGGGGTACGTTTGCACTGTTATAGTAGCCCGGCGTTCCGAACGTGCGCTCGATCTTATCTGCAACAAAGTTAAGATTCTGTAGAATGGATGTATGGGAGTTAGTATGCCAATTAGTAGTGTTATCCGCAGCTGCGTTCAGTGTATTGCGTTCCATGGAGCGTCGAAGATGATTGGTAGTGTCGTTCAAACCAAATGCAGTAGAATTACTCGACAAGGCAACCCCATTGACACCAATCACGTCAAGAACTGTGCTACCATTGGCCACTCCGTCCGTTAGACGACATTGCTCGGTTGTAGAATCGTTTATCAGCCCTGAGCCGGAGAGTGCGGCGCTGTGAATTTGTGCTACAATTGCGCTTCCGCTTTGTCCAAGCACAAAAAATTGGCCTGCACCAATCAACGTGCGTTGCGGTAAGGTGGCGACCGTAGTTGCAAATGCTCCACCAGTTCCGCACTGAACCTGCCAGTTGGAAATGTTAAGTGTGGAATTAGAATTGTTATATAGTTCAACGTATTCTGTTGTACTGGCGGAGGAGGATGTGTTGTAGGCTCCCATCCAGTTCAGTTCAGAAATTACTACTTCCATCTGATTGGGATTTACAATGTTATCACCAACCGTATTGAGCGATACTACAGACCGTCCCTGTAACTGATTGTAGAAGTCGCCAAACGCCTGCACCATGGGCGCATACTCAAATACGAGAAGGAATCCGTCATGCGCACTATCAGCGCGGGCCGAAAATGGAAATGACGCCATGTAAAGCTGCGGATGCGAAGTCTCCGTATCGACCAGGATAAAGTTCAGGCCGTTGTCCGGCCAGGAGCCTGGCATTGTGCGATACGGGATGCCGGCGTTGCTCAGGTATGTGGCAGAGTTGAGCCCACCGGAAGCATCCGGATCACTGGCCAGAGCAGCATAAGAAGACACGTTGATCTGTTTTGAACCGGCGCTTGAATTCTTGATCTCAAAAGCTAGATCCTTTGCTCGCCTAACGTCTGAACTATCTAGATCATTTGAAAAAAACTCTGTAGAGAAGAGCCGAATGGAATTGGTTGCTTGAGAGACACGTTGAACAGCGAATTTTTCAAAACCGCCTTCCTTGGGTGCCATGTACACACCGACTTCCATGTCGCTTAAAAGGAAGAAATTCTGTCTGTTAAGGACGGCCTTGGAGGAACCAAACGAACCATGTGTAATCAGATCTACTTCCGATTGAAACTTCCGCGGAAGTCCCGTTTCAGAATCCTGGAAATACCAGCCGAATGCTGCCTCTGAATAAAATCCCTGAACTGTAGGTGGAGCGGTTGAAATAAAAACGCGCGTGGTGTCGCTTACACAAATGTTTGTATAAACCTGGCCCGCCCCGGCATTGCCCACATAGAGCTCATTGTCTTCCTGGCCGGTTACTAGAAACTCTGAAAGACGGCGGTATCCAGGCTGTGTGCGATTATCTTCATCCAACCCTACACGAACTTTAACGCCCCTTGCTTTGGCATTGAACAGCGCATCGGTAACAGTGCCCAGGTTTACATCCTGAAACGCACATTGCACGCTGTCGCGGGAAAGACCGATTGTGGAAACGAGGGTGTTTTCAAATACAGCGCCCTGATTGCCGACGCCTGCATGCGACCACATTGGAAAGGACATTGCCATGCGACCGGCAAGGATCATTCCAAGCAAGTCGTCCGGTGACGATTGTTTACATTGACCGAAACTGGCCAGGACTGCAAAGGCCAGGACCCAGATTCTCTTTGCTGTTTTCTTTTCCACGGTCCCCTCCTCCATGGTCCATTTCCGTTACATCATTGAGGCAGACCTGCTTCAAATCAACGTTTCTGGATCAATATTTCGCGCCGGACGCTCCGATGCTCTCAATTGGGTGCCAGGTTGTTTTGATTTCCTGCGCATCCATGATGAAATACGGGCTTTCGCTTGCGCTATTCATCCAATCTTTTTCGTAGTGAAACACTCTCTTTATATTTAATGCGCTGGTTTCCTGGATCATTTTCCTTTCTTCCAGAACCCCGCGACTGTAGATGATTGCATTGACATCCATGTGGGATGCAAAGTGCGATGCGAGTTCCTTGCTCTTGCCGGTCAGAATATTTACCACTCCGCCAGGCAGGTCCGATGTTGCGAGCACCTCGCCCAGAGTAACGGCGCATAACGGTTTGCTTTCTGATGCGAGTACAATCGCAACATTCCCACCAGCAATCACAGGCAAAAGGACAGACACAAGGCCAATCAGCGACGTTTGCTCATCGGCAATTATGGAAATCACGCCCATAGGTTCTGGGACAGAGAAATTGAAATGCGATGATGCAACCGGATTCACAGCACTGAACACTTGCTGATACTTATCGCACCATCCGGCGTAATAGACTATACGATCAATTGCCGCTGCCGTCTCTGCTTCCGCGTTTTTTTTCTGCGCGCCCTGTTGCACTAGCTCCGCTATGAATTGCTCTCGGCGCCCTTCCATCATTTCAGCAATTCTGTAGAGAATCTGCCCACGATTGAAGGCTGCGCGTGCGCTCCACCCGCCCCAGGCAGCACGCGCGGCCACAACGGCATTTCTGAAATCTTTGCGCGATCCCAGGCTTATGTTTGCAATCATCTGCCCTTTTGAATTGGACAATGGATAATAGCGCCCACTTTCGCTGCGCGGAAATTGTCCGCCCATGTAGAGCTTATACGTTTTTAGTACTTCCAGCCTCGACATCATCCCCTCACAAATTCACGTAACCAAGCAAACCATGCAGGCCACCTTCGCGACCAAATCCGCTCTCTTTATATCCACCAAACGGCGATGTTGGATCAAACTTATTGTATGTGTTAGCCCAGACAACCCCTGCGCGAAGTTTTCCGGTTATGTTAAATATCTTGGATCCCTTATCCGTCCAGACTCCGGCGGATAGTCCGTATGGGATGTTGTTTGCTTTTTCGATTACTTCTTCAATTGTGCGAAACGTCTGAACCGCAAGTACCGGTCCAAAGATTTCTTCCGTTACAATTCGATGCGATTGTGAAACATTCAAGAACAGTGTGGGACGCATGAAGTATCCCTTTTTAGGAATTGCACATGAGCTCTGGTAAAAATCAGCGCCGCCGCTTTTGCCGATTTCAATGTATTTGCTGATGGTTTGCAGCTGTTCTTTTGAATTGATTGCACCAATATCCGTATTTTTGTCCATGGGATCCCCAACGATGAGCGTTTCCATGCGATCTTTAAGCTTACGAATTACAAGGTCAGCCACGCCTTCCTGAACAAACAAACGCGAACCAGCACAGCAAACATGCCCCTGGTTAAAAAAGATCCCATTGACAATGCCTTCTACGGCCTGGTCAATTGGCGCATCTTCAAAGATGATGTTGGCCGCTTTTCCGCCCAGCTCGAGGGTAACTTTTTTATTGGTTCCGGCTGTTGCACGCTGAATGATCCGGCCAACCTCCGTGCTCCCTGTAAATGCTACCTTGTTTACATGCGGATGATTGACGATTGCAGCCCCGGTAAGTCCGGCACCGGTGATGATGTTTACAACACCATCGGGGAGGCCGCTTTCCTGAATCAACTCAGCCAGCTTAAGCGATGTAAGGGGGGTAGTTTCCGCGGACTTTAGGACGACAGTATTTCCAGTAGCAAGGGCTGGAGCGATTTTCCAGGCAGCCATGAGCAGCGGGAAATTCCAGGGAATAATCTGCCCTGCCACACCCAGCGGTTGTGGATTACGATTGGGAAACGCATAGCTTAGCTTATCAGCCCAGCCTGCATAATAGAAGAAATGATTGGCTGCAAGTGGAACGTCTACATCGCGCGATTCGCGAATCGTTTTTCCACCGTCCATTGTTTCAATAACTGCAAATTCCCGTGCACGCTCCTGGAGCATTCTGGCAATTCTGTAAATATATTTGCCGCGCTCTTTGCCCGACATTTTCTTCCAGACTTTTTCAGATGCGTTTTTTGCGGCAGTTACGGCCAGATCTACATCTTTCTCATCTGCATTTGCGATCTCTGCCAGCTTCTCTTCTGTGGCAGGGTTAATTGTGTGAAAGTATCTTCCCTTGTTTGGTTTTACAAATTTGCCATTGATGAATAGCTCATACCGCTTATTCAACCGAATGTGATCTTTTGACTCAGGTGCTGGAGAGTACTTCCAGTCAGAGAAGAAATCAAGCCTCGGTCCTTCTTTTTTCTGCGCTCCGGCCATGTCCCCACCCTTCATAGATCAATCCTTTGAGAAGTAGTCTGGCGATTGATAGACGCCGTTTACTTCTTTAGCAAGCTGCATTAGAATATCGTTAGCAACACTTGAGGCACCAAAACGGAACCACTGATTGTTCATCCAACCGCCGCCTAACGTTTCATTCAACATAACAAGATACTGGAGCGCATGCTTTGCCGTGGAGATTCCTCCAGCAGGTTTCATGCCAATCATGATTCCTGTGCGATAATAATAGTCTTTAATTGCATCAAGCATCACCAGAGTCACGGGCATGGTGGCAGCTGGTTGAATTTTGCCTGTTGAAGTCTTGATAAAATCAGCACCTGCATAAATTGCAATGTCGCTTGCGCGACGAACGTTGTCCAGAGTGGAAAGCTCACCTGTTTCCAGAATAACTTTTAGCCTGGCTTTTCCGCATGCTGCCTTGATTGCAGCAATTTCATCAAACACGAGTGAGTAGTTCCCGCCCAGGAATTCGCCGCGGGCAATCACCATATCGATTTCATCTGCCCCGTTATCTACTGCGAACTTTGTATCAGCGAGTTTGATTTCCATGGTGGCATTTCCGCTTGGGAATGCCGTGGCTACCGATGCGACACGAATGCCCGTCCCTTCAAGGGCCTTTTTTGCAACCTTCACATGCGTTGGATATACGCAGACTGCGGCTACAGTTGGAATATTGGGCAGAATATCGTGCAGGTGCGCGGCTTTGTAACACATCTGCTTTACCTTACCGGGCGTATCTTTGCCCTCCAGGGTTGTAAGGTCTATCATGTTCAGGGCAAGTTTCAGCCCTTGAACCTTGGATTCTTTTTTTATGCTACGAGTGTTAAATCGTGCGACCCGTTCTTCTACACCCACCTGGTCGATGACTGGAGTAAAACGGAAATCAGGAATGGTTGCGGTCTTCATCAAAGCGGACATAGTCGAAGGCTAATGCGCCCTCCCCCCGTACTGAGTCTGAGTTCATTCAATGGATTGGTCAATCAAAAACTCAAGCCTGGCGCACCAACGGCTTCCAGATGAGCGAGAAGAGAATGGTTCCGATAACCGCGGCGCATAACCAGAGTATTAAGCCACCGTTCCAGCCTGAGTGATCTACCAGATAACCGGTCGCGAATTGGCAGACAGTGGCCCCTATGTATCCAAACAAACCTGTCATGCCGACTGCAGTCGCAACTGCGCGCGGATCTGTATTCTCAGCAGCCACGACTGCGACTAGAACCTGCGGGCCATAGACCAAAAAGCCTATTATTCCCAGGGTCACAGTCAGAACCAGGAAGTTGCTCGATGGAACTAGAATCATTACAATCACGACAATTGCGAGGAGCAACATGAATACCGCAGACGTAGCACCGCGGCGACCGCGAAAGATCGCATCAGAAAGCCAGCCAGCAGTCAGTGCGCCAAAGATTCCAGTGATCTCGAATACGAATGTGGCCACGCTCGCCTGGGCCGTAGTAAACCCTCTGTCATTTTGCAGGAAGCGAGGGCCCCAATCAAAGAAGCCTGTGCGCACAACGTACACAAAAACGTTTGCGACACATGCAATCCAGAGTGCGCGGTTCTTAAGAATATAGCGTTGAAAGATTTCCCTGGTTGAAGGTCTCTCCTCCGTGGAGCCCGCTGGCTCCGATTCCTTCGCAAACTCGTGCACGGCCGGAAGGCCCAGCGATTGAGGTGAATCGCGCAAACGATTGAGGATAAAGAAAGCAATTATGATCGAGAAAATTCCAGGCACGTAGAACGCAGATCGCCAGCCAAAATTCTGAACAAGAAAACCGGCCAGAAGAATAATCAGACCACCTCCGATCTGATGCGACATGTTCCAGATTCCCCAGGCACGTCCGCTCTGGCCACGACTGAACCAGGCATTGAGCAATTTTGCGCAGGGCGGCATCCCCATTCCCTGGAAAAAATTATTGAGGGCCCATAGAATAATAAACAGGGGCAGTGCAGCGCTAAAACCGAATGCAATGTTTACAACCGCAGAGAGTATTAAGCCAAGCGGCATGAAATAGCGCGGGTTTGCCAGATCTGCAAGGACTCCGCTGAAAAACTTTGAAACACCGTATACGATTGTAGCTACAGTTAAGATTAAACCAATGTCAGTGTTTGTAAAACCGAACTCCTTTGACATTGCGTTGTTCGCGATTGAGAAGTTCTTTCTTACAAAATAGAACGTTGCATAGCCTACAACAGTGCTATACATAATGCGAACCTGCCAGTATTTATAGAGCGATTTTACCTGCCCCTCATCCTGGATTCGCGGCGCCGCTTCCTGCGAGCGCAGTGCTTTTAGAATTCCATCTATCATTTCAAACCGCGCACGCCACTTTTAAGAATGGCGACTGCTTGCTCGGGTGTTTCTGCGATCTGAAAGAGAGCCGCTTCATGGCCAGATACAGTCCGCGCAGTTTGCATGGCATCCAGGCGAGCAAACAAGCTGGCCCATATTTCGCGTTTACCCAATAGAACAATGGGGCAAGCGGGCTTCTTCTTTGTTTGAATTTTTGAAATCGTTTCAAAGATTTCCCATTCCGTGCCTACGCCACCAGGAGCAACAACCACACCTGCAGCCCAATCGACCATGTCCGCTTCGCGCTGCGAGAAGCTGGAAGCTAGATACCCATCCGTAGTCTGACCGTTTGGCTTTTCAGCACCTGAACCAAAATGCGTTGAGAAAAATAGGCTTCTACCACCGGCTTCTTTTGCGCCTCGATTTCCGGCTTCCATGATGCCAGGCCCACCACCGGTTAGAATTGGAAATTTATTTCCCATTTCGCGCGACCAGAGTGCAGCAAACGAACGCGTAAGTTTGTAGGAATCCCAGTCTTCTTTGGCTCTGGAACTTCCAAAGATCGTGATTACTCCATTTGGAGCTGACCGCGCGATGACTCGCCGAGCGCAGAATGCATCTTTTGCCACGTCTTCAGGTGTTGGAATCTCGCCATCCGCCAGCATACGGCCGCCGCGCGCGCAAGCAGTGTCGTCTACCGGTATTGTAACCGATGCGGACAGACAATGCATCAGAATTAAGCTGAATGGAACAATGAGGCGAATCACGGGACAGACTTTCCTTGTGCCGCATACTTTTTGCAAGAGTTAAATTCTCTTTACCAATGATTACCGAACCCGCACCTGGACCCATGGCTAACTGGGTAGCGGTCGATACAATGAGCGGAGATCATGGAAGTGAGCCCGCGGTTCACGGTGCAGTTCAGGCAATTCGCGATCTAGGGGCCCACGTAATTCTGGTGGGAAACCCGGAAGAGATCGAAGCCAAGCTAAAACGATACTCCTGCGATCCATCCCGGGTGCAGATCCAGAGCGCATCTGAGATTATTACTATGGAAGACAGCCCGGCGCGCGCTGTTCGCTCCAAGCCGGACGCTTCCGTGGTAGTTGCAGCAAAACTGGTAAAAGAGAAGAAGGCCGTGGGCTTTTTTAGCCCCGGAAACACGGGCGCAACTATGGCTGCGGCCCTGCTTGAAATGGGTCGGATCAAGGGAGTTGAACGGCCATCGATTGCCTCTCCGTTGCCCCGCGAAGATGGCGGAACTACTGTGCTCATTGACTCCGGGGCGAACGTGGACTGCAAACCTAACTGGCTCGTTCAATTTGCAATTATGGGCGAGATATACTCGCGCGATATTCTGGGCGTGGTAAATCCGCGTATTGGTATTCTTTCGAACGGCGAAGAAGAGGGCAAAGGCAATGCAGTTTCAACCGCTGTCTGGGAAAGGCTGCGTCATCTGCCGTGCAATTTCCTGGGAAATGTGGAGGGACGCGATCTCTATGGTGGTGGTAGGACGGCCGACGTTGTGGTCTGTGATGGATTTACAGGCAACATTGTTCTCAAAGCCACCGAGGGACTTGCAACTTCAATCTTTACGATTTTGTTACAGGGAATTGCGGGAAGCAATCTTGCCAAGACCGGAGCCTTTTTACTCAAACCTGTTCTGCATGAAGTTAAGCGACGAATGGACTACACAGAATACGGCGGGGCCCCCCTTCTTGGTGTGGAAGGTATTTGCATAATCGGGCATGGCGGATCAAACGCTACTGCGTTTAAAAATGCAATTCGTGTAGTTCAGGAATTCGCGGCCAAAGATCTCAGACAGAAAATTGAAGATCGAATCAGACTTTTCGGTTAACGTTAGGCGATTTTTGTGATAGGCTTTACTGAAACAGGAACTCCCTTCCGGAGACTGAAGAATGAGTGATCAAATGAACCCGTACGAACCGCCGGTTGCGCTGGCCACGGTCGCACCGAATACGTCTGTGAGTGACCTTCTAGCTTTCGCAAATGAGCTCACTGAGTCCGATTACTATGCGAAGCAATGGATCCCTAGTGAAGGCGCGCAACATTTCAGACCTAACTTCGCATCCCTGTTTGTTGGCGCTAACTGGCTGTTTTATCGCAAAATGTATCTTGCTGGACTGGCTTTCGTTGGCATCGAATTTAGCGTGAGTACTGTGCTGAGCGGAATTTTCCCTGCCTTTGTCTGGATCGGTTTTGTTGCGCTGCCAGTTGTTCGCCTCCCATTATGCGCGATGGCAAACCGAATCTATCATCGGGCGGCATTACGAGCCATTGACCGGTGCCCTTTCCCGGAAACAGAACCGGAAGAAAGGAAAAGGTGGCTT
This sequence comes from Spirochaetia bacterium, assembly GCA_021413825.1. Lineage (GTDB taxonomy): Bacteria > Spirochaetota > Leptospiria > Leptospirales > Leptonemataceae > JAEUSB01. The sequence continues at coordinate 44,188 of JAIOPQ010000059.1, read as the reverse complement.
GAACAAAAGGGCGGTACCCGAATGGCCGCAGTTGCCTTAAATATCGTGGCCAACATGGCTCTAACATTTGGAGTCAGTGTCTTGCCGCGATTGCTTCGATAAGACAACCCTGATGCCAATCACCATTTCGCATAATGATCCTCCGTGAACCCGAGGAGATCCTTAGCGCTGACCTTCTTTCCATTCAGCGAAATTATGCCGCTAAACGATCCATACATCTGGCTGAAACGCGATGCTATTTTTCCCGCATTCACATGCTCCTTGTGAACGCCCCGCGAAGTAAAGTTCAGCGAGAAATCATCATTCATACTTGAGCTAATATTCCATGGCCCCATTGGATTCTCCGCGTCAAAATCGAACTTTGCCTGCGGAAGCGATTGAAGCTTTCCGTCCAACCAGTAGCAATTCTCCGTATAGCTTGTCTCGTTCACGCCACATGAAACGTTCATCGCAAAGTTTTTCCCGCCGACCTTGCCACTTGCAAACGCCCAGTTCCACCAGGTCTCTGGGCGCATATAACCCACGCTGTAGTCAGTATGCCCCAGGCAATCCTTCACGTTAAATTTCCCCAGCTCACAGTCCACAATGCCGGATAACGGAACCCCACCAGTCTTGCGCACGTATACCCAGCCAGTGTAGCCAGCCCTTGTACAGATTCGCAGGGGCTGCACGTCAGGCTCGGAATCAGGGAAGGCCGCGTAAATGATTTGCTTTCCTGCTGCTACTACCTCAAGAATACGTTTACCATTCTCAATGTGAACTCGCGCAAAGTTTTTTCCAGACCCATATACGACCGATCCTGATTCTGGATCCTCTGAGAAACTGACGTTAGACGATAGGGGCTTTCGCCATGTATTGCGAAATTCGCGCCCGGTCTTCAAGTCATAAACGTAGTAGAATACTGTGGAAAGATAGCGCAGATCAACGATTGCAGTACCAAATACTAACGAATCAGAAATTCCGCCCATATAATGAAATTGCTTATATGCGAACCTTTTGGCCAACGCACCGCGGATTTTACCCAATGGCTTGCGTAGAACAAAATCGGAGGGCCGAACGAGGGTAATGGGCTTGCTGAAAATACCGGTACGAACGTTGCCGTTCTCAATCAATGGACTCATGGAACACGAGAAGCGTTCTCAAGGTAGCGGGCAATCTCAATTACAAGGTGCTTTCGCGTAAAGGGTTTAGTAATATACCCGTCCATTCCAGACTGGATACATCGATCCAATTCCTGCTGCACTGCGGAAGCGGTTACAGCTACAATTGGGACCTGACGTACCAATCGGGCACGCAGCTTTTCTGTAACTTCATAACCATCCATACCAGGCATCTGAACGTCCAGTAGAATGATGTCGTAGGAATTGTTCTGCGCCATGTCCAGAGCCGCAAGGCCATCGCAGACTACGTCTGCTTGCATACCAGCATTCTCCAGGATTCTTTCAATGACAAGTCGGTTCACCTCATTGTCGTCTGCTACAAGCACGCGACCCCGAACGGAGGGTATTCCCTCTTCCACAACGACAGGGCGCTCTGAAGGCTGAAATGGTATAGTAAACCAGAAATCCACACCGGGGGCGTCCGTTATGCGAACAGTAGAAGGGCTTTCGAGTCCAATCTCACCGTCCATTAGTTCGATAACCTTGCGAGTAATTGTAAGCCCCAGGCCTGTTCCGCCAAAACGACGCGTGGTCGAACTGTCGGCCTGCGTGAACGGTTCAAAAATAAGGGCTTGTTTTTCCGGCGGAACTCCAGGGCCTGAATCGATTATGTTGAAATGCAGACGATTATTCCGTGAATCCACTACAATGCGGATCCCTCCGTGTTCGGTGAATTTGATGCTATTTCCAACCAGGTTATTTAGAATCTGAATCAAGCGGAAACGATCCCCGCGAACCATTTCAGGCACGTTAGGCGACAAATCCAGTTCAAGAAACAGGTCCTTGCGCAAACACGCCATTCGCATCGATTCTGCAAATCCTTCCAGAGTCAGATGCAGATTGAAATCTTCATCATCCAGATTTGTAAGGGCAGAATCCAGGCGAGCCAGGTCGAGCACATCGTTTAGCAAATGAAGCAAAGTGTTTCCGGAGAATATAATGGAATCCACATACTTGCGCTCAAGGCCCTCCGGCGAAAGTTGCTCAGCAAGGCCAAGAATGTTGTGCAATGGCGTGCGAATCTCATGGCTCATGTTGTGCAAGAATTCAGTTTGAGCCTTTACTGCCTTTTGTGCGCGCACGTTTTGATCGATCACCTCGCGATGAAGGAGGACCATATCCGTAATTTCTTGCGAAGCAGCTACAAGCTCCCGAGCGCTTGTGGGCACAAGTGAAGCCTTGAAATACAGCTGTCGATCGCGGACTGTAAGATCGTACATGAAACTTTGCACCTGCCCGGTTGCCAGAGCTTCTCTTCCATGATGCCTGACTAGACCAACAACATCTGCTGGGAGCGATTGATCAAGCGTCTTGCCGACATAGTCGCCAGCGGGTAAAACTATGTGCTCAGTCCTGCCCATGACATTTAGAATGCGAAAATTTCTATCGAGGTGAAACAGTAAGACCGGAGCAACATCCAGCATTGCTTTTTGTTCTTCAAGCGCGTGTGCCAGGCGTTTCTCAGCTGCACGCAAATCACTTAGATCTTTTTTATAAAGGCCGGTAACAAAACCGATTAGCGCTCCCATTGAACCTTTTGCAAAAAGGGAAATGCATGCAAGCGTGAGGCTGTCGCTTAGAGGTTGTCCGCGATTCTGAAAGCAAATCCAGAAATCTATGGGTGCAGCAAGCAATGCGAACGGAATGGCTGAAGCCCATCCGAAACGAACCACGACGACAATGATTGGAAGAACGGTCATCAGTAGACCCGAATGCTTGAAGGCAAGCTCCAGGGCCAACAAAACGGGTACCCAGATCGAACAAAGGACCCACATCGTTCGGGAAAAGTTGCGAATTCGTCCCGAGTCCATTAAAGTAGATGATAGACCCGAATCGGAATTGTAGTAAAGACATTTTCAGATAGCCCAGGGATCGGACTCTACATTCCTTAACCGAATGAAACAATCGCTTGCTCCGTTATATCTCGTACTCCTGCTCGGGTTCGCGGCATACTGTGGTCAGAAAGAAGAGACTCCATCCATCAATATTCAAATCGGAGACGTAGTTGAAGGCCGGGGCAAACACTATCAATACGTAAAGGGTAACGTGCTCAACGCAAAAGGAATCACAATCGACTATCTGGAAGGGAACATTGCGGGCGAAAAAACGCGTTCGCTGTTCGTGAACGTAATGCGCGGAAATATCGAACAGGGCGCAGTTACAGTCAATGTACTGAACGGTGACATTATCGATGGAGAAAACGTAACAGTGAATGTGTTGAATGGCCGTGACTTCAGCGGAAAGGCTAAGATACTTAAGAAGCTATAACGGGTTTGTATCTGCGTTCATCTGCGGTTACTCCCACCGCCCTGTAATCCCTTGAAAAAATTACTTGTACTTCCCAACCATGCAGGTCTCCTGGGCCCGTGGTCCCGGAAATACTATGGTCTGGCAGTGCATTTCTCATTGGCCTGACGGGTGCAATCGGATCGGGTAAGTCCAGTGCTGCTGCAGTCTTTGCCGCCAGTGGTGCCGTTGTGCTTGATGCTGACCGATTGGCCAAGGACGCCCTTCTAGACCCTGGAATTCAAAGCGAGCTAAGGGTCCGTTTTGCGCCTGCCTTTGAAAACGACATACTCGTGCCGGCCCGGATGGCCAATCTTGTATTCGAAGATAAAACCAGGCTCAAGGCCCTAACCGATCTTACCTATCCTATCATTCGACGCAAGTTCGCGGACGCTGTTGGGAGCCTTCCGGACGGCGGCATACTGGTCTATGATGTACCCCTGCTATTTGAAGCGGGCCTTGAAGGGGACTTTGATCTTACCATCTGCATTTCTACCGATCCAGCCATTCGCCATGAGCGCCTCAGGAAGCGTGGTTTGAGTGATTCGGACATAAAAAGAAGAGAAGAGCTACAATTCAGTTCGGCCGAAAAAGAAAGAAGGGCAGACCTTGTGATTTCAAACAATGAAACGCAGGCTGACCTGGCGCCGAAGATTCAGTCTTTAATAGAAGAAATCAGAAGCCGGAGAGTCAAATGAAGAAGCGTGTATTTTATGTAATTAATCTAGATCGTGGCAGAATCTTGATGATGAGTGTGCTCATCGTCGGGTTCCTCCTTATTTCTTTTGCAACCGGATATAGATTTGGCCTCGGCGGAACAGCTGACCAACCTGCGGGGCGCGATTCGCACAGCGATGCGTTCATGGATCCGGCTCGCCAGGGATTGGATCGTTCGCTGCCAGCAAACGAAATCGATTCGCCAAAGCTAGCTTCGCCAGGTGATCTTTCAACTTTACCAGAAGTGGAAAAACCAAAACCGGAAGCCCGATCGATTGAACAAAAAGACAAACACGCTGTGACGCGCGATCGGGAACCTCGTCGCGAAGATAGACGCAGTAATCTATCTGAAAAACGCCCGGCGAAACAGGAAAAAACGGAAAGACCGGTTAAGCCAGCTCGCGCAGATAAAACAGATCGTGCAGACAAAAATACCAGGCACGACCGCGTAACTTCAAAACCAGAAAAACAACGCTCGGCCGATAAAACTCAAACAACCGAAAAGCCACGCGCAACTGATAAATCTCAGGTTGCACGTCCTGGGAAACCTGAAACTAAAACGACTAAGACGCAAGCTTCAGAAAAAAATCGTAAACCTCAAGCAGGCGAATCAGCTGTACTCGAACCAAAAGGAACCATGCGACTGGCTAACGTACCCGCCGCCAAACCGGCTTCTTCGTTTCAGCTTGGCACGTTTAGTTCGCGCGATGCTGCAAATAGAATGAGCGATCAGCTCAAGAAGCAGGGATTTGATGCAGGATTGACGCAGGCCAATGGGAAGTTTTCTGTGCGAGTGGGTAAAAGCACGGACGATGCAGAACTGAAGCGCATCGAAGAAAAACTACGCCAAAAGAACTACTCCCCAATTCGGGTGCGGATACCCTGAATCGGGTTTTAGACTTGTCACTATAAGGCCTTTCAGGCGCCTTTACCAGGTGACCGATTCCTTGAATGATCAAGAGAACAGCGTCCGCCTCCTCGTCGTGAACCGGACCATCGATCGTCTGGCTGTCATGTATGAGGACTGGATCAGCCAGAAGGGCTATGAAGGGATTCCTGACTTCTTCAGGCATCACCTCTACGCGCCAGCTAACAAGGCGGCTCGCGACGCAGCCCTTGATAGTCTGTACAATAAACTGAAATCCGTAACAGGCCCGGAAATGACGGCCAACATTCATATGCTAATTGAGCTGAACAGATTGACTGATGAGCTTGATCTGGACACGGCCCGTGTGTTGCTCGCAGGTTCCCTCAAGCATAAGAAACCAGAAGAGATCGATTTCGAGGATCTTACCTCCGCAATTCGTGAAGCGGGGCGCAAAGACGAGCGCAAACGCCAGGTTCAGATGGTTGCAGACTCGCTAACGTTCTTTTTCTCACTTTCCAAACTCCCTCTCATCAAGCTCGTAATGGCCCCTATCAAGGTTGCAGCCTCACTTGTGGGTGCCATGGACCTGATTTCAACCATGGAAGCCGGGTATAACCTTTCGCGCACGATTAAGGACATGGGGCCATTCGTTGAGGCCTTTGGTAAGCGCGAGGTCGAGTTCATCGAAGCTGACTACAGAGCGCCACAACTCATCAAATTGTAATCGCCTCGCCTTCGGGCTAGAACAGAATGAGCCCGAATGCAGACTCAGTATCCTTTTTTTAACCGTGAGATTTCCTGGTTACAGTTTAACTTCCGTGTGCTTGAAGAAGCGTCGCGCGATGATAACCCTCTCCTTGAGCGGCTCAAGTTTCTTGCAATCTCTGAATCCAATCTAAACGAATTCTTCATGGTTCGGGTAGCCGGGCTGAAGCAGGTTGTTGCATCTTCTGTAAACGAGATTCAGCTCGATGGCAAAACTGCCCAGGAGACCCTACAGGAAATTCACAAACAAGTTAATGCAATGGTTGATCTACAGTATCAATACATGCGCGATATTTTTACGGGCCTGCGTGATAAAGGAATCTTGCTTATTGAAGATTTTAATCAGCTTGATGCTGCAGATCGCGAGTTTGCCCGGCAGTTCTTTGAACACAATGTATTTAGAATTCTGACCCCCCTTGCAATCGATCCTTCCCATCCATTCCCGCTCATTGGAAATGGGAAACTGAACATGGCTGTGTCATTGAAACGACCAGGCACCGACCACGATTTCTACGCAATCATTGAAGTTCCAACGGTAATCAAGCGCTTCCCTGAATTGCCTCAAGGACCCAACGGACAACGCAGATTCATCCCTCTGGAAGAGATTATCAAGTTGCACTCAGCGGACCTATTTTCCGGCACACAGGTTACGAGCATCCACGGTTTTACAATCACAAGGAATTCTGATATTTCAATCGATGAAGTAGCCTCAGACAATTTGCTTTCTACAATAGAAGACGAACTAAAGCAACGCCGCTGGGGCGAGGCCGTGCGCCTTTCTACCCGAAACACAATGCCGGCTAACGTCCGAGACTTCCTGCGCATCAAACTGGATCTTGAAGCAGAGGAATGCTTTGAGCGACCCGGTCTTTTGAATCTTCAAGATCTCCACGAAATCGCCAACGCACTCCAGGAACGGGCAGACCTTGCAAATAATCCGTTTATTCCGCGAAACGCAGTTCCTATAAAGAAGATGAGTTTGATTTTCCAGACAATTCGCCGCAAAGATATCCTGCTCCATCATCCGTATGATTCATTTCAGACTGTGATCGATGTGCTTGCCTATGCGTCGCGTGATCCAAAGACTATGGCAATCAAACAGACAATGTACCGCACTGGAGGAGACAGTCCTCTCATTGAATCGCTCATTGAAGCTGCTGAGAATGGGAAGCAGGTTACGGTCCTCATGGAGCTTAAGGCTCGATTTGATGAAGAGCGTAATATTGTCCGTGCGCGTGAGATGGAACAGCATGGCGTGCATGTGGTCTACGGTCTTGTAGGATTAAAGATTCACGGTAAGATGTTACAAATCATCCGTCGCGAAGATGACGGCGTTAAGGGTTACTGCCATCTTTCCACAGGGAACTACAATCCAAACACAGCGCGTATGTACACAGATATCGCATTGATCACGGCTGATCCACAGATCAACAACGATGTAACCAACCTGTTTCACGCCCTTACGGGCTATTCGTCGCTTCCAAAACTGGAACGAATTGCTGCCGCCCCAATCAACCTGCGAGAAGTTCTCTCAAGTCTTGTAATGACAGAAATTCAGAATGCTGAGCAGGGTAAGCCGGCACATATTCGCTTAAAGATGAATGCTCTTGTAGATCCAGACATGATTCAATTACTCTACCGCGCAGCGCGTGCCGGAGTAAAAATTGAGTTGAACATTCGTGGCATTTGCTGCCTGGTCCCGGAAGCAGAGGGCGTAGAAGGCAGGATCCGCGTAATTTCTATCGTGGGTCGTTTCCTTGAACATTCGCGTATTTTCCATTTTGAAAACGGCGGAAATCCGCGCATATTCCTGGCCTCGGCTGACTGGATGCCAAGAAATTTGAATCGTCGTGTAGAAGTTATGTTTCCGATTGATGATGAAGATCATAAGCGCACAATCCTCGAAGTGCTCGATACAATCTTCCGCGACGATCATAATGCGCGCCTGTTGCTTGCAAATGGCACCTGGCGCAGGCTGGAACCGCCAGCGGGTCGTGAGAGTTTCTCTTCGCAGCGATTCTTTAGAGATGAAGCCCGCCGCCAGTTTGAACTCAAAGAGAAAGACCGTGGCGGAAACTTGATGTTCCAGCCAGCGGGCAGTCCAAACGGTCCAGTATATTCCAGGCTATTCCCGGAAGATATGGAAGCGCGCGATGCCCGCGACGGCGTAGAAAGCGATTCTGGGAACTAAGCCCTAACTGACCACAGAGTGCACAGAGAACAAAAAGTGAAGCGGGTTCGCCGATCTGTATTCATCAGTGTACATCTGTGGCTAAATTCCTGAGCCGCCGCAGACGAACACTGATATGGAACAGGGAACCGATCAGTGCGGATGGTTCGCAATCACGGTCCGCTGATAAACGCAGTGTAGCCATCAGATGAAAGTCTGGTCTTCAACTGATCGGCTGCAAAGCGATCACTGAACTCACCCACTTTCACAACGTAGCTTGAACCGCGCTGAAAGATATGCACCGGATGCCCGTAGCTCGTGAGATATTTTCCCATCTTGTCTGCGTTATCATAATCTGCGTAGAGGCCAACTTGAACCGCATATTTTTGAAATGATTTCTCGTCCGGAACGTCTGCAGGAGCCTGCACCTTTGCTCTTTGTGGAGCAACCGGTTTAACCTGTTCGGGACCGTTGCCCTGCGCTTGTGTAGATTCAACTGAATCGGAAAACACACCGGCCGTAGCACCAGGGTTCTTATCTTTTGCGGTTGCTCCAAGACGCACGACCTTAATTGAAACGGTCGTAAGGCCTTTCTCTTTATAACCAAGTACCTCAGCGCCGTATTCGCTTAAGTCCAGGACGCGTCCGCGCACAAACGGTCCGCGATCGTTTACCGTTACAATTGTCTCGCGATTGTTCTCAGTATTCTTAACAAGGATTGTTGTTCCAAGCGGGAGTGTTTTATGCGCAGCACTCAGCTTACGCGAATTAAATGGTTCGCCGCTTGCTGTTGGCTTTCCGTCAAAATCACGTCCATACCATGATGCAGTTCCAGATTCTTCTGCATTTGGATCGACTGGTTTGACTACGGCTTCCGTATTATTAAAATAGCTGGCCTCTTCTTCCTTGGGCTCATAGCCAGGTGCGGAACGATCCGTTGGCTTTGCTTCTTTATTTGTTGAAACCGTAGTATTAGGATCTGACTGAACAACGGGCGCCTCATGCTTACATGGACACTGCTCATTTTTTAGGGCAGCGTCGCGCGCACTCAGTGGTTCAAAATATGCCGATTCTTCCGGACGTCCATCCTTGTAAAGGTGTCCAGTTCCTGTGTGAATTGTAGTTGTGGCGCAATTCCAGAAAAATGCAGCATTCGCAACAATCAGAAATCCACGAAACAAAGTTCGATCCATCTCACTTCTCCGACCCAGGCCATGCCTGGTCCTTTCCAGTATCGACCTTCTACTAAATTTTGCTCAGTTCTTTCTTGCCGCCGGGTGTCCTGAAAGCCCTATAGCCAGGTGATCCGCTGCGAACGATGCTGGCTTCTACTCGCGGATTGCCTGTGTAATCAGATCCATACCGTCAAAACCAGAACCCGTGTGCGCCTCATATTGCACTCGCTTGAGGCCAGACGATCCACAAACACCGGTCGAATTGCAGGGCTGATCCTTGAAAACTCAAGTATTGACTACCATGGCAGGCAGGATGCCCCCATTACTGATTCATTTCAACCGACTCCAGGCTATCTGCCCGTTCTATTGTATCCGGATGGTGCTCGGGAAATCTCAGCTCTTGCAAATGAAACGTTGCCAATTGAACTAATTGTTCCGGACGGAAACTGGAATCAGGCAGCGCGAATTGGAAAGCGCATTCATTCCCTGAAAGACCTGGAACACGTCAGGCTTCCCGCTCTGCAGCCAATACACGTGCTTCGCCGTGGCGGTCCGGATCGTCTGGGCACCTGCGAGGCGATCTTTCGAGCGCTTGGACTGCTTGAAGGCCAGGAAATTGAATTGGAGCTACTTGCACAACTTGCAATGTTTGCTAGATCAATGCTGGGCGAACGCGGAAGACGTACCGGCAGGGAAGCGTCAAAGCGCAATCCCTGGAAATCAAAAAACCAATCGCAAGCTAAAAGCGACCTCAGCTGAGCCAGGAAGCTACAACTCTAGCCCATTCAGCATCAGAGTTCAGGCAGGGTATGTAGTGAAACGACTCGCCCCCTGCCCGCAAGAAATCTTCGCGCGCACGAATGTCTATCTCTTCTAGCGTCTCAAGGCAATCAGCCGTAAACGACGGACAGATTACAGCCAGATTTTTTATTCCAAGCCCTGGCAGTGCTTTGATTCGTTCATCGGTGTAGGGACGAATCCACGGAGTCCGTCCCAGGCGAGATTGAAATGCAATTTCATATCTGTCGGATTTAATCCCCGCAAGTTTCGCAACTGCATGTGCTGTCGCAAACGACTGTGCGCGGTAGCACAGACTGAGCCTTTCGCCTGGATGATCACAACAATCCTGGCTTGAAAAACACGATTCGACGGAGAGCTTTTCTGTAGACCTCTTAATCTGCCGTTCGGGCAAACCGTGAAAGCTGAATAACACATATGGATCTGTGATCTTGTCTAAAGCGATGCTTGCATGCTTCGCAGTTAAACGGACAAAATCCGGATCAGCAAAGAATGGCGGAAGAATTTCAAACTCGAATGGATCGTTCTTGCGAGCCGCGCACTCATACAATTCTGCAAGGGATGAGGCCGTGGACGCAGTTGCATACTGAGGATAGAGTGGGATTACGCGGATTCTCCTGACACCTTCCTGCTCAAACGCGTCGAGTGCGGACTCAATCGACGGATTTCCGTAGCGCATAGCAAAACGCACGGAAGTCCCCGGAATTTGGCGGGCCACCTCAGACGCCAGGTCGCGCGTATGAATCAGCAACGGACTGCCGGCCGAAGTCCAGATTTTTGCGTAGGCCTCAGCAGACTTGTACGGCCGCAGGGGAAGGATAACCAGATTTAATAATAAGAATCGCAGGGGAGCTGGCAAATCGATGACTCTGGAATCTGAAAGGAATTGTCGCAGGTAGCGACGAACGTGGAAAACGCGCGGCGAATCTGGCGTTCCAAGATTGAGGAGAAGCGCACCCGTAGAATTGCCTGTTGACTTTGCCGTTTCCATTCAGTCCGTTATTTTGTTGGCCCCATAAATTCAAATCAAAAAGTGGATGTATGGCAGATGAATTACTGGGTCAAATCAAAGCAAAAACAACCGATGTTTTAAAACAAATCACAGAAAACCTGGCGCGCCGCGCTGAGGTCGGTGGCAAACTCTCCGTGGACAAAATGGATGAGAATCAGGTTGTTCATTATAACCTTTCTTACTCAACAGCTGAAAAAAGAATCTCTGATCATTTCATTGATTATGCGTTCGATCCTGCGAACGGAACGGGTGACATGGAACAGGAAATGTCGCGTCTGTTCGCCGGAGAAGCTGCCCATCGACTGAGAAGTGAACTGGCATCGCGCAAAGACGAGTACGGCGTAGATGACGCATTCTTAAACGATCTTTTCACTCCTGACATGAATGCAAAAATTCAGAGTCTTACTGCATCGTCTCGCTATAACAAAGTGGGTGATATTGCGCTGACCGGCCAATTCGGTGCGCTTGCAACAGAAGATCTCAAAGAAATCCGCGATACCTACAAGAAAATTTCAGACCAAATTGTAGCGCCTCGCGCAGAACATATCCATCGCCATGACGAATTTATTCCGGACGAAATTTTAAATGCCCTGCTTGAAAACGGTGCATTTGGTCTGTCAATCCCTGAAGAATACGGCGGATTCCTGGATACCCTTGGCAATGTTGGAATGATGATCGTGACAGAAGAATTGTCACGCGGCGGCCTTGCGTTCGCCGGAAGCTTGATCACACGTCCTGAGATTTTGAGTAAAGCTATCCTAAAGGGTGGAACGGCAGAACAGAAAACCGCCTGGCTGGGAGCTCTTGCAACTGGCGAAAAAATGTGCGCCGTTGCTGTAACGGAACCTGACTTCGGAAGCGACGTGGCGGGCATGAAAGTTACCGCGGACAAAGTCGACAAGGGCTGGGTTCTAAACGGCGTAAAGACCTGGTGTACATTTGCTGGCTATGCAGATTCAATCATGGTTCTGGCTCGCACGGAAAAAGATCCAGGGCTCAAACACAAAGGCCTTTCCATTCTGATTGCTGAAAAACCGCGCGACAAAGGTCACAAATTCGATTTCACACAACCATCCGGCGGTCGTGTAAACGGTTCTGCGATTCCAACAATCGGCTATCGTGGCATGCACAGCTTTGAAGTTAGTTTTGATAACTATTTCGTTCCAGATGCAAACTTGATCGGTGGCGAAGAAGGCCGGGGCAAGGGTTTCTATTTGCAAATGGAAGGATTCGCAGGCGGCCGCGTTCAAACTGCAGCTCGTGCAAACGGTGTAATGCAAGCATCGCTTGAAGCAGCTGTTCGATACGCAAATGATCGCAAAGTATTCTCTCGCCCAATCGGCGAATATCAAATGACAAAGTGGAAAGTGGCCCGTATGGCCATGATCGTTCAGGCATCGCGTCAATATGCATATCATGTGGCTCGTCTGATGGACGATCACAAGGGTGCAATGGAAGCCACACTTGTTAAGTTCTACGCCTCACGGATTGCAGAATGGGTAGCTCGCGAAGCCATGCAAATCCACGGTGGAATGGGCTACGCAGAGGAATATGCAGTATCCCGCTACTTCGTCGACGCGCGCGTGTTCTCGATCTTTGAAGGAGCGGAGGAAGTCATGGCACTCCGCGTATGCGCCCGCGATCTGCTCCAGGCTGCTCTCGCCAAGTAATAGGAGAAAATAGCCGCAGATGGACGCGGATAGCGGAAAGATGGATCGCGATTGGAATCGGTTATCGATTGTGCAGATTTCCCATCATGCCCATCGGTATCCATCTGCGGTTAACTCGCTTATCGCGTTCAAAAAATAGCTCGCTGAAACATGAGCGGCTGGTAGGCTTGGGGATATTCGGAGGCGAACATGGACGTTCGGTCAAGAAGTGAAGTTGGGCTAAAGAACGTGGAGATTTTCCGCGATATGCGACCCAAACCTGCAGACAATCCAGCCGGTCTTCCGGGCACAGCGGATACAGATCGTCAGGCAAAGGACTTTCAGAAGGGCTCACAATCCATCATGGCAAGCCAGGCCCACGATTCTTTCAAAGTAGTTGGAAGCCAGGTAGATATGATCGGCTAGGCCGATCCATTTTGCTGCCGTAAGGTTTGGTACTTTAAACCGCCTGGGCATCCCGGGCGGTGTCGATTTGATTATTCGTTGTAGAAAAGTTCGATCAGGTGGCCGTCTGGATCTGCGATCAGAATGGCTTCCCCGCCTTCAATCATAACAGGTCCCTTAAGGATCTCAACTGTCTTCTGCTCTAGTTCTTTGAGCGCGTCCGTAAAATCGTCCACGTCCAGGATGAAAGAAAGCGAAGTCTCACCCGGATTCTGTACACCGGATTTAAAGTTCTCAATATGATTCAGCCTCAGGGTTACCGGATCCAAACGCACCAGCGCGTAGCGCGGCGATTCTTCCAGGACTTCAAAATCGAGAAATTTGATAGGAGATGCGACACTTTGCTGTAATTGTGTTATTGTGTGCCGGTGCCCTGCATGCCAAAAAGGCGAAGTTCAGCTTTAAGTTCGAAAAAAACGACGTCATCATCATCGATAAATACCAGGACATCAGGGTTTCTGAGGCCGGCCAAACCAAAAGCCGCGAAGAGAAAAATCGGATCGTTCTAACCGTGAACGAAACCGGAGCGAATGGCGCGCTTATGAATGGCGTTTTCAATACATACTCGCGCACACCCAAACTGGTGGGACAGTTCAGGCGCGATCGGGATTTTGTTTCAAAGTTCGTCTTCCAGGCGGACGGGCAAAATATAGTCAGCGACGACTATGTCATGCCCAACCTGCGCAGCCTTCCTGCATTTCCGGAGCAGGAACTGGCCCCCGGTGACAAATGGAAATTGCCGGCGCTGGAAACAATGGACTTCGATTCAGGAAAAATCAAGATCCCGCTCGAAGTGAGTTATCACTTGATTGGAGAAACAGAGCTTCCTGAAGAGTCACAGATCAAGCGCAAGGCCGATGAGGTGGATTATAAGTATGCGTTTCGCAAAGTAGTTTCCGATCCGCGCTCGCCATTTCACACGATTGTAGGTGTATCTGCAGATCGCCTGTGGTTTGATCGCGAACAGGGCATGCCATTGTTCGACATCAATCGTCTAACTTACACATTCTATTTGCGCGATGGCAATATTTTGCGCATGGCATATCGAATCGACTCCTGGTGGAAAAAAACTAAACGCGCAACGGACGATGAACGGAAGCAAATCGTATCAGATACAAACAAGGACATAGCGACCAATCCAAACGTTTCGGTGCGCGAAACCGCAGAGGGCATTGTCCTGGATTTAAATTCGATTCTGTTTGATACGGATTCAGCGCGACTTACACCACAGGCTCAGAAAGACCTGGAAGTCATTGCCCAAATTCTAAAGAAGTATCCTGATCGTGAAATTCGAGTTTCCGGCCATACGGATTCCACAGGAAGGCCAGCTTACAATCAGACTCTATCTGAACAGCGAGCTAAAAGCGTAGTTCTGGATTTAACAGGACCAAAAGCGATGGACAGTAAGCGATTCTCGTACCGTGGATACGGCGAAGCGAGACCGGTTGCGCCCAATACAACACCGGAAGGGCGTGCAAAAAATCGTCGCGTTGAAATTCTAATCGTAACTGAATAAATCGCTCCTGCGGCTTGCGCGGGAATTGTTCGTGCAAGTCGGTGGCGGCCTACCCCGAGGCGCGGTGTTCCGAGAGAAACGCACGAATGCGGTTCATTGATTTCGTTTTAAGGCACTGGTTTGATTGCGAATGTGCCGGAAGATTCGAGCATGGAAATCGCCTGTTCTGCAAGCAAGTTCGGAAGCAATCTGACGCGCCCCGTTGAATTGAAATATGCAGCGTCGATTTGTTTTAGATCAAATCGCTCACAGAACTGCTCAAAATCCTCAATAGAAAAATAATGAAGGTTTGGACTGGTATACCATTTATGCGGAAGCGCCCGCGTAATGGGTGAGCGACCCATGAGCATGATCTGCAATCTACTTCCAATGTGCGCGAAATTTGTATAGGCAATGATAACTCGTTTGCCTACGCGGAACGCTTCGCGGAGTAATTCAAGCGGTGTGCCAATCTCCTGAAATGTTCCAAGCAACAGAACATAGTCAAATGAAGCAACGCCGTACTGATCAAGGCCGTCCATGATATCGCCCTGGTGCACAACCAGACCCTTTTCAATGCAACTTGCGACCAGGCCAGGCTCGCGCTCTACGCCAACGCCATTTACACGCTTCTCGCGCACCAACCGCGCCAGGAATTTCCCATCCCCTGTCCCAAGATCCAGTACCCGTGAGCGCGCCGGAATCCAGGCTACTACCTGATCATAAACATTCATCTACAATGGTCAGAATTTCAGATGTCCACGGCCTGGAAAACCGGTTCATGCTCTGCATTTAGAAAATTTTGCAGGATACGAGTGAAGTCAGCATTCTGAATCAGGAAGGAATCGTGCCCATATTGTGTGTCCAGATTGGTATACGTAACCGTTGCATTTGAACGATTGAGCATACGCACGAGCTCACGCGATTGAATCGGCGGATAGAGCCAGTCTGACTCGAAAGATATCACAAGGAACCTTGCGGTTACGTTTCTGAATGCTTCATCCGGCGGTCTACCTTCAAGAAGATCAAACATGTCCAGCGCCTTGGTTATATACAAATACGTATTTGGATCGAACCTGCGCACAAAGCTTTCCCCTTGATGCTGCAGGTAACTCTCCACAGAATACAATGGAAATAGATCTTCCGGATTGGACGGTTTCTGGAGTTTCCGCCCAAACTTTTGGTGCATTGAAAACTCGCTCAGGTATGTTACGTGGCCCACCATCCTTGCAACTGCAAGTCCATGCTCGGGTGCTGTGCCTGTATAATATTCTCCAGCCTTCCAGTTTGGATCAGAAATGATTGCCTGTCTCCCAACTTCATTAAAGGCAATCTGCATTGCGGAATGCGCCATGCAACTTGCGATTGGAATGCAGCAGCGAATTCGGTTGGGATATTCAAGGGCCCAAACGAGTGCCTGCATGCCACCCATTGACCCGCCGATTGCAGCAAACAGCGTCTGAATTCCAAGATGATCGAGTAGCTTTGCCTGGGCCTGAACCATGTCGCGGATTGTGACCGGTGGAAATGTCATTCCATAGGGCTTTCCTGTGTCAGGGCGAATGCTTGCAGGTCCAGTAGATCCGTTGCAGCCACCTATTACGTTTGAGCAAATTACAAAGAAGCGATTGGTATCGATTGTTTTACCTGGGCCAACATGATAATCCCACCAGCCCGGTTTGCCATTCTCTCCCAGGCCCGCAACTTGCGCATTTCCGGAGAGGGCATGGCATATCAGGATTGCATTGTCGCGCGCCTCCGACAGCTCACCGAGCGTTAGATAGCAAACGTCAATTTCTTGAAATGTAAAACCGGACTGCGTTGTGAAGCCTGGCAATCTTACTATAACTGGATCAATGCGACCCAGCGAAGAAGTATAACTTCCCTTTTTTGAATCCTGAAGGTCTTCGCTTTCCAAAGTTGTCTGTCGCATCAATGTATGTTGTTCTGACGCTGTCAACTCTGGTTTGGTTTGGATTCCAGGGACAAAATTCTATCTGCCAGATCAGCCGATCCACGTTCTAGAATTTCACGCCGCCACTCACCTGGCAAAATCCAGTCCTCAATTGGACGCAGAGTCTCGCGCAAGAATACAGTGTTACAAAACTCTGCAAGGTCTCCAGAGAAAATTGGGAACTTACTTCCAACCACGATCTCGGGATTTCTGCCCTTTAGCAGTAAGATTGCAAACTCATTTTGCTTTGAAACAACAGGACCAATCAGCAAACGCAATGGAACACCAGGGCCCGCTGAAATTTGCGAGACCGTGCCCGTAGAAATGAGGACTTGAACCCAGGGCCATGTTCGATTTGCCTGCGTATGATATGCTTCAGTCTTCTTTGCAAATGCAAGAGCCTCGGAAGAATATGCAGCGATTCTAGCAAGAGTTCCTGGCGCTTGAATCTCTCCATAAAAACGGAGAACAGTTCCATCCCATCGCCATTCAAGCCCTGAAAAAACCTGTGTCAGTCTGCCAATGAACTGCTCCCATTCCCGATCAAAACCCGGACCAAGCGCGACTCTTTCCATTCCTCTGAAGTAGAATGAGGCAAGCACACCCTCGATGCTTGACCCTGGGACCAGGCCGCCGCGCAGGAAGAGACTCCCCTCTTCCCGCTTGAAATTGAATCGCAGAAGATTCAGTGCCGATTGTTTGCTCGCAGTTAAGTCCCTCTTGAACCGAAGAAGCAAAATCTGCGCGCGCTTTCTGAGCCGTTCGCTTACAATCCAATAGCGAACTCCTGTAGCAGCTGCCAATGCTAGCAGGCAGGCAGGGTACACCTGGAACGCAGCTGAAAGACTGAATAACGAATCGCGAAAGAAAAGGAAAAGAATATGTCCAATGGCCATCAGGAAATAGAAAATCATCAACCTGCGAATACTTATGAGCCCAACTGAAACGGTAGAAAAGAATGTCCGGAGCAAAGCGACCTGTGTTAGACCAGGGCCAGAGGAAAATGCGACGATTGTCAATGGAAGTCCCAGCACGCGAATAAGGAATTCTGCAATATCTCGTTGCCTGGTTCCAATTTGGTCACGTTCAAACAGGATTGCCAGACCAAGTGAAAGTATAAACTCAATGCTTGAAGCAAGCAACAGAAATGAAGCGAGCGGATAGAGGGGAAACAGATACCAGACCGGTGATACAAAACAGAGAACGGCGCATATCAGCCCAAGCCTTTCGATCTTAAATCGCACTACTTTCTCACGGTACCTATGTACACGTTATTTCCGCCCGCGCTGCGTAGTAAGTCAAGGAGTTCCACCACCTCGCCATGCTTTGCGCCAACGTCAGCGTTAAGTAGAATTTCTGCACCATTCTCTTTGATCAGAACCTTGATCTTTGCCTCAACATCCTTGCGCTCAACGGGGGAATTGTTGATGTAAATTTTCCCGGCCCCATCAAGGCCAACGTCGATATGCGTTTCCTGGCGCTGCTTGCCCTGTGTGGCTCCGGGCAGACGGATGTTCAATGCAGTATTCAAGAGTCCTGGTGCAGAGACCATAAACACAATCAAAAGAACCAGTACAACGTCGGTGAACGGCACAATATTAATGCCTGAGAAAAGCTGAGACGAACCTTTGCGATATGAAACCACGCTTAGCCTCTGCCCAGAGTCTTAAGTCTACTGGCTGCAATTTCAATCTGCATCAAGAGCGCATCACTGCGGCGACGGAAGTAGTTAAAGAAGATTGTTGCAGGAATGGCAACAAATAGACCTGCAGCCGTTGCTGCAAGCGACTCGGCAATGCCTGCGTTCAAGCCTGACATTGCAGTATCTCCAGCGCCTCCGCCAAGACTCATGAAAGCCCGAATAATTCCAAAAACGGTTCCTAGAAGTCCAATGTAAGGACTAACTGTGCCTAAAGTCGCAAGCACATTCAAATACCGATCCATCTCTGGAACCTTCTCCGCTATGGCGCGACTCTTAACCTCTTCAAACAGGTCGCCCTTAACATACGGATAGCATTCGTTTAGAACATAGCTTACCGGAGAATCCATCAGTTGATACGCTTCGCGGGGTGGCAGTGAGTGCGATGCTTCTTGCGTTGCGATTTGCGCAAGGACTGCCTTAACCTCACGGTTTCGCGTGCGATAGTAGGCCAGACGTTCAATGATCAAGATTGCGGCCAATAGAAAGCAGATTAAGAGAACAAATAGAGTTACACCGCCCGATTTGAGAAGTTCGGACCATTGAAGCGAAAGCATGGAGTCGGCTTAACTTGAGGGGGTCGGATGAAAACTAGATTTCTGGGCTAGTCAGGTCGGCGTTAGCTTTTTTTCTATGATGGAACGCACCGAGCTTTCACAGGTTCCGCAGCCGGTTGAGCAACCTGTCACATTCTGAACATCCTCAAATGTGCGAGCGCCGCGTTCGATGGCTTCAAGGATCATGTTTTCGGTCACGGATCTACAGATGCAGACCTTGCGCGGTCGCATCAGAGCGTAGATATCATTTAAAGAGGGTTCAGTCATCTACAATACAGTAACGGATTTTGTCAGGCTTCTGAGGAAATAAAAAAAGCGCCCCGAAGGGCGCTTTTCTCAAAGATCGATTTGAATCGATTCTTAGAACAGAGGCTCTTGATAGTCCAGATCAGATCTCTGGATTTTCTTAACACCTTCTGGTGAGTGAACTACGATTGAATTTCCGGTTTGTGCAATCACTGCACCGCGGAGTTTCTCACCGTTTTTCAGAACGATCAACTCAAGCTTGTTGTAATGTTGCTGAATTTCTTTTTCAGAGTTCAGTTTAGCTTTAGAAGCATCATCCATAACCTGGCTCAGAACCGCTTCAGTAGCTGCTTCGCGTTTTGTAGCGATTTCTTTAGCAGCTTCTTCCTGGCGACCTGATACAGCTTTTTCCATAATGCTCGCGTCAACCGCTACAAGAGTTCTTGCGTCGATCATTTCACGAGTGCTCACTTCAATCTTCTGGCTTTCAACTGGCTTTGCCATTGAAGTCTCAGCAACTACAGCTGCAATCTTTGCAGGCGCTGGTTGAGAAGACTCGAGTGCAACGTTAGCAGCAATCAATTGAGTTTCAACTTTCTGATCGATCTGGCCCTGGGTTTTGTCTTCCAGGATTACTTCTTTCTGTGAAAGTTGAGAAAGCTTTTGAAGGTTTGGATCAGCTTGAATCTGCGCTTCTGTGAATTTATCGAGAGCAGCAACGCGAGGTGCCATTGCAACTTTACCTTCGATAACACGCACAGATGAACGCTGGTCTTCACCCACGTCTACGGAGAACGTTGTTCCACGAACACCCGCAATCGCAGTTGGGGTAGTAACACTGAAGTTCTCTCCTTGACCCGCTTTCTTCACAGAAGCAAGAATCCCACCGTGATTCATGCTAAGTTTGGTGTCACCTTTGCCGTTTAATGTGGCGATGGTCACACGTGTCATTTCGCGAACGCGCACTGCGCTTCCGCTTCTTGTTTGCAGGTCAATAGTTCCTGACTCAGTGCGAATAACGTCTTTTTCACGGACGACCATTCCCACTTTAGCAGGCGCTTCTGACTTACCTTCGGACAGGATAAAGGCATCCCCTGTGGTGTACACAATCATCATAGATGTGTTAGCCGCTTCGGAACCTTTCTGTCCGCAACTTACGACCAAACCGGCAGAAATCATCATCAGACCGGTCAGGATTGTAGGCGCGATTTTCCCTTTCATTTTTTTTCTCCTTTTACCGGGATCTCCGGTGTTACCAAAAATGCTTCTTTCATTGTTCTGTTGGAAAACTTACGTCTGCCACCTCAGCTGCTTCAAGTATATGAAGCCCATCCGCTGTATGGATCATAACCCTTCCGTTGGTTTGGATAGTTACGCCACGGAACACTCTTCCGTCTTTCAGACGAATGATTTCGATTCTCTGATACAACTTTACAAGTTCTTCTTCAGAGTGCGCTGCCTTTACTGAATCAGCCGCAGCAAGAATACCTGGGTCCGTCATTTTACTGGCTTCCATGTCTTTGAAGGCATCTGACGTGCCTGTTGTTACAGGGATCGAACGAACTTCCTGCGCTGTAACTTCGACGGCACTGCCTGGCTCAAGGATTTGTTCTTTTTTGCCGTTAGGCGTAACTGCAACAGATCCATCAATCAACTGTACGGTTGTAGAATTTTCATTTACTGCTATGCCAAAGCGTGTTCCACGCACCCCTGCAATCGCAGTTGGCGTCCGAACTACAAAGCTATCACCGCGCTCAAGCCTGCTGACAGAACTGAGTATGTTTCCACGGTCCAGGCCAAGCTCAACATTCTTTGCCGTGCCTTCTTTACTCCGATTCAGTTGGGAAATCACAACATCAGTTCCAGCGAGAATGCGAACTGAATGACCGGCCAAAGCCAGATCCACACGACCGTCCGCACCAACCGATAGGCGATCTTTCTCGGTCAACACATCACCGTTGAACACCTGTGTTGTCTTACCGCCGCGCTCAACCTGTGCTGTGCCGGAAACAGTAAGCACCAGGGCGCGCGCAGCAACCGTTTGCTCCGGTCCTGATTTCTGAATGTAAAGGAATGCAGACACACCAAAGAGCACGGTAGCAGCTGCAAGCAATCCTGGCATTATACGCTGCAAAGTGGTCTTTTCTGAGAAGAGAGATGCGGACACACGATGGCGGGGCTCAGCCGTAATCCAGGCTGGATTAAATTCTGGAAGCTCAGGAACTTCCTGCATGGCACGCGTAAGCTTGTTTCTTTTAGCTTCCATATCCCTTATCTCTTCAAACAACCCGGGGGTCAGAGTTTGCGATTTTTTTTTCAGTCATCGAGAGAAATCCCGAGCTTTCGGGCCTCCCATTCTAGCATCTTTTCTGCCTTCTGAATTAGCCTTGAGGATGCGGAGACGGAAAGCCCCAGCACCAGTCCAATCTCTTCCAGCTTAAGGGAGTCCATATAACGCAGGACAATGGCCGTACGCTCGCGTTCTGGCAAAGCCAGGATCAATCGCTGGATCGCAGGCGAGAAATCCTCGCGGTTTGCTGCGGTAGAATCCGCCAGTGCGCCCTCTTCCAGGCGTGAATGCTTGTTGGCTGCACTCTTTACGTGATTGAGGAACAGATTTCTGGCAATGCGAAAGAGTATGCGCCTGCAGCTTCCGTCATCCGGAACTTCGCGTTCTTTATAGTGAGAAAAGAAGTTAACAAACGCATCTTGCAAGAGGTCCAGAGCCAGATCTGAATCCCCGCTAATTCTACTGAGATAGGCGTAGATATCCCTTCTATTTGTTGAATAAAGAGTATTCAGACGATTTTGCAGAGTCTCAGCCAATTAACCATACCCGCGAATAAAACTCGGATCGATGGAGCAAACGCGAACCATATAAGCTCAAATGGAGCATCAAACCTCGAAGAATCGCGTAGCACCGTGGGTTGAAAAGCATTTTCCGTACCAGTTATCACTCCTGTTGTTTTTTGCAACTGCCTCTCTGCCCGCCTGCGAGACCGGAAGGCCAACCCTTGGAGGAGGGGCCACATCTTTTCCGGTAAGCAACGCTCTACTACTTGAATCAGGAATAACATGCGACAATTTGGAAATCAAAGGGCTTGGGGAAGCCAGGCGTCCATCGTCGAAATCCCGCACCCAGGAACGCGACCGATTCTACGGTTCGATCAAAGCAGCACATCCAGGCATCGGATTCGCCGCTGGCTGGCGCTATTTGCCAGGTCCACGCACATCCTTTCTGGTGGATGAATCGATGGTGCAGGTTCTGAGTCCCTCAGCGCGCCAGACTCCATCGGTCTTTGTGCAAGCCCTGCCAGAATTCTATCTGCCCGGCATATTTGCGATCCAGGGCAGCAAACGACCGGGGTTCTACTTCCGCGATCCATCTGACCGCACGTTTGTAGCCATGCATCCAGAGTCAGGCCTGGGTGCGGTTGCCGTCGCACTTTCAAAGGGATTCCCATTCACGCTCTTCGCAGATATAGTGCGAATTCGATTCGCTGGCAAAGATTCACCCTGGACGACTGAAGGCACAGCATCCTTTCTACTCAGCGAGCCCTTCACTCTTTCAATCGAAGCGGCGCGTGAACGTCGCTGGGATCTAGATTCAAAGCAGCAACTGGACACAAGGCGCATGGGGCGCTCCGGGCTGGTTTCGCTTTTTGGATCTGCGGGCTACTTGTTTGGAGAAAGTGCCGGACAGGACCTGGATCGCAACAGAATGCGCGTGGCGGGCGGGGGACTTCGATTTCAAGGGGAGGATCTTCCTCTGGGACTCATTCTGCGCGGTCGTGCGTATGAAGCCCGGACGTATGGCACGGCGACCAGGCAACCTGATTCTGCAGCCGGGATTGGAACGTCCATTAGCCGCAGAAACATCACGTTTGAAATGATCTATGAAGCCAGACGTCTTGGAGCGCCGGGTGGTGAAGTTTCACTGCAATGGAAGACTCAATATTTTGAGAGTGCTCTAACAGCATTCGCGCGCGCCACAAGCAGCAAATATCCAAGCACATTCACCTTCATGCGCACGACACCCCAGTACTCAAATGGAGCTCGCTTCTTTGCAGAAGAACATTCAGGACTGCAATTGAGGATCAAGGCAAAGTTTCTCTATCTGTATTTGAGCACAGCCAGAGGGAAGAAAACCTCAAGGCAATTCGCCATTTTGGAAGCTAAACTGGAATTGTGATTCGAAAGGAGACTAACCGCAGATGGATACCGATGGACACGGATCAAAGAGCATTAAACAAAAAAGTGAAACAGCCGGTGCTACGCACCGGAACAAGGAAAGACAATGTAACCGAGATCTGAACCTATCCTTCCCTATCTGTGTCCCTACATTCCCGTAGCCATTCCACCATCTACGCGGATTACAGTTCCGGTGATAAAGCCAGCGTCCTCTGAACAAAGGAAACGTACAACACGTGAAATATCTTTGACCTGGCCTGCGCGGCCAAGGGGCACAGACTTTCTGAGTTCTTCCTGAACTTTCTCTGGAAGGGCACCTGTCATGTCTGTTTGGACGTAGCCCGGACAAACTGCATTTACAAGCACACCGCGCGCACCATACTCGCGCGCCGTCACTTTTGTAAGACCGATTAATCCGGCCTTGCTGGAGGAATAGTTTGCCTGGCCTGCCTGGCCCACAATTCCGGAAACAGAACTAATATTAACAATGCGTGATCCGCCTTCAGCTTTCATCAAGAGCCTGAGCATGGCCTGAGTCATGAGGAATGCGCCCTTGAGGTTTACATCAAGCACTAGATCCCACTCTTCTTCCTTCATGCGAATTAGAAGATTATCTTTTAGAACGCCGGCGTTGTTTACAAGGATGTGAAGGGTTCCAAAGTCTTTTGCAATTTTTTCCTGGGCTGCTTCAACCTGTTCTTTAACGGTGATGTTGCATTGCACAGCGATTGTTTTGACTTTGTATTTTTCTGCAATTTCAGCCGCAGTCTTCTGGCAATCTTCTAATCTAACGTCCAGGATTACTTGATTGGCCCCCCATGAAGCGAGGTCTTCTGCAATTGATCGGCCAATGCCGCGTGCAGATCCGGTTACTAGGGCAACTTTATTTTCAAGAGGTCTGGATTCCATCCAGCAAGCAGATTCAAAGTTGCGCTCTGGATCAAGCGATATTCAACAGCAAAATGAAAACAATGCTCGTCTATGTTACTACCTCAAGTCCGGACGAGGCCAGGCGAATCGGACAAATCCTTGTTGAGAAGCGGCTGGCTGCATGTGTAAATATCCTGGCACCAATCCAATCGATCTATCGCTGGCAGGACAAAATTCAAAGCGAGCCGGAAACGCCCTTCATCGCTAAAACTACCGAGGAATCATTCGATCAACTGGAACAAGAAGTGCGGGCAAACCACAGCT
Organism: Spirochaetia bacterium; assembly: GCA_021413825.1. Taxonomy (GTDB): domain Bacteria; phylum Spirochaetota; class Leptospiria; order Leptospirales; family Leptonemataceae; genus JAEUSB01. The sequence continues at coordinate 19,787 of JAIOPQ010000059.1, read as the reverse complement.
ATTCCAATCCCTGCATTGTTGGCCTTCCGATCGTGAAAGGATCACTGGCCTTTTTGCAATGGATTATACAGGAAACAGGGCCTCGGGGCGCATCCGCTTGACAGGGGGTGCACAATCACGAGAATCTGAACGTGAGCGATTTCCCCAGAGGATATCTGGCCGCAGGCTGGAATTCCGGAATTAAAGATACAACCCTCGACTTCGGAGTGATTTACTCTGAAGCTCCCGCAGCCGCGGCGGCCGTTTTTACCAGGAATAATTTCCCGGGCAAACCAGTCGTAGTAGGACGCGAACACATTGCTGGCGGCGTACTGCAAGCAATAGTAGTAAATTCCAAGAACTCCAATGTCGCAACTGGAGATCCAGGTCTGATGCTAGCCCGCGAGATGTGCAGCCTTACGGCAGAATCCCTTGGAATCGAGACCACGCATGTGCTCCCATCGAGCACTGGCGTCATAGGACGACTACCACCAATCGAAAAAATCCATGCAGCATGCCGTGAAGCTAAAGCGCGTCTCAGGACGGCGGACTTCCATTCATTCGCAGATGCAATTCGCACAACAGACAAGACGGTTAAACTGGCTTCACGCACGCTGGGGAACGGCGTTAAGCTTACGATTGCAGCCAAGGGTGCAGGAATGATTGAGCCAAATATGGCAACCATGCTGGTATATGCGGTCACGGATGCAAAGATTGACGCCGCAGATCTGCGCCGAATGCTACCATGCGTTGCAAATCGTTCGTTTAATCGCATAACGGTAGATTCTGATACCTCCACAAGCGACACATTCGTCATAATGGCCAACGGAGTTTCTGGCCACACAATCAAGTTCCCTGACGCGGCAAAATCAGCCCTGGATTCAGATCTTGAATTTGATTCTAAAACTGATCTTCCCGGCCTTGACGCAAATTCAAACGAGTTCTATCGCACGTTTGTCGAGTTGAGTCAGCAGGTTTCGCGCTCCATTGTATCTGATGGCGAAGGCGCTACAAAAATCCTGGAAGTGCGCATCACAGAAGCGCGCAGCAAGGATCAGGCCCTAAAGATTGCGCGTTCCATTGCAAATAGTCCACTCATCAAAACCGCAATTCACGGCGGGGATCCAAACTGGGGTCGGATTATCATGGCTGTTGGCAAAGTATTTGATGAACCGGTTCCATTTGAAAATCTCAAGATCTATTTTGGTGACGTGCTCCTTGAAATGACTGGAACCGATCAACTCCCCATCCTCCAGGCCTACCTGAAGAAACCCCAAATCGTACTGAGAGTTTCATTGGGTCTGGGTAAATCAGAAGAAAGAGTTTGGGGCTGCGACCTTTCCCGGGAGTATATTTCCATCAACGCCGACTACACGACATGACGTTTCCGCCCAGAATACCCGCTTACAGGTGGAAGACCTGGATTTTTTCATTCGCATCCGGGACAGTTGTAGTGTTTTTGTTTATCGCTATCCAGCGCTTAGTGCCAGCTAACGTTCCGCGATACAACGAAATTGTTTCTCTGGTCTTTTTGCTTCTGGCAGTTCTGTTCCTCTTTCCGGCGCGCGAACGGTTGCATCGTCTCATTCTTGGCCGCAACGACTACGAAGCCATGTTTGGCGGTCTCCATCACCTTGATTTCATTGCAACCCACTTTACCATTGAGTCAATTACCGGTGAAATCTTTCCTGAACTTATGGCCTGGATGGGAGTTCGCGCGGCAAAGCTAGCAATTTCAGACAGTGCCAGAAAGCACTTTGTATACTATCTGTATTCTGAAGGGCAGCCAATCAAAGAACGGTCATCTTACTATCATTCTGTGGACGAGTTGTTGCGTTTTGTAAAACATGAGAAATCGCCCCTCACTCCGGAACGTCCTCTGCCGGAAGAGATTCGTAAAATCCTGGTCAGGATGCGCGCCGCTCTCTTCTTCCCGATTTTTTATCGGAATCGAATGGTAGGGTTCCTGATTCTACATGAACCGCCCACCAACAAGTATGCGGAACGCGCGTTAGAAACGTTCGCTGGAAAAGCGGCGGCGAGTATTCAGAATTCTATTCTATCGGCACGGTTCATGGACTCCGCTGCCATGGACCGAGAATTTCTTGTGGCGGAAAAAATCAGAAAATTCTTACAGCGCACAGATGTTCCTACAATTCCCGGAATCCAAATCAATCTTTATGAAAACGAAAGGGCGCCTATTGTTGTTGAATTTTTCACAACAGAGGAGCAGAGAGGGGCTGCCTGGTTTCTGGTAATGTTTGGCGCAGATCGCGTAAACGGATCAAGCGCCATTTTGCTTTCAAGCCTCCTCGGCAGCCTGTATTCCCTGATCAAGAAAGATCATCAGATAACCTTGCATAAGCTGCTGACGCACTTTAGAAAGAACAGAGCAGCAAGCGCGTTCGACCGCATCGATCTGTGCCTGGCGGAGATTCGTAGCCAGGACGGGCAGATACTTGCAATGTTTGATGGACCTGGATTTCAGGTGAACAATCCCGACAAACCATCTGCGGTTTTAACGTCTTCTGGCTGGCGCAACATGATTGATTTAGACGAAAATCCATCTGTACGCTTTTCCTTTGGCGATAAGCCAGTCATTCAATTCAACAGACAGAACTGAATGTTTCGCATACACTACGCACTCTCCCTCGTCCTCCTAATAACGTTATACGCCTTTCAGCTAAACGAAACAGGATTCAGATTGCCTGTCTATTACATGCCGGATGGAGTAATCGTGAGCGTTCAGAGCGCAGAGCCAGCGCCAAGAATCAGGCGATTGATTGAGATCGAGGGTCGGGCTCCGCAAAGTGCCAGCGCCTTTTTTGTCACAAATCAACCCGTTCCAGTCCTAACTGACCGCGGACCGGCACTCATGCGACCCGTTCCAGTGGATCGACTGCAACAGCTTCTGGATTTTTCACCCGTGATCGTACTTTCTGCCCTGTATCTACTTGCGGGCATCTGGTTTATTCAGTATGGAAATGATTTCTATCTTGCGTCGTTTTGCCTTTTGACATGCACGTTTCTGTTCGCATTCGTTGCAGCCATAGCGGGCCACGGTCTCGATTTACTCTGGCAAATCAGTGGCTTTGTAATTATCCCGGCTCTGTTTAATCTTGGCCTCCGGACAACCGGAAAAGAAGTAAGTGGAACTCTGATTCTTGCACAGGCGCTCGTTGCGCTGTTCTTCTGCCTTGTTGCATTTGTGGGCTCAGAAGATCTGCGAACGTTTAGCAATCTATTTCGCGTGCAACACCTGGGATATTATGCAACCGTCCTCGCAGTCCTTGGATTTCAACTGGAAAACGCGCTTAGAACTTCGCATGACAGGATTGAAAAAACCAAACGCTGGTTCTTGTTTAGCGGTTCAGTCCTCGGATTGCTCATGCCAGTTGCGGCACTCGATCTCAGGCGTGGAGCTGGAATCGAAAGCTTCTATGTCTCCGGAATAACGGCGGCCGTGCTTCCTGTTTCACTGGTATACGGCACCTACAGAATTCACGTAGTGCCGTTTCAGTTTGTGCTGGGGCGATCCATTATGGCCGGGATGCTCACGCTTTTCTTTGTAGCTATCTATGGAGCAGTGTTGCTCACACATAGCATTCTCCTTCCAGATCAGGACGAACAGTACCGCTGGATCGTGCATCTTGTATTCCTGCTTACACTTGTTTTTTTCCTGGATCCAGCGCGCAGGCGAATCTCTACGTTCATAGAGAAAAGTATGTGGAGGCTGGACGGAGATCGGGCTGAGTCTCTCAAACGAATTGCTGGAATCTTTTCAGAAGCTACAAGGATTGATCATGCGGCTGAGGCATTCCTGGCTGAAATCAAAACCACGCTGAAAATTGAAAAGGCAGTCATGCTCATTTCTGATCGTAGTTTTGCAGGATTCAAGCTGAAGGGTGATCTTTTAGTTCGACTGGCCGATCACAGCCCTGTGTGGAGCCACATTCATCCGGAACGGATGGCAGTTGCATCCTATCTCACATTTGCGGGCGGGAGCCGCGGCTTGTTGTATCGATACTTGATCGACCAGCATTGCACAATGGCCGTAGGAGTTTCCGGCCAGGAGAACGATTGGACCATTCGCATCAAGCGATTTGTGATGCGTAAGCTCGGGCACAAGGTTGTTGAAAAGCGCCTGCCTCTTGTGGCTCTGTTGATTGGGTTTAAGCCGGATAACGTTAATTTTTCGCTCTCAGAGATTCGCTATATTCAGGAATCTGGGCGACTTGCACGAATGCTGGTTACTAACTTTGGAATCCTTCTCGAAGAGGTGGCGAAGCGCCGGCAGATGCGTGAAATTGCTCTGGCCGGACAAACCCAGCGAAACGTTGCAGATGATTGGAGGCTAAGCGAGGTTAAGGACATTTCGCTCGGCGCATTCAGTCTACCCGTTCTATCTGTTACGGGGGACTACCTGGATTTGATCCATCTACCTCAAAATCGAATTGCATTTTTGCTTGGAGATGTTAGCGGTCACGGCCTTGGAACTGGCTATCTGGTGAGCGCAATTCGATCCATGGTAAGATCCCATATGCTTTCAGGAATTGGCCTGGCTGAAACTGTGGGAACTTTGAATTCATTCTTGATGGAGCGCTACCGAGGAAACGAGTTTATAACGTTATTCGCCTTTATTCTGGATCTTGGGCGCGGCCGCGTTGAATACCTGAACGCAGCTCACCCGGGCCCAATGATATTCCGGTTTTCGTCGGGCGGAATTGAAACCCTGCGCGATACGCAGCGCCTACCGGGATTGTTACTCGACCCATATCGCACTGCAATGTTTAACCTGCAAAAGGGAGACAGGTTGTTTTTGTACTCTGACGGGGTCACAGAAACCTTTAATCCGCGCGCTGAACCCTACGGTGAAGCGCGCCTGCGTGGCTTTCTGTATCAGCACCTGGGTTTAACCACAAAGGAAATTGCAGCATTGCTCAAAAAGGATCTGGCTGAATTCAGACAGAGCTCGCATCCAGAAGACGATACTACGTTTGTTGCCTTTGAGTACAACCCTAAGCCCCGTGGTTTGTTGTCGTTTCTAAATATCGATGAAGCTAAATGAATGCAGAAACCATACAGAGACAACGTAGTGCCCTTGCAAAGCTTCGCGACGCATATTCAGATGCGCAATTTCTAAAATCAGATCCAATCGAAATTCCTGCAGGCTTTAGTGACCCAGGCGACGTTGAAATTGCAGCGTTCTTAAGTGCAATGTTTGCGTACGGCAATGTTACCTCCATTCGTAGCTTCTTGCATGCTCTACTGGCTGAACTCGGGCCGGGCCCGCGCAATCGCCTGATTAAAGGCAGACTCAAAACAGAACTCTATTACAGATTTCAAACAGCCACAGATATCAGTTCATTGTTGAACGGATTGGGTAAGCTGATCAAAACGGGCGGCGGCCTGGAGTCGCATTTTGGACAGCAGGGAATGCAGTTACGGGATCGCATTGCGCATTTTCAACTTGCTCTGGCCAGTTCTATTGGCAGACCATTGAGCCGCGGTTTGACACATCTAATTGGCGACCCCACGGCAAAGTCGGCGCAAAAACGGTACTGCATGTATTTGCGCTGGATGGTTCGAAGCGAGTTTCCGGACTTTGGTCTCTACCGGTCGTTTTCCCCGCGTGATTTAATCGTGCCGCTGGATTTACATGTTGCCAGGATGGCAAAGAATCTGGGCTGGAGCAGCAAAGACGGATCAACCTGGGCTAACGCTGAGACCATCACCAGGTCGCTTCGCATCCTGAATCCGCCCGATCCCCTGCAGGTGGATTTTCCGCTTACACGTCCCGGGATACTGGGCCTGTGCAAATCTCGATATCTACCCACATGCGAGTCCTGCGAAGTTCGGACGTGCTGCCAGATCTACTCCAGGCATGCGTAAAAAGTCGTGGTCCTACCCGGAGTTTATTGATTTGCTGTCGGGGTGCGAGTACTTTGCATCGGGGCGCATCCTGACGATGTCGAAATCGGAATGGGGGCCACGGTGGCCTCACTTTCGATGCGTGGAATCCCTGTGCGCTTGCTTGACCTAACGAACGGTGAACCTACTCCGTTTGGATCGCCAGAAATTCGCAAGGTAGAGTCGCAGAAATCAGCCAGCATGCTCGGCGCCGAGCGCATCACCCTGGATATGCCCAATCGGTTCCTTGAAGATACTATTGAGAATCGCAAAAAGATTGCGACTGAAATTCGAGCGTTCAGGCCAGATTATGTTTTTGCTCCCTATGCGCTGGACGCACATCCGGACCATGTAGCAGCAAACAAACTCGTAGTTGCCGCCAGGTTTTACGCAAAACTTTCAAAATCCGACATACCGGGGGAACCGTGGTTTCCTTCGCGCGTTGTGTTTTATTTTCCGGTGCATGTTAGACTCAGAATGAATCCAAGTTTCCTTAGCGATGTAAGCCACACCATCGATAGGAAAGAACAGGCTATTCGATGTTACGAATCACAATTCATTAAGTCGGGAAAAGAATCGTTCATTGAAAATGTAATCATCGAAAATAAATACTGGGGCTTTCAAGGTGGCTGCGCTGCTGCAGAACCTTTCTACCAGGAAGAAGTTCCAGTCTTCCAAAACTGGCCGGAGGGATATAAATGATCTATTTCTCCGATTCTGCAGAATCACTTTCCGAAAAGCTTGTGACCGGTCGAGTTCAGGGCCCGGTGATCTGTGAGAAACCCTCTGATGAATTTGACCTGGGATCCGTCCTGGGCCGCCAGATCGGAAAGACAAATGGACCAATTATCCTCACGGGACATCAACCGGTATTTCATCATCCTGGAATCGTGGTCAAGAATTTGCTGGCGCACGAACTAGCGCGGCGCACCGGCGGAACAGCAATCCACATGGTTCACGATACAGACGAAGAAGAGATTGTTTTTCAGTTTCCAGAGCGTGCAGGCGATTCAGTCAGAAAGCAATCCGTGCGATTGAACGGAAACGGGGGAATTCTTCAGAATGAATCTTTCCCCAATGCCGGAAGAAAACAAATGCGCGAAGCTGTTCAAAATCTGTACGCTGGCTCCCGCAGGGTGCTTGCACCTGAAATGGCAGCACAGGTACACAGATCCTTAGACTGGCTGGAAGAGATCATAGATTCTGCAACACGCCCCATGGATATTCCCGATCAGTTACGCCTGAAATGGGAAGAAGCCAACGGAATTAACGTTACAACCATCTATTCAAGCCAACTCTTTGAATCCCCGGCATTCAGGTGTTTTTTTGATTACATCCGCGCACATGGCCCACGCTTCCGCGGAGTTTACAATCGATTGCTCCAGGAATATCGTCTGGCTAAAGGCATTAAGAACCCGGCCCAACCGCTTCCGGACTTGCACCAAAACGAACTTCCGTTCTGGGTTGTCATCGATGGAAATCGTACTCCGTTTCGTGAAGGCGAAACATCCGTTGATGGTTCTGCAAAAATTCTCCCGCGCGCCGTTACTCTGACTCTGTTCTGTCGCCTTTTCTTCTGTGACATTTTTATCCATGGCCTCGGCGGAGAAAGATACGATCGCATCACGGATGAAATACTGCGTGAATTCTTTGATTTTGCAGGCGCTCCATTTACTGCGGCCTCTGCGACACTTTCCCTCAAACCAAAGGCAGACCTGAGAATTGACGGTCGTGAACCACGGACGATTGCTCGCGATTTGCGTGCCCTTGAGTTTGATCCAACCCGTTTCCTTGAAAAGTCAAATCCAATTAGAACTGAGAAAGAGAACAAGATTCGAGAGCGAAACCAAAAGCCAGAGATGCGCGCAGCGCTTCATCGAGAATTCTTGCGACTCAATTCGATTGCACGAGAAAGCCTGCGCAACCTGGAAGATGATTTAGGACGCGAACAGGAAAAATCAAGAATCGCCGAGATCAATCGCTCCCTCTATGGTGCGCGTGACCTGCCCTTTTTCTTCTATGATTTGACCGAGTTGTTTACGGCGGTGAGAAACTACGGGCTGCTCTTTGAGAAAAGATCGCCCAGTGCATCTCTGGCAGCCGCCCGATCATAATCGTCTTTTTCCAGCAAAACCAGTGATAGCCCCTCGCTCTTGATCCGCGCCAGGATTTTGGTAACGTCACCCGGATTCTTGAGCTTTGTCATCAAATAGGAAAAGGTTGTTTTGCACCCAGGACAGGTTTTGTCTTTAACAAACGTTAGACCAAGCTGACCGCAATTAGCACAGGTCCCATATAGATCATCAATCATGAGGAGGTGCTTTTTCACTTCATCCGGCTCAAACTCTTTGTACATCCGGATGAACTTATGCCTGGGTTTCTGTTGGTCCATGCCACTGAAATGGATCAAACCATCCAATCAGGCAAGAGATTTTAACGCCTGGTTTAAATTCCCACCTGTCACATCAAGATCGCCAAACGGCAAAACAGCATGAGAATCGCGGCGAATTTTTTAAGATGCGTCTACGCCGATGAGTTCCTGGACGGTAGTACTCTCGCGGACGCAAAATCTATCTATGCCGCGGAGAATTTCAGCGGGCAAGAATGGTCCTCCGTAAATATAGGAAGTATAAATCTGAATAAGCGACGCGCCTGCCCGTATGCGAAGCAACGCCTCCTGTGCAGAAAAGATTCCTCCTACAGAAATGAGTGCGACTTTTTTTCCCATTTTCTTGCGAGTGAGGCGGAGCATTTCTAAACTGCGTGCGGCAAGCGGCATTCCCGAAAGGCCTCCTTCTAGATCACTGCCAACCGAACTTTTATCTATAGTAGTATTACAAATGATGAAACCGTCGCATTTACCGTCAGCAGCAGCCAGAGCATCATCCAGTGCCGGTTCTGTTAAATCAGGGGCAAGTTTCAAAAAGAGGGGAACCCTGCATTCTGCGCGAACCGCCGAAAGCAATTCTGCAAGGCGATCCTTTTCTTGCAACTGACGCAGCCCCGGAGTATTGGGTGAACTCACGTTAATTGCAATGTAATCCGCATACCTGGACAGACTGCGCAACGAGTAGAGGTAATCTTCTGTTGCATGATTCAGTTCTGTAATTTTGCTCTTACCTAGATTGATACCACGAATAGCCCCGTGTCGTTGAGTTGCAAAACATCCTGCCGCATGATCTGCGCCTGGATTATTAAATCCCATTCTATTAATGAGTGCCTGGTGTTCAGGAAATCGAAACAAACGGGGCTTAGGATTGCCTGGCTGTCCGTGGCGGGTAAACGTTCCGCATTCGACATGGCCAAACCCCATGCTGGACAAAAAGGGATAAAGTTCGCCGGTTTTGTCAAACCCGGCTCCCATACCGATCGGGTTTTTGAAATCGATTCCGCAGACGCGCACACCCAGGCGCGGGCTCTGAAACTCAAACGTTCCGCGAAGAAGCGAATCTGCGAATGGAAGGATCTGCGAAAGCCTGGCGCCGGCTGCCACGAGTTCGTGCGCATTCTCCGGATCCATCCGGAAGAAAAAAGGCTTAAGCAGCTGATGATATAGAAACGAACCCAGTCTTAGATACCGTAACTTCTATAAATTCCAACCAGCTTCCCTACAATGGTAACCTGATCAGATACTATAGGACGAAATGCATCATTGGCCGGAACAAGCTTCACTTTTTTCTTGTCCTTGAAGAAATACTTTAAAGTGGCCTCATCGTCAAGAAGGGCTACTACGATCTCCCCATTGTCTGCTGTCTCACATTTCTGGATCACTGCAATATCTCCATCCAGTATCCCCGCATCCTTCATGGATTCGCCAGCGACGCGCAGGGCAAATACGCTGGTATCAGGAACCATGGATTTAGGGAAGCTGAGATACTCTTCAATGTTCTCCTGCGCTAGAATTGGCATACCGGCTGCCACACGACCAAGAAGTGGGACATTGGCAGTGTCTGAAGCTTGAACCGGAACGTTTCCATCTGCGTTTTTGAGAATTTCCATGGCCCGGCTGCGATTCTTTTCTGTTTTGATATACCCCTTCTTTTCCAGGGCCTTCATGTGATCATAGGCGCCCTTGGCCGTAATTTCAAACTTACGGGCAATTTCACGGATGGTTGGGGGATACCCCTGTGTTTCAAGATAGTGTTGGATAAAGCTCAGGATTGCATTTTGTTTTTCTGTTAGTTCGCGCATACGTACACCTTGTCTTTTTTTTGCTATACAAACGACAGGCAACCGTTTGTCAAGCAAGTAAAAATCCCCCTGAGTACAGGTCCTGGATGAGGCGACGAGGGTGTTTTTAGCCGCAGATGCACACGGATGGGCGCAGATTGGGGGGAGCGGATGCGGGGAACTGCGTCCGGAAATCAGGATCGCAAATTCCTTTGCCTTGCATCCCCACCCCATCTGCGTGTATCTGCGTCCATCTGCGGCTGATTCTTTCCGCCGTCAGCAAACAGAATAGCTTTCAGTTTATGCAGCTGTTATTGAGGATCTTGCCGCATCGTACAGCTCGCGGACCGAATCACGTATTAGGACGGTTTTCTTGACCTCGCCTATTCAATGCAAGACGTCCGTTCGACGAGGTAGCCGCAGATGCACACGGATGGGCACAGATTGGGGGAGTCCGGAAATCAGGATCGCAAATACCTTTGCCTTGCATCCCCGCCCCATCTGTGTGTATCTGCGTCCATCTGCGGCTTGTTCCTTCCGCGCACTTCCCCTAACGCACTGCTTTTTGAGCCACAAGATATGCTTCGAGTTTTTCCACGTTCTGCCGCATTCCCTCGTCCGCTTTGTATGTCTTAACGACAGCGTTGAACAACTCTGCGGAATCAAATACAGCATGCCAGTTCATCAGAGTTCTTTCTCCCTGCGCTTCAAACTCAATTGTGGCCGTGAACTTTGGATCTGAAACATGCGCATATACGATCTTCTTGTGATGAATAATTTCTTTGAACACATTGCGATTGGGATAATTGGTTCCATCTGGACCGTGCATTACAAGAATCCATTCACCGTCCGGTCGCATATCCATCTTACTTATTGTATTTGTAAATCCTGTTGGCCCCCACCAGTTCGCAATGTGTTCTGCCGCAGTCCACACTTCCCACACCAGATCAACAGGAGCGTCTAACGTTCTAGAAATTCTGAGTTCCCTGTCGGCTGTGTTATTTTTTCCGTTTTCCATCTCTCTCCCTCTTTACTTTAGCAATGTACGATTCGAGCGAATCAAATCTGCGTTCCCAGTGCTGTTTGAACGCATTCAACCAGACTGAAACCTCGGCAAGCCCGTCCAGATGTGCTTCGCAAAATCGATCACGGCCAACCTGTCTAACGCTTACGAGTCCGCAGTCGGTTAGAATCTTCACATGCAACGATATTGCCTGACGGCTGACTTTGAAATTCTCAGCGATCGAGTTCACGTTATACGACCCATCTGAAAGCAGAACGATAATAGCCCGCCTTGTAGGGTCCGCTATTGCCTGATACACGTCACGTCGAGCTTTCATAATGCGCAAGCACTCACTTGCATATAAAAGCGCAAGGAACTGATTGCGCAATCTTTTTTCTAGCAGATACGTTGTTTTTTGAGCTAGCTAGCCCGCTGAGATTTCTGGTAAGAGAATCTCGTCTACCGCTGCCACAGGATGTGGAAAGAATAAGTCTTGAAGACTGCTCAGCTGTTCAGTAACGTCAGTAACCATGATTCTTACCGAGCCCTTTCCAGCGGATGCAATGCCAGTGGCATGAACTGCAGCAGAAACGGCTCCTGCCATCTCGACCGATGAATCGATTAGTTTGAATTCCGGAAACTCAAGAGCAATTGCATGACGAATCAATGGATAGTGTGTGCAACCAAGAACGACTGCATCCACGCCCTGATCGTGCAAAGGACCAAGGTATTCGCGAACAGCAAGCCTTGTGAATTCTTTGTTCATCCAGCCTTCTTCTACTATCGGAACAAAAAGCGGACAGGCCTGACTAACAACCTTCACGCTCGAATCTATCTTATGAATTTCAGTTTCGTATGCGGCAGACTTGATCGTAGATCTAGTCCCAATGACTCCGACTTTTCCGCTTTGTGTGGCTGAGAGGAGTGCGCGCACACCAGGCTCGATTACTCCGATCACTGGAACATTCATTCGCGCCGTGAGATCCGGAAGTGCATGGGCCGTTGCAGTGTTGCAAGCCACTACGAGCATTTTGATATCGTGCTGCTCAAGGAACGATGCGATTTCCATTGAATAGCGCTTAACGGTGCGCGGAGAGCGCGAGCCATATGGGATACGCGCAGTATCGCCTAGATATAAAAACGTTTCGCCTGGAAGTTTTTGAACGAGTTCGGAAAGGACGGTTAGCCCGCCCATACCAGAATCGAATACGCCGATTTGCCGTGAATCAGGCATTGCCATCGAGACCAAACGCAGTGTGAATTGCTGCGAGGGCCTGGCGTGCCTGGGTATTACTTACAACGACTGAAATTTTGATCTCAGATGTGCTAATCATATCGATGTTTATATTTTCTTTAGCAAGCGCTTTAAACATAGTAGCTGCAACACCGCTGTGTGATTTCATCCCAACACCCACCGCAGAAACAATTGCAATGTTTTCTTCGATGGTAATATTCCCGCCGCCAATTTCTTTCAGGAATACATCGAGTAGCCCACGGGCTGTTGCAACTGAAGCGGACGGAACTGTAAACGATATTGTATTCTTGCCACCATGGCCAGAACTCTGGACAATCATATCGACGTTTACGTTGGATTCCGCCATCTTTCCAAAGACTCCAGCGGCCAACCCCGGTCTGTCAGGAATATCGAGGGCAGAAATTCGCGCTTGATCTGACTTCAGACTCACCCCGCGAACCGTAATTTTTTCCATATCCATAATGCGCTCCTCAGGCACAACCAGCGTACCGGGGTTGTGATTAAAACTGGATCTGACGTGGACAGTCACGCCGAACTTGGAAGCGAGTTCCACGCTTCGATTGTGCAAAACGCCTGCGCCCATGCTGGCCAGCTCAAGCATTTCTTCATATGATATGTGCGAAATCTTACGGGCGCCCGGAACCTTGTTTGGATCAGTCGTATACACGCCATCAACGTCGGTGTATATTTCACATTCGTCCGCATGCATGGCAACTGCCAGAGCAACGGCCGTTGTATCGCTTCCACCGCGACCAAGGGTCATGATTTCTTGATTCTCGTCTATTCCCTGGAAACCAGCTACAATACAAACTTTCTTATGTGCAAGCGACTCTTTGAGTCGCGTTGTATCCACATCACGGATGCGTGCATTTGAATGATGACCGTCAGTTAGAATTTGAATTTGAGCGCCAGTGAATGAAATTGCGGGGACACCTACGGCCTCAAGGGCAATGGCCATAAGCGCCATTGAAATCTGTTCGCCCGTAGAAAGGAGCATATCCATTTCCCGGCGCGGAGGATCTGCGTTCAGCCTGGCTGCCTGCTCGATCAATTCATCCGTTGTATGTCCCATTGCTGAAACAACAACGATAACCTGCACGCCGCGTTCATGGTACCCCTTGATTCGATTGGCTACATTCTTGATGCGATCTGTATCGCCTACTGACGTGCCTCCGAATTTCTGAACAATGAGCATACGCTAAATCTTTTTAAGACGCGCTGCCATCAAGTGATTTCTGGGACAGGGCCGAGCGGTACCACTGCATGGTCTCCCGCAGTCCGTCCTCAAGCGTGTACGGAGGGATAAATCCGGTAGCGGCGAGTTTGTCCGTGCTCAAGGTAAATTCTCCGGAAATTTTTGCGTACGCTTCCGGTGAAATTAGCCGGGCTACCAGCCTCAGCAGACGAGGTGGAATTGCAATCAAGCGTGCCCTCCTTCCATACAGTCTGGCCATGCTTCGCAGCAAATCGGGAAGGCATACTTCGCCCCCATCGGTCACATTGTACGTTCCAACGAGACCCTTTTCAATTCCATGCTGTATGGCTGAGAGCAGATTTCCTACGTAAACATAGTTACGATTGGCTGTCATTCCACCGAGTGGTAACGGAATTCCACTTACAGCCGCGCGCATGAGCGACAGAAAATTTGCCCTGACACCAGCACCGTACACCAGTGGCGGCCTGAAAATAATGGAGCGAACGCCTGAATCACGGATTACATCTTCTGCGGAGGCTTTGGCACGCGCATAAACATCCTCGGGATTGATGGCTGAATCTTCTCTGAACGTTCCTGATTCGCCGTAGACTTTTGAGCTACTGAGATAAACGAACAAGCGGGAGCCTGAATTTTCTACAAGCAACCTTGTCCATTCAACGTTAGTCTTTTCTAGTTTCTCAACTTCAACGTTTTTAGCATGCGCCAGACCGCCCAGATGGAGTATCACGTCCACATCGCGGAATGCTTTCTCTACTTCTTCAGGTTTATCCAGATTGCCAGCCAGAGTTTCCTGCAATGCAGGATTATCTGTCCCGCGACGTGAATGAGCACGCACACGATATCCCTTTTCCAGAAAATGAAATACAGCTTGCTTGCCTATAAATCCGCTCGCTCCAGTAATCAATATCCTCAAGATCTGCCTGCCCGGGTGCGTGAAGGTCGTATAACGTATTGTAAGAGCTTTCCTGGAATCTTCGAGAGCAGCTTAAACCAGTTGGACGGAAATCCGTGCTGATTCAGAGCTCGCAAGACTTCCTGGTTTAAACGAATTCTGCTTCCAATCCCCTGATTGCTTGCTCCACCCATTTTCATTCGCGCAACAACCTCAGGGAAATGCTTGAACCTGCATGGATACTTTAAAAAAAATCGGATCATGAGCTCAAAGTCGCCTGCCAATCTATAAGACGGATCGTACGAGCCCAAACGTTCAAACAATTCTCGCCGTGCATAAAACCCTGCATGCGGAGGCATGATCCCGCGCCGTAAATTCTGTGGGCGAAAATTCGCGGCTGAGTAAAAACGCACAGGTCGCCCAGGGTGAGTCCCATCCTCCATTGTAACATCGCCGATCAGCACTTCAATATCACTGCTGAAGGCAGCTGCAATATTCGCAATGGTGTCATTGGACGCCAGGCAATCATCGGAATTTAGAATTGCCACAACGTCCGACGTTGCCATTGCAATCCCCTTACGCATGGCATCGTACATTCCGCGGTCGCTTTCAGAAACAATCTGCGTTTTGTGCGGAGAGCCTTGACTGACTTTCTTAACGATTTCTACGGTGGTGTCTTTTGAATTTCCATCTATGATTAAATGCTCAAGGCGCGAATAGGTTTGATCTCGAACGGACTGAACTGTTTCTGCAATCGTAGCCGCACTGTTGTAGCAAACTGTAACAATGGAAATAGATGGATTTTGATCGTTCATGCCCGGTCTAGCTTCTGTTTGAATTCATAAACGACCTGTTGCAACCGGGCATCTGGTATTTCCAGGCAACGCAAATATCTCTCGTTTGTGCACGTGATTCCCGCGCAGGGACGACATTCCAAAATCTCGTCCGTTTCAACAGCCTGCGTATCCTTGCCGCGCGGTCCACAATACCAGGAATGTTGTGTGGAAAAAAAGATAATAGATGGTTTCTGCATCATGGCCGCCAGGTGCCCACCACCGCTGTCCATTCCAACATAGCCGGACGCGTTCTTCAGAGCGTTAATGTAAGCAGAAAACGTACCTTCCAGGATAGGAATATTGAACTTTGCAACCACAGCCAGGTTCTCCGGATTTTTCAGAAAGAAATCGCCTGGCCCTTTTAAGTAACTCATATTCACACCGAGGCTCTTCAACCGCCCCAATAGAGCAAGTGCCACGTTAGTCGGCATAGCTCGTAGTGGCTGGCTGCCAGAAAATGAGATTGCGACAGATCCATTGCCAGGTTCTGGCGCACAAAACATGTCTTCGATAGAGTAGCGTAGCCCCAGGGACTTTGAAAGAACACGGTTATGTTCCTCAAGATGGACGACTTCAGACAGCTCTGGATCGACATCCAGCATGAAGTGGCCGCCCGTAAAAGAAAATCCGGCCAATCTGCGCGGGCAGGTTAAATACAGGAATGCCAGCGACCGAACATCGCCCCGCGGCTCCACGATTGTGCGCGGCTGGAGAATCAGAATCCTAAACCACAATCCAATTAATCCAAGCAATTTCCTGATAGAATAATTGTAATTGGCCCAGGGCCATTGAAAGGTTTCAAACGTCACGTCCATGTCCCACAGAATTTCTCGCGCATGACTTCCACCAAGATAGACGACTCTACCCTCACGGAGCATGGCTGCAATCATCGGCCGCAACAGAACACAATCACCAATCAAAAATCCATCGGCCACGAGGAAATCTGGACGCTTTCGCAACCGGGCCAACCAGGCGACTGGCAGAAAAATTAAACGAAGTAGACGAAGCACAAGCAACAGGGGTGCTAGAGCTTTCAGACGCTTGAGTTTCTGTTGATTGAATAGTTTCAAAGGGGGTTACGAAAAAATCTTGCTAGCAAGTCCGTGTAAAACAACCTTCCAGAAAGTTGAAAACAAACACGTTTGATACGCCCATCGCTTATATAATTTTCAACCGGCCGGAAGAAACCGAGCGAAGCTTTGCCGTTTTGCAAGAACTGCGGCCTTCACGCCTCTTTATAATTGCGGACGGAGCACGAAACAAACCAGGCGAAGCTGAGCAATGCGCGCAAACACGCGCCATCATGGACAGAATCGATTGGCCTTGCGAAATAAAGCGTAACTTTTCAGATCAGAACCTGGGATGTAAGAATCGAATTGCCAGTGGAATCACCTGGGTATTCGAGCAGGTGGAAGAAGCCATCATACTCGAAGACGACTGCATTCCTGACCTTTCATTTTTTTATTTTTGCCGTGAGCTACTCGACCGTTACAAATCCGATTCACGCGTTATGAGTATAGCCGGAGTAAACTTTCAATTTGGAAACACGGCAATTCCCGATAGCTACTACTTCTCCAAATTCAACCATATCTGGGGATGGGCAACCTGGCGTCGTGCCTGGCAGAAATATGATGTTACAATGCGCGACTGGCCATCCTTCAAGGTCTCAAATACTCTGAAAGAAATCGTACAGACTTCAAAAACAAGAGGTTTCTTTAATTACGTCTTTGATTCGCTACACGCAAACAAAATCGACACCTGGGACGGCCAATGGACTTTCGCACACCTTGCCAATCGGGGACTGTGTATTATTCCAGGGGTAAATCTAGTTTCCAATATTGGATTTGGCATGGAAGCAACGCATACAAAGAACAAACTCAGCCGTTATGCGAACATGGCTACGTTGCAACTTAGAATGCCCTTACAGCATCCTGTTAATGTTTCTTCTTATCCGCCGGCTGATCTTTATACAGAAAGGACTCTCTACGCTCCCAGAATTCCGCCGCGGATCAAAGAGTTCATTTTCAAGTGGATTGGCCGCTAGCAGCTCTTTCAAGTATGGTCAGGTAATGGAGTGCCAGGTTTTCTCTGCTGTATTTTTCAAACGTAGCACCAACTGATTGATCGGCTATTGCGGTATCGTGCGTAAGGTTGGCTAGAAAACCAGTCAGAGAGTCCACGTCGTTATAAAAGCACTTGCCCAGTTTATGTTTGAGTATGAATTCACTGGCGTCGCTTCCGGGATACCCACCAATTTGCAAAATTGGAACACCGAGCGCGGCATACTCATAAATTTTTCCAGTCATCACGCCCTTTAGTGCAGGATCATTCCAATCAATGAACAAAAGTGCATCGCAATCAGCCTGTTCGAGGATTGCCTGCTTTGATGAGACAGCAGGATATGATTTCACAATTCCTTCAAGGCCAAACCGTCCAGTATATGCTACAGCATCCGGATGCGAGTCACCAAAAAACACGATTTCCAATTTCACTTCATTTTGCATCTTCTTCAAGCGAGCCAGTGATTCAAAAAGGGGCAAAGGATCCCGATTCGGAATTACGAACCGTCCAAAGTAACCAATTTTGAAGCGCGGATTCGATTCAGTTCTGTCTCTTCGCCTTAACTGGCCGGGAATCAAAACATCTGATTCAAATCCATTTTCTACTACTTCGCTATCGCATGAAAATTCCTGACTCATCATCTGCGCCTGTCCGTCAGAAACCGTAACGGTTGCAGCGGCTCGGGCTATTAGACGTCTCTCTGCGTATTTTTCAATAATTCTGATCGGTAGGATGCTCTTATACGACCTTGGATCGGCTGTCCAGAGATCGCGATAGTCAAGAATGTAAGGTTTTTTATATTTTCTGCCCAGAAACGCGGCCAGAAACAATGCATATACTACGGGATGCGATCCTACAATAACATCTATTTCCTGAATAAAATCATGTGGCTGACGCGCAGTGGCAAGAAACCACCTGGCTCTTCTGTCCAGAAGTGTGGGAGCCAGGGCGCGTATCTTGCTCCTCGAGCCCGCAGAAGAGGCGGATGAACTGCCCCTGTCACCTTCACTAAATGCAGTATATGGTATCTCGATTAGCTTGAACAATTCCGGATCGAGTTCGGGGCCTTTCTCTATCAAAGCGCCATCCATGGAAGGATGCTTAGCTGTCGTGAGAACCGTAACGTGATGGCCTGCCTGGGTCCAGTAGCGTGCAAACGAAACCATCCGATTACAGGCCGTATTTTGAACGGGCGGAAAAAAGTTTGAGATTAGTAGGATTCTCATCAAATCAAATCGCAGACAAAATCGTTTCTACGATTTGCTCTCCAGCATGCCCATCCCCATAGAGCAATGGTCTTTCTGCCGGGGCTAAGGGACGTTTCATCGCAGCCCCGATGACATCTGAATTCGCGCCCACGAGCACATTCCATCCCGCTTCTACTGTCTCAACCCATTCGGTTTGATCGCGTAGAGTAATACATGGCTTTCCAAAGAAGAATGCCTCTTTCTGTACCCCTCCCGAGTCTGTTACTATAAAGGAACAGGTAGATTCAAGTTCAATCATGTCATGATAACCAACGGGTTCGATCAGCTTCAGGTTTCTTGATGGCTTCAAACCCAACTGTTCAATCACTTTCCTGGTTCTTGGATGCACTGGAAAAACTCCCTGCATGTCAGACCTGGTTATGCCTTCCCAGATGGCCCTGAGGCGCACTGGATCGTCTGTGTTTTCTGCCCGATGCATAGTGAGCAGAAAAAAATCCCCGGACAAGTCTAAATCCTTTATGATACTATTGGAACGCTGTGCAACCTGCTCTCTGTAGAACAAGGAGGCATCGAGCATAACGTCTCCAGTCCTAAACACACGATAGCCGTTCCGGCCATGCGTTATGCCCTCGTGGGCCAGGTTATCAATGGCCGCCTGGGTTGGGCAAAAAAGAAACTGGGAAAGATGGTCAGTCAGCACGCGGTTTTGCTCTTCTGGCATACTACGATTGAAGCTTCGCAAGCCCGCTTCAACATGGGCTACCGGTATTAGAGCCTTGGATGCTGCAAGGGCACCGGCCAGAGTTGAATTCGTATCGCCGTACACCAGAAGCAAGTCCGGTTTGTTGGCAATCAATGCCGACTCTATGCCCATCAGCATCTTTCCGGTTGTTTCACCGTGTGGACCAGAACCAATCTGAAGATTCAAGTCTGGTGAGGGAATTGACATTTCCCGAAAGAAAACTTCCGACATGTTTTCATCATAATGTTGTCCTGTGTGAATCAAATATTCGGAAACCTTCCCGGAGAACCGTTCCCGAATCGCGCGGCCAATCACAGCTGCCTTAATGAATTGCGGGCGAGCGCCCACGATTGTGGTTATTCGAAGCATTATAGCTTGTAAACTTTTTCGCCCGGATTCTTAACTGCGTTTCTTAGATCAACCACCAGTTTCGCGCGGTCTACAATCGACTCAACATCGAATACTGAATGATTGGTTGTAAATACAACACAATCTACTTCCGCAAGAATTTGATC
>JAIOPQ010000058.1 GCA_021413825.1 Spirochaetia bacterium | reverse complement strand
TGCTGATCATACTTTCAAGTAGGTGCGTGGCTACGATGATTGGTTTCCCGGCAATGCAACATTCACGGATCATTCTGCGTTGAATTACGGGTAACTCTGCAATGGGAACTTCAACACCAAGGTCTCCACGAGCAACCATGATACCGTCTGATACAGCAAGGATGCTTGCGAAGTTTGCCACCCCTTCGTCATTTTCAATTTTGGAAATCAATCGAGTATGCCCACCAGCAGATTCAATCATGCTGCGAGCCTCGAGTACTGCGTCAGCGTTTCTCACAAAAGAGAGGGCAACAAAATCCAGATCTTCTGCAATCGCCATCTCAATGTCGCGTTTATCCTTTTCTGCAATCGAAGGTAGGTTTACGCGTACACCGGGAAGATTGATATGTTTTCTGGACCCCAACGTCCCGCCCTCTAGCACAATGCAGCGAAGACCAGTTGCATTCTTTTCGAGAACCTGCAGGTTGATCAGTCCATTGTCCACTGTGATCTTATCGCCAGGCTTCAGCTGGTTTACCATGTCCTTGTAGTTTACAAAGACGCTTTTAATTTCCGGATTTTCTTCCGGAAGCACAGTGAAAGTAAAGATTTCTCCAACACCAAGGGTGATATGTTCTTTAATTTCTCCGGTTCGAATTTCCGGACCCTGCAAATCCATTAGAATTGCAATAGGATGATTGATCTTACGATTTACATTCTTGATGCGGCGGATTACTTCGCGATGCTTATCGCGATTCCCATGTGACATGTTCACGCGCGCCACATTCATTCCGGCGCGCGAAAGCTTCTCTATCATTGGCGTTGAATCAGAAGCTGGACCGAGCGTGCAGATAATCTTGGTTAATCTAAAATCTCGCCGCTCCGCAGCATCAATCGATGCGAATTCGACCTCTGCTTCCCGGCGCGGACGCGGCACTTTGGCCGTACGCGCTTTGGTTTCGGCCTGAGGCCGGTGTGGTTTTTTAGGTGTTTTCTTTGCTGGCATGTTTGCCCTAGATTTTGACTAGTATTCGAGTCAGGAAATCTTCCAGTGCTGTAGCCACATCAAACTTTTCCTGATTTGGCATCATGGCCGTACGCTGTTCGTCAGCGTCGTGTTTGGCCTTGGAAAGCATTGCTTTTCCCTTTGCTTTTACATATCTTCGTGTGATCAGGATTGGCCAGAGGTATTCCGGCTTATCGTGCGGAACTCTAAACGACAGGATCTCCGTGCGCCCATATTTCTTTAAAAAGTTTATGATTGTTTCTTCGTTAAATGTTGGGAACTTCTCAATCAAGAAATTACGATTTGGCAGAAGGTTTCGCTCCCAGGCATGATCCAGCTCTTGCACCATTCCGCGAACAGTTTCCTGGATTTTTTCATCCATTACCACGTTCTTATGAACCACATCCTCATCTTCGCCAGACTCATCTGCAGATTTAGGCTCAGGTCTATTTTCTGATTTGGGTTCTGCGCCTTTGACTTTCTTTGAAACCAGTTCCTTCTTGCTGCGTTCAGCTTCTACTTTGCGAATGCGAAGGCTTGCCTCTGCCTGCTCTCTCTGAACCTTTTGCTTGATCTTCTTAACTTCTTCCGGTTTGAGCTTTCCACTTCCAAATAGAGCGCGCCAGACGCGGACAAGCCATGGCAAATGTTCCAGGTACGTGCGTTGTTCCAGTTCATGGAACGCCTTGAGTTCTTCTGGATTGAGCGAATCTTCAATCGACATTGCGGAGAGTACGCGAACTTCTGATGGATCACCTGTTTGATCGAATGTCTCGCGCGCACTCTTGATTGCGTCTTTCACACGAGTCTTGTGCAGAATGTATTGCGTCATCCGGGAGCCAGATGGAATTTCTACCTGTAGGATGCCGGAAGACCGGAGCATTTGCGATCGCAATTCTTCCGCGTACTTATCATAACGACGCACATCGGTAACGCGCGCCTGGCGAGCAACTTCATCCGTTAGTTTTTGAAGTTCCTCTTTCTTTTTGCGCTCTGTCTCTTCTTCGCGGCGCTTCTCAAGGAGACCACAGAGTAGAATCAGTTCGCCGTGCGCCTGTTTGTATCCAGGACGCATTCCATCCACACGAGCTGGATCGTAGCCATTTAAGTATGCGCCCAATTCCATAGGATCAGGACGATCGGAAAATTTTCCGTGCTCTCCAACGGAAGCAAGAAACATGTCCGCCAGGATGAAGTATCTGTTCCAGAGTTCATCCGGCGTGTTATACAGCAGAACCCTTGGCTTGCCTTCCGGTAAAGCAACCAGGTGCTTCTCTTCTACTAGCTTACGATAGATTGGAATCACAAAATGCTGGTGGTACTTCTTGCGCGTATTTGGATCTGGATCCTGGAAAAATAGACGGGAAATTTCTGAGCCGGCTTGAAGCTCGCCTAACTTACCGGAATCAACATATGTACGGATTAGCTTTTCAAAATCATCGTAGCTCAGGGGACGCCTGAGGCTCAGATATTTCTTAATTGATTGAAGGCTCTTATCACGATACGCCTCAGCGTAACGCCTGCCTGATGTTCCGTCGGCCTTGGTTGGTCGTGCAAAGACGATCATGGGGACCAGGCCTTCCGTAGCCAGATCCACGTAGGGAATCGACTCAATGAATTTTTCCTTTGACGAACCCCGCCCCTGCAATTCAAGGAGATAGAGATTCAAACGATCCGCTGGAATCTCAACATCTTTGGCGATTTGATCTACAGAGGGCAGAATGTTGGTAGAGGAAAATTTTGTGGTCCAATCGAGGATTGTCTGAAATACTTTGAAAATACCCTTGAACTTGAAGTCACCGCGCGCCTCGAGCGCCTGTGCATACTCAGTAGACTGCTGGAGGTCCAGCACCTCAAAAGGCTGCTCGTTTGGGTCCTGGGGTTTGGCGGCCGCGCTCATCGGATGAGGCGAGGATGAAAGAAAGCACTCTTGTGACAAGCAGAACTGAAAGCGGAATCCTTCCTGCGCCAGAAGCCAAGGCCCAATTTGTTCAAACCAACTTTGACCAGATTGCCAGTAACTACGACTCGTTTAACGACTGGATCACCTTTGGAATGCACAGGCTCTGGAAGCGAAAAACCGTCCTGTCCTCCGGGCTAAAAGGAAAACCGGGTAACGTTCTGGATCTGTGCTGCGGCAGCGGAGACCTCAGCCTTGCTTTTTTGAAAATCCTGGGCCAGCCGTCCTCTGTAACCGCTGTTGATTTCAGTTCGAATATGCTTGGTGTTCTGGGAAATCGCCTGAGTAACCTGGTTTCCACCCGGCCTGAGCTCTTTGATGGCAAGAACGTAATACTGCGCGAAGGGGATGCAATGCGCCTCGACTTTGATCAGGAGTTCGATGCAATCAGCATGGGCTTTGGGCTGCGCAATGTAGAAGACCGAGCTCCCTGTCTGGCCGGAATTCTACGCGCTCTAAAACCAGGCGGAAAGTTTCTACTCCTTGAAGTAGGTAAACCACCAAAAATACTTTCGCCCTTTTTCAGTTTCTACTTTGAGCAGATCGTGCCAAAGATTGGGTATCTAATCCACGGAGCTGCACACAAAATGTACGACTATCTTCCCCAGTCTGCGCGACGGTATCCCGATCAGTTGAGCATGAAGGAGGAACTTGAGGCGGCCGGGTTTACGGATATTAAGATAGTGAACTTCATGTTTGGCTCAAGTGCTCTCCACATTGCTCGGAAGCCTGGACAAATCGCCTAACGTCCGCTATAAGCTTCGATCTTATGAAAGACTTCCTTGTAGCAATGAAACGCACCAAATGGGAGCGCGATCTTGAAAAGTACGGATCGGAATCCGCTCTGCGAAATATCTATGAAATTCAGAACTTCGCATTTGATCGAGTCTATGAATCACATGAACGACAAAAGGAAGCCCTGGCAAGGCTCAGGTCTGCGCTTCAAAACGCTGATTTTGCGGCCCGCGGCCAGCTACGCGATCTTGATTTCTCGGATTATCGCTGCGTTGTAAGCTTTGGTGGTGACAACCATTTTGTTTACGTCAGTCGATTTGCAAAAAGCCCCATTGTCGGGATCAATTCTGATCCAAAGAGTTCGCGCGGTGCATTGCTTGCCGGGGATTGTGCACAGTTTCTGGAATTCTACGCTAGATTCAATGCTGCATGTGCCGATGGATCGGTTGATCGGACGGAATACCTGAAAAACCAGGCGACTGAAAACTGGAGTCGAATCGAATGCACTATCACCCTGCCCGATGGAACAGAAAAATCTATTGGAGCCTGCACATCCGAATACAGCGTCCGAAATCGCTTTGCTGAGTACATGAGTCGCTACCTTTTGAGAAAAGGCTCGGGTGAGTTCAAAGAAGAGAAATGCTCTGGATTGCTTGCGGCCACTGGGGCGGGATCCACTGGCTGGTTTAAGAATTGTCTACCCGAGTCAAAACGAAACGATTCTGTCTTCCCGAGGGATGCTCCTTATTTTGCGTACGTAGCGCGGGAAGCCCTTATACCCCTCGGCCCGGAGCATGTGCTTGCCGGAGAAACCCTTGAGATAATTTCAGAAATGGATGGAGAAATTGTAGCGGACTCTGATGATGATTTGTCTTTCTCTTTTCCCTATGGGGCGCGCGCCCGATTTTTCTTGAGTCAGGAACATTTGCAAGTAATCCATAAACTCTAATGCCTAAGGAAATTACCCACATTCTACTCGGCGATAAAATGCTGAGCGGACTAAGCAATAATGCGCGCCAGGCAATCGAAAACAATATCAACATCTTCTATTTTGGAACAATGTCGCCTGATCTCTTTTACTACGATGTCAGGTTGCCTTTTGAGAAAATTCCATCGGCAGAAGTTTTTGCAGAACACATCCACGGCCGGAGCGGCAACTCAAACATGGATCACGTCTATTTGATGCTCGAGCGTGCGAGAACCCTGGACCAGGGTGACCGCTATTTTGCATTTGTCGCCGGCTATCTTTCTCATGTGGCCGCAGACACGTTTTTTCATCCGATGATTTACAGCATCACTGGAAACTATTATGCGGAGTCTGCCCTGGACCGTTTGCTTGCCCAATGCAGACATCGCGTGTATGAAAGTTCTCTGGACTTGCACCTGTTAAATCAAACGAGCCAGTCACTGGAAGAATTCGATATGCCAGGAAAACTTAAGCTTCCCAACGATTTCAAAAATAAATTGATTCCTTTTTTTGCGGATGTACTGCGCGATACATTTGATCCCACGTTTCCACTGCAACCTGCGGCGTTTCGAGCCGTTCGTAAATCACGATTCTTACAAACGCTAATGGTTTCCAGACGAGCCTACCGCTTCTTTTCCTACCTGAACCGTTTGGCCTCTTACGAGTATGATTTTTTTATTAATCTATTCTATCCTGAGACTCCAGCCTCAATCGAATTTGAAACCAGCAAAACTACACCGCATCCAGTCTCAGGGAAACCGTACAAACGGGATGTAAAATTTCTGACGAGGCAAGCCATCAAGCGCGGAGAGAATTTTATTCAGTCCGCCTGGGATTTCTATAAGGGCAAGATCAACAAACAAAAAGTCATCCAGGCGATTCCGCCGCTCTCATTGAATAATGGGATACCAAACATGCCTGTATCTCGAATGCTGAAATACAAGATTCTGCCAGGAATTGAAAGCTTTCGTAACCAGGAATGAGCTTGCAACAATAGGAGTAACTTGCCAGATGAAAAATATGAATCATAAAGGCATTCTTGTATCTACTCTGATCACGGCCCTTGCATTCCTGTCGTTCTGCGGAAAGCCTCAAACCGGCGGAGAGGATAAGGACAATCCGCATCGCACAGCTTCAGAGGCAGTCCTGAGGGCAAAGACTTTGACCATTAGTGTCCAGGTGCCAGCCGGGCATCATGCATATCTGGACCCGGGAAAGGACGGAACATTTATCCCAATTAGCTTTCAATGGGATGAGCTGCTCAAAGAGATCGGGCTTACCAAAGCGCCTGGAATGAAAACTGGACCAAGCGGTGAACCGGAAGCAGAATCAGGTGCAAAGGTGTTGCGTGGCAAAGGTGACTTTGTTTTCGAAGGTGAGCTTGATAAACTCGCGGGCAAAACTATCCAGATCCGTTCGCAGATTTGCGATGACGTAAAAGGAATTTGCTATCGCCCGAGCATACAGGCTGTTGAAATTCAAAAACTGTGAAGCCGGGGTCCGGTGAGTGGCGAGCCCCAATCCTGTTCTATCTCGTGCTCGGGCTAATCGTCGTTTCGGGGACTACAGGTGTGGTTCGCAGCGCGTTTCTGTACATAGAAGGTGCAACACCCGTTCTTGAAAGCCTGGGTGATCTAAGTATTCACAGAACATACCTGGCTGCGCGAGCCGAGGCATACCGCAACAATCAAATCCTGGTCATTGTATTTACTGCCCCCTGGTCTGAACCCTGTCGCGCGTTCGAGCAATCCATGCTGGAAAATCCAGAATTGCACACCTATCTTAGGAAAGTGGTTATTCTAAGAATCATGGATACAGACCCGGCCTACAGGGATTTTTCCAGGCGTGCCGATTTTGCGGCCCTGCGCCAGGGCCTGCCATTTGTAGCCGTTCTTGACTCCAGAGGGAATATTCGACTGGCAACGCATGATTGGAAGAGTCCAGCACTGATCATACGTGCCCTCGAAACAAGGTGAAGCAGTTAATGAGTCCAGGTACTCCCGTCGGTTCCAAAATGATCCCAGTATTGTCGCATAACGGCAACCGTAAGCATGTGATAGCAATCGAGCGACATATGCGCTCCATCCACAAATGTATTGCATGAAATTTCCGGATCGTGCCTGAGATCCAGGTAAGGAAACCCATAGGCCTTGATCCGATTCTTGAATATTTCTTCCCACGCTGCCAGCTTTGGCGCAAGCTTTTTGTCTTCATCCAGCTGAGCCTGCATGCTTCGCGATACCTGAGGTCTGAGCAAGAGAATTGGGATCTTGTTGTTCTTCCCTGTTTCCAGGATCAAGTCCAGAAAACCAAACTGGCGTTCAGACAATTGATAGTTCCTGTAAATCCAACCAATGGACTGCGTTGCAGAAACCTGTAGTCGGCCAAAATCTCTTTCATACCAGTTCTCGCGAGGGATAATCGATTTGCCGGCGCCACGGTTCTCAGTCTGAAAACGATCCAGCTCATCGAGCGCAAGCAACCAGCGGTCCTTTGGATTGCGCAAGCGTTGGAAGAAGATGGAAAGGTCCGGCGGGTATTTGTACCCCGCAAACATCAGACGCGCCAGGAAAAACGAAATTTCAGAATTCTTAAACAATCCCTGATGTCGCAGAACAAATGGGAGGTCAAAGCTGTACGCCAGGTTTGAACGCACAAAGTGATCACCACCATCGTTGTACTGGAGTGGATCCGCTTCGATAATCAGATAGTCCGGCTTGATTCCTCGGTCCAAAATGCGTTCAAGAATGTAGGCATAGTATGCGGGAGCCGTAACCGGAGCACTGAAATTGAACAATTCCCAATCCGGATAGTTTCTATGAAACCTTGCAGTATCAAAGTATAATAGCCTTGAGCTTCCTAGAATTACAACGGTGCGCTTGCGAAACCCGCTGATATAGTTTTCTGGTTTCAGGTTCTGCTTGTGAACACGTTCAAGCTCATCGAGAAGTTTGTTCTTATGGTCAAAGTATAAGTAAGTTGCGTCTGGCTGAGTAAGACGCTTCATCCCCGGGAACAGACAGGCTTTATCAACGGCGAAATAGGAAAGGAAAAGAACTATGGGGAAATAAACGGCGAATCGATTCATTCGCCCTCCGGAGGCGCAAACGCTTTGATTTTGGGGAACACCCCGCTGTAGAATTCACGGTTAAGACGCTCAACTCCTTCGCATTCATAGTGAACCTGCTCCACAAATAGATTCACAGGATAGTATGGATCCGGAAAACGAACCATTGTAGCCAGAGGATATTTTTTCAGGAGTTCCTGTAACTTTTCAAAATAGAGTCTATAGTAAGTGGCATGACGGAGCGGCTCAATGGCCGGGACATCGGTAATTACAATCTTGATTCCGCGTGACGTTGCAGCCTGAATCAGGGCCTCCAGCGCCGCAAGGTCAGGCAATTCCTTTTCAAACGCTTCCGCTTGTTTCTTGATTGCCCCGTCGCGCATCATATAGTAGCGCATGCGGTCCTCTGGACCCAGGAGATCTGCCAGATTAACACCACCGTTGCGCTCTTTTAGTTTCTCTCGCAGCAGAAGATTCTGCTCTATGCGAGAATAGTCAGGGTGACACATGGCCTGCGGCACTACTGCGCAACGCGAACATTCTGAGGGTACTGGATGCGTGCGAAACGAATTGGCGCGAATCTCAAATACGTATTGCCGGATCCCATCGCGAAATCTGTAGAGATACAACTGATTAGGGATGGCTTCCCGTAGCATGAAAATTCTTTCAGCTCCCGTATACTGCTGCATCATGTCCCCTGGATCAAACAAATGCAAATAGCGATGCGAAAACGCATCCCATAGTAGTGTACCAAAGTCATCGCGGGGGGCATTGCGTTGTCCCTGTCTGAAGTATTCAATACGACGGGTAAATCGTAGCGATAAATAATGCCAGAGGCTTTCGTCTACTGCATCAGAATAAAGCATGCGCTGATCATGACTTGGCGTACTCCAGCTCTTTTGAAACAGACCCGGATCACCCGCAAAAATTACAGCCGCTGGCTTTTTCTTGCGATTCGCCAGATATTTTTCCAGATAGAACTGAAAGTAACGCGGACCCATGGCGGGAAGACTCAGATTGTAAATACTGTAGGGTTCAGAGGGAGTGGATGCATGCCCATTCAAGCTTAAACTTCGCGAGTCTCCAAGGATGATGTAGTCAAACTCCGGAGAGGAGGCTTCAACAAGGGCCTTCCTGTGCTCCGTCATGTAGATTCCCGTCCCCGACGCGTATTCGATTGGGAATATCCTGGCTGCAATTTCCAGAATTAGGAACACCCCAAGGGCTAATAGAAGTGCCGGATACTTAAAACGCAAAATAGATGACATCTTTGCCAAACTCCCCGAGAATCAAAACGAAGAAGAACAGAACAACATATACCATTGCCCTGAACCAAACCGGTTTCTCAAAAATCCAGAACAGACTTCCAGAACGATAGGCGGCCGTATCAATCAGTACAAGGATAACTACCTTGCGCAGAAGTGAAAATAAGTACTCGGGGGCTGCTGGCACATCGTTCACAGCACTCAGATGATACGATGAGAAGCTCAGCATGGATTTCCAGAGTGCACCGGTTTGATGGATGTCAAACGCGCGAAAGCACGTTGCAGACAAACCGAACACAGAGAAGGTAGCGGCCATCTTCAAAACCTTGACGCTACGCTTTTGCCAGATTGGAGAGGTCTCTGGAAGTTTAGGAAGGTAATCACGCAGAATCTGATGCCCTATGAGCCAGGCGCCCATAAAACCACCCCAGAGAAAAAAGGTCCAGCTTGCACCGTGCCAGAGTCCCATGAGCAGCATCGCTACAAATAAGTTCGCATACTTGCGCAGAACACCAAGCTTACTTCCACCCAGCGGGATATAGATATAGTCAGTGACCCAGCGATTCAACGTTATATGCCATCTTCGCCAGAGGTCGGCCGGATTTTCAGCCATTTCCGGATTGTTAAAATTCTGAGTCAGTTTAAAACCAAGCAACGCCGCAGAGCCCATTGCAATTGCGGAGTATCCCCAGAAATCAGAATATATCTGAAACGCAAATCCCAGACTTGCAATGATGACCTGGAATCCACCGTGACCCTCCGCTGCAATGGGATGAGCCAGGTAGTACGATTTGTAAGGCAGGTAAACTTGATTTACCAGTGGAGAAATATTATCCGCAACGTATGTCTTCATATAGAAGCCCAGGAGGATTAGCCAGAGTCCGTTTCGAATATTCTCCCAGCTAAATGACCTGTTGTTCTTAATTTGAACTAAGAGGTCTGCTGCACGCTCAATTGGACCTGCAACGAGCTGCGGAAAGAAGCAAACAAAAGACGCAAAATCCAGGAAATTGCGCTCTGCCTTTACATGCTTGCGATACACATCAATTGTGTAAGCCATACTCTGGAAAGTATAGAAGCTGATGCCTACAGGAAGAATTGCATTGAGCAAAATAGACGATGCTCCATCCGGAAATGCACCTGGCGAAACCTGTCTGGCCATGTCTACAAAGCTCAGAACAAAGAAATCGTAGTACTTAAAAATTCCAAGTATTGTAAGATTGCAGCAAATTGAAAAAGTTATCAGTAGCTTTCGCTTCCGCTCTGAAGACAGCGTATCCAGACCAATTCCAACGCAAAAATCCAGAACCGTAGACGTGAAAATAAGAACCAGATACAGCCAATCCCACCAGCCGTAAAAGAAATACGAGCCCACAAGCAGGAGTGTATTCTGTGCGCGATGCGCCCCTTTAGGGAGTCGCGAAAATGCCCAGTAAAGACAGAAGACAACGATGAGAAAGTAAACGTAAACGCCGGAATTAAATACCATTCCTGGCCTCCGAAGAACGCAGAATCAACCAGGCATAGCAAAGAGCAATTACAACCATACCGAATGCAAAGATCGAATACATGGCCAGTGTATCGCGCATGTGGGCGGATAGAATCATAGGTGCGAGTGAGAAAAAGCCAATGGTAGTAAATGCTATCTTCTCAAGCAAAACCAGACTCTGGCCGTTATACGATTGCCTGATTCGCAGATATACTGGAAGAAAAAGCATACCATATGCATGGTACCAGCTTACACCTGAGGTGACAAGCGATACAAGTAGAACAAGAAATGCAAGTCTGACCAGAGTTACATTCGACCAGAAATCGACGTGACTTTTTTTCCCACCAAGAACTTCGCCTATCATCCCGGAAAAATTCCCGGCGAATGTGCGCCAGAGCACGACAAGCGACGTTACTAAAGCAGTAAGCATCAAGGCAGCGTTGGCAATCTTAACGTACAGGCCAAACCTTCTGACGGTTTCAAAATCAGTCACACCTGAAAGCAGCGGCAATCCAAATGAGGCTTGCTTTACATCTGAACCGGAAATAAAGAGTTTCCCAATGGCCCCTGAAATTGTCTGATTGTTAGCCCAGGGCCGCATAAATACAAATTTGTTATAAGTAGAAATAATCAACGCATACCAGCCTTGAATCAATTCCACATTCCTGTCAAAACCAAGCGCGAGTCCCGGCACGATCAAACCAAATGCAATTCCAAGCGTTAAGCCGCCCAGTGCGAAAATGCGAAAATACGCAAGGAGAACCAGCGCAAGAAAGATCGGAGTAATTTTTAGAACAACAGCAATCCCAATTAGAAAACCACCCAGGATTTGACGCGGAATTGAATCGTTCATGGAAAGAACTAATCCAGGCAAACAGAGCAGAAGCAGGAAGAATCCAATGTTTCCATTCCCTGCATTTTCCGCGAGCAAGCCCGCAAACAATATGAGAGAAGAAACCAATGGAACTGTGAAATCTCTTTCTGCCCATCCGTTCTGAGCGCGCGCACGATCGCTTGCGTACAGGAACCAGAGCATGATTGCGAGACTCAGTAGCGACGCTGCCTGAAAAATGGCGGCAGCAGAATGATATTCAAGGCCTGAAATCGGTAAAAGGGCAAAAGCTGTAAAAGGAAGATAGAGATAGGTTCCAAGGCCGCGGAACTTTGCTATGATTTGTTGAAGCTTAACTGGATCAAACAGATCAGCTGGATTAAACGATCCGGACAGTTGCCTGATATCCTCAAGTTGTTCCGACCGATACGGATCCTTTCCCTCTGCCAGAAGGCGCGAAGCCTGATAATAGTCCTCAAAATCGCTGCGACTTGTGGGCGCAAACAGTTGTTCGTTCTGAGCTTTGATAATTCTAAACGATGTTACGCCAAACGCAAGGAACAAGACAACCAGGAGACCCAGGCGCAGATATCGCCGCTGGGAAAGGATTGCCTGGAACCATGCCAGGCCTCGACCAAACTGCGACCAGAAACTCATCGTCCAACTTTTAACAGGAGCACATCTTTTGAAATGAAAAATTGCCCGCAGAAGTGTAGCATTTGAATTGGTCCATGGACCAGGCGGAATTTGAGAAACAGATCGAGCCTTTCACATTTGATCTGCCCGATTCGCTGATTGCGCGGCAGCCTCTGGGAGAACGTGACCTGTCGCGTCTTCTTGTCGTTGATTCTGCATCTGGCAAAATTTTCGAGAGTAGTTTTAGAGCGATTCCGGATTTTTTTAACTCAAGTGACCGGCTTATTCTGAATCGTACCCGCGTTTCATTCAGACGACTGGCTCTGCTGCGCACCGATGGTAAGAGTTTCAAACCATTGTTCGTTGCATTTGAAAATGGAATCTGGCGCGTCATGGTATATGGTGCTGGAAAACTTCGCGAAGGGCAGATACTTGCACATGCAACTGGTGAAGAATTTGAGATAATTGGACGCATCGAGGAGTTCGTGCTGCTCAAACCACGGAACCAGCGGGCGAATCGTGAATGGGAGGAATTTTTTGAGGCCAACGGTGAAGTCCCGCTTCCTCCTTACATGGGCCGCGACGACGATTCTATGGATCGTACACGATATCGCACTGTATTTGGAAACGACCCTGGAAGCCTGGCTGCGCCCACAGCCGGACTGCATTTCACCCAATCACTGCTGGATGAAATTCGTAGGCGCGGCGCACAGACGCTTTCGCTCAGTTTAACAATTGGCACCGGAACGTTTGCACCGCTCAAGCCCTGGAACTTTGAACGGAAGGCTCTGCACACAGAATCCTATAATATTCCCGAAACAACGGCCTTCGAACTCGAAACTCCAGGGAGAAATATTGCAGTCGGCACAACATCCCTGCGGTCCCTGGAATCAAATTGGCGCGCATTTAGCCGCATCACGGCCGGAGAATTTTCAACAGATTTGTTCCTATTTCCACCGGATAGAATAACTTCCGTTCAGGGTTTGATTACTAACTTTCACTTGCCTGCCTCCTCTCTTTTCATGCTTGTCTGTTCGTTTGCGGGCACGGAATTGATGCAGCGTGCCTACGCATATGCAATTAATCACAAATTTCGTTTCTATAGCTATGGGGATGCAATGCTCATTCTGCCTGGAATTTGATTGACCAGGCCAGGAATGCAAGGGAGATTGAATCACAAGAACGGGACCCAATAGGGATTGAAATGGAAAACTTTGAGAAAATAGGCAACACGGAGATGATGAAAGTGCCTAACTTTCATCTGGATGAATTTCAGAACCGTGTGCTCTCCAATTTGCATCTGGAATTTTTCCTGAAAAAATGCCGCTTCTTGATCACGCCGGACTATCGCTATCTTCTCACGGGAGAAGCGGATGAAAAGGAAATCGCAGCCCTGGACTATAAGATAACAGAAAAGAAAGATGTCCTGGACAAACTCAAGATGCTGCTTATCTACGATTTGTCCGTCTACTCTGCGCTGCTAGAAACTAATTCGTACTACATAGCATCTAACGGGCATTTGTTGATCTGCCGTTTTCTGAGCGTAAAGGATCATCCTGAAGCATATGAGCTCAAACTCTACACAGCAAGCAGAGATGATCTTCCGGAGAACTACAAAGACAAGATTTACCTTGGTCGTGATTATATTTCCATTAAGACACTCCGTAAAGAGCACTTTGGCCTGCGCTATATGCGCAATTCGCTTATTGAGCAGCTAATGCGTTTGCGCGCCAGAATGATGGAGCTTCTAGCCCCGGAAGTTCGCCAGGAAATGGAAGAGGAATACATTCAGGAAATAGAAGAGCTAATCGGGGAATTTGCGGAAGGCTCCAATCGTATCATGGAAAAGTTTCCGGTTGAAATCAATACCAAAACCCTGGAACGTGATTCGCTAGTTCAAGCCAATGCGCAGTTTAGAAATCTCAAACACATCCTCATGGAAATTGAAGAATCACTCCGAGAAATGGAACAGAATCTCTTCGAAGACGATGTTCCCCGTGCGGTTCGTTATGTGACCAAGTTCAAGAAGGATGTTATCAATGACATCAACACTATTATGTTTAAAATCAACGGTCGAATTAGTGACGCTGTGAACGGAATTCACGGATAATCCAGTCTGCAACCTGCCTGGAAGCTACGGCCGCGCCACCGTAGGTTAGATGATGATAATCGTAGAACTTCTGCATTGGCAATGAATCATGCAAATCCATGAAATGGTAGCCAGGCTCACTGAACGAATTCAAGAATGCAACGTATCCTTTGTAATAGTCTGATTTTTCATATAATGAAAGCGTAAGCGGATTTTCCGGAGCATTGTAGAGGAACAATTGAACTCCAGATCTTGAAATTCCCTTCCGGAAGCGATCCAGCCCATCGATTGCAGGCAATCCTGAATCAAACGAATTTAGAGCCCAGACTGACTTAGCCTCATAGAGTGCTTTCATGTAGGCCCAACCCGGTCGCTGGAACTGAAGGTTTCGCATTTCAAAAGATTTTTTGTATTCCTGGTCGCTTAACGTTTCGTACAGGGAATCCTCGCGGCGCGGCAACCGCTGCCCGTTCCGCGCAGGCACTGCAAGCCCTGTGTTACGCGCAAGCCGTGCGCTATATGCATCCGCATGCTGTTCATTGAAAATCGCTGGCGTTATTGCAATTCGAACCATCTCCCCGGGTTTCGCGATCTTTCTAATTTCAAGAGTCCTCCAACCCCGGCTCAATTCATCTGTATATTTTCCTGCTGGACCAACTACTTCCACTCGGGCTCGGTCTGCCATGATTTCCAGATGCAGTCCTTCACTTAGCAAGCTGTCCGTTGCCTGAATCGAAAACTCAGAAATCACAGCTCCACGTTGGGACACGGCCATCCGATTCATGTTGCGCGATTCAAAAACAGGAACTCCTGCATAATTCTGATATGATCGCCCGCGCGAAAACCGATTGTCGTATAGAGTCAACAGGGGTTCAAAAACAAAGCCCTTTAACCGGTAAGCCTCACAGATTCCGCGTAGACCGGCTCTGGCCTTCAGTTGCCCATTGAGATACTCACCATACTCTGAATATCCATCGAATCCTGTGACTTGCTATACTCCATACATTTCAAGTAGATCTTGATACAAGGCCCTGAGCGCATCCGGTCGCGTCTGGTTTTTTAATTTTTCCATCAAACCCATCAGCACCGGCCGCTCCAGGCGAAGGTCTACCATGTTCATTGGCAAAATGATCGCATCGGGTTTCAATGCCAGATAACGTTTAGTCAGAGCTGCCAGCTCTACACCGTGCATGCCCTGGTGCCCTACAAGGAACACACGAATACGCTTTGCGCCTAACGCGCCGGACTGATTCAGTCTCGTTTCGATTTCTTCCGGAAGCAATCCATAGAGGCCAAGTGAACTGCCTGCAATAACAACTCGGTATTCATCCGCGGGTTTGTTCCGTAGATGATACATCTTATACTCAAAATTGTAAAATGGCTCCGTCTCCCAGGCCGTCTCGTTTGGAAGATTCCAGAAACCGATCCTGAAAATTAGAGTGTCCGCGCAAACGAATGCCAGCACGAACAAGAAAGTATAAAACAAACCGCGCAATGCGCGAATCTTCAAAACAGCCTGCTACAGCGCAACTTCAATCGGATCGCTCCAATCGCCTGTTCCTGCCTGGTTTGCCGCACGAACTCTGTATGTCCCCGAACCAATCAACGGGTGATCATCAATAAATCCTGGTGATTGGATAAAACCATTGAGCAATCTCCATTTCCCGGAGTCCTGCCGAATCACCTGGTAAACCGCAGCATGGTCCATGGGCGCCCAGGTCAACAAAACTGCTCCGGACTCTGCTTTGGCTGCAACCTTCTTTACTCGGGTTGGACGCGCGTACAGAATCGTATTTGCATCCTCGCGCTTTCCTACTTCATGCTGCCGCTCACGCGCAAGTTCAAGAACATGCTCGGCAAATTGCGGATAATTGGAAACAATATCATTAAATGTATCTTTATCCAGAGAATACAGATCACAAAATTCCATGGCGCGGATGCTTGCAGTGCGTGCAGAGCTCATGATGAGCGCAATTTCTCCAAAGAAGTTCCCCTCTTTCAGAGTCGCAAAGACTGTCACTCCGTCGTCGCCCACAACCTGAACAGCACCCCGCGCAATAAAGTACATTGTAACACCAATGTCACCCTTGCGAAAAACAAAATCTCCTGGAGTGTATACTTCTGGCTTCAGTGCAATAACTATCTGACGGATCAAATCCGGACTTGCTCCTGTAAAAATAGGAACTTTCTCAATCATTGTCTGAAGCAAATACATTGAAACTTTTTCAACCAGAGGCCTGGGTAAATCTGCAAGAACCTGCGCTTCATCATATCCGCGACGCGTGTCCCAGAGGTAGGTATAATAACTTCTGATGTCGTGCTGCATTTCCAGAGGGATCTTTTTAAACTTCATGAAAGTTCCAATCTTCTCAAGCTTCTCCAGATACTGTGCACGAGCAACATCCAGGTTTGCAATTAAGCTTGCAATGTTACCAATCACATAACCATACATCGCAGCACCCATGAGCTGGAAGCACATTGTAAAAAGTGTCTGCCCGTTGGTTAACGGAGTAATATCACCGTACCCAATTGTAGTAATGGTTGTAGTAGCCCAGTAGAGCGACCGAATATAAAGGCGCGTAACGTCTGTTAATTCTCCAGCAGGAATATTCCCACCGCCCAGAGCAATCCAGCCGCATGCTGCCCAGTGAGCGATCATCATTACCCAGAAAGTTAGAAACATCATTCTGAGAATGCTAATATTGATAATGTCAGCCTGGGCGAGCTTTCGCATGAACTGCGCAATCCGAGCCAGCCTGGCAAGGCGAACCAGACGAATAATGCGCGCCGAATCAGTGAGGGCAGACAGCGATCCTACAAGGAATAGATCAAATGGGATGGCGGCCATGATATCGACCAGAAACCAACCCTTCAAATAGAAGATTGCAACCTGCTTTTTGTTCGTTACAAGCACACCATTGATGTAGGTGGCCGTGAAAAAATTCAGTACTACGTCCACCAGGAAACAACCCAGGACAAACAGATCAAAAGCAAAGAACAACCCCTGAGGTTGATAGCCCAGGGTAAGACGAAGTGGTACTTCAACCGCAAAGTAGACGGTGAAGATTAGAATTAGCGCGTTCCAGTATTGCTTGAAGCGATTCTCAGGATGGATCATAGAAGTCCTTCAATGGTGAGCACGGACTTCTCAGTTTCCCCCTTCTCCTTTCTGTAGGAGTGAATTTGTGATTTTAATGGTAACCACCTGGCGTTGTACACCCGGCTGAGCTTAAATACTTCCTCGCTTTCACGACCCGGAAGCGACTTAACCTCAAAATTATAATCCCATTCACGCAGACCCTTTTCCATGACATATATAGGATCGGCAATCTGCTGGGCGAAAATTCGCGTGTATAGGAACATAAACGATCCAATTATCGCAAGAATGCACAATAAAATGACCGTATTGAGCTTCGCGTGCTCAGCATCAGCAGGATGAAAGCTGAGCCTGAGACTAACATCACTGGCAACGCGAAGGTCCCCGGGATACGCAGTCCAGTTCAGTTCGCTCAGAACCCCAGGTGAGTTCTCAAACAGGACCTCACCGTTGTCGCGCTTCAGACGGAGCACATCGTCCGGCCCAGCCTTGATCAACTGCCCAATGAGGCGGCTTTGCTCTACACCATTTGGCAGAGCATTTGCGGCTGATAGTACCCCGCTGATCTCCGCCATTCTGCGCTCACGGTATGCAGTATGATCGCCAAAATGAATTCCGGGAACAAATGACGTAACCACAAGCACTGCAATCAAAGACACAACTGAAATGGTAGAAATTGTAGCAACATGCCGGTTCGTCATGGCCGACTCTGTATTCTGGATCTTCCCAAGGATCTTGATCACTCGTATCAAACGCAGAATACGCGTAACTCGAATGGCTTTTGCGGTTTTGAGAATAATCAAGAAGTTGAAGAGCGCAGAGTCGCTTCCTGAATCGGTTAGATAAAAGAACAGGGCCGGCCCGGAAACCAGAAACAGAAGCGGAAACGATGTGAGCAGATCAATCCAGCCGCGCTCGCTTAGCATGTAATGTTTGAAATGGCCATGCTTAAGCGTTACCAGGCTGCGTGCTACAAACTCGAATGTGAATATAATATCAAATACAAATGCAGCAACGGTTAGATAGAATAGAGTCTGGTGGCTCCAGTGATAAATTACCGCAATGTCTTCTACAACTGTATGCCCAATGACTAGAACAATACAGATAATAATTGCGGTTTCAATAAAGCCTGGCAAATGATCGGGATTGTAGGCTTTCTTCCAGCGTTCGCTCATTACCAGCCTTCCTCGCTAGCTATTTGGTACAATTCGTCTAGATAGCGCGCATCAAACCCATAATATTTGGCAGTTTTACGATGAATATGAAACCACGATTTATCGGGGCTTTCAGCACCCCTATCCTGCTTCCGAGCCGGATCAAATTCAGCTGCCCGGTTTACCATAATGGCTATTAGACGTGCCGATCCGCCCGTAGATGGATGTTCTTCCGCATGAAGGCAACTGTCTGTTGCGCTCCTGAGCAACCTATCCGGTACTCCGCCAATTTCCTGGGCCATGACAGCCTGTAGCTTTGGATACGTGGCTTCGTATCCACGCTGATCCTTGGCGTAAGAGGCCAGGCTCAATTCCTGCGCTCCCGATGGAAACTTGTGCCAGAATAGCGGCCTGAACAATGAAGCAAGTTGTAAGTAATTACAAACAACGTTAGCCGGCAAATTCATGCGATCCTTACGATACAATTCATTGTGAATTACTTTATGCCGATCCATGATCTTGGGCAGATACCGCTCAAACAATCCATACGAGATGGTTTCGAGAGATGCTATATACGGATCTCGCGTGGCCTTATTTCGCAGATTCTTGAGGATGAATTCTTTGATCTTCAAGCGGTCTAGCTCGGAGGGACTAAATTCCAGTTCCTTTAAAACCTCCGCTTGCAGGACGTTCGACAGTATTTTATC
This sequence comes from Spirochaetia bacterium, assembly GCA_021413825.1. Classification (GTDB taxonomy): domain Bacteria; phylum Spirochaetota; class Leptospiria; order Leptospirales; family Leptonemataceae; genus JAEUSB01. The sequence goes on along the minus strand of JAIOPQ010000058.1, from coordinate 30,255 downwards.
AAGCAACGGTTCTACAACATCGATGATGCGCTCATTTAAAACAGAGAACAACAATCGAATTGAGCCGTCCCATCCAAGGCTTGGGAAATATGCTGGTAGGGCAAAGGCGGCCTGAAGCTGAACCTGATTCTCCCGGATAAATCCAAGGATCTGGTTTTCTTTCTTCACGACCGAGGCGCCCTGCAAGGCGGGATTCGCCCAGAGCTTGCCTACAAAATCCATCATTTTGCTTTTAGAGTCTGACATTAAGGGCCGATTTGTGTAAACGACATCGGGCGTGCTCTGTGGCCAATAAAAATCCCGCAGATCCCACAAAACTTCTTGAAATGCGTGGAAAAAGCGTGCAAATAAAAAACACTGACTCCTTTATAGAGAAGAAGTGGTGAATACTCGAATCCCAATCGCCCTTGTGGCCGCTTTTTGCCTTACCGGGCCTCTCCAGGCCCAGGCTATGCCACAGGGCCATCAGTTGTCGGGGCTTGTAGGCGGAGGGTTCCAGTATTCTGAACGCCGCAGCGACTCACAGACGCTTCGTTCCTATACCATGCCAATTTTTCTGCCCCTTGAGGCTACACTCGGTCGCCTCTACCTCACTGGATCCCTTGAATACGCAAGGAATGAGGCAATTGGGCTTTCAGAAGGTAGATCAGAAGGCTTGAACTATGTAAACATGGAAGGCAGGTTCAGGGCTATTGACTCCAGGCGCTTCCGTCTGAGCTTTACGGAAGTAGCCGGGGTTTCAACTGCACACAAAGAGGAATCCAGCCTGGCCAGCTTGCAAAGTGGCTATCGCGTCGACACGGGCGTAACCCTGGCTTACAGGCGCGATCAGCTGAATATGGAACTACTCGCACAGCATACCTGGAATAAGGCGAGAGGTGACTACAGGCAGGGTGACGTCATGTCTGGTGGATTTATGCTTGGATGGGGCATGGGTGATTATTCCGGTGAGACGTGGCCAGTTAATTTGATGATGGGTGTAACTTCGAGAGTTTACCAGGCAGATCGTTTCCGAGGTGAAGAAATGCCCGGGACAGACTATGGGACTGTGTTCTTTTCCCCAGGCCTCATGCTTTCTGGTCGATCCGTTTCCTTACACGCCGGACTTGATTTTCCAATCAAGCACCTGGGTCAGGAAGATCGAGGCTACCGCGATCGCATGCGTGCAAACATCGGTCTTAAGTATTTTCTCCAGTAATCCGCGAATCCGCAGGAATTCCATACCGCTCGCGAATGCGCTTGTTTATCTCTGTGCGATTTTGCATATCCAGGTAGATGATTCGCCCGGAAGACAACTCTAACTTCAGGAACTTACTGCCTTTTTGTGAATCGACGATTGTTCTGAAGTGTTTGAGATTCTTGATGGGGATATCTGCGGCCTTCCGCACAACTGACCCTTGAACCTGCTCATACCCCAGATTGCTATCATCCGGATACAATCTGGACAGCAATACAATCGAATCATCGCCAGGCTCCGTGCGCAGATGTCGAGTCTGCGCAAGAAATGCAAGCTCCGGAGCTACGCTGGCGTAGTTAGAACCATACGCAGCAAGCAAATACGTGGAAGAAAGTTCCAGGAAAACCAATCCCCCCTCAACAAGATAACTGGATTCTGTAACGCGCAAAGACGGTACGCGCACAGCAAGATTCGCATTTGTTTTGAGCGGCATTACAACTGAAACCGGCTTGCCAGCACGCAGGATTGATAGCTTAAGATTCTCGCCAGGCAAACGAATCTTTCCATGCGTACCAAAAAATAACAGTTCCAGCCTTTGCTTGCCAGAGACTCCCGCATCAAATAGCCCCCGCTCATCGAGTGCAATTCCGTCAATCGACGTTATTACGTCTGACTTCTGGAGTACACCATAGGCGCTGGTTCCAGGTAACACGCGCGTTACCAGCGGCCCTTTGCTTGATTCTGGAACCGAATAGTATTTGCGTAGTGCAGGATCTATAAGCGACTCGTATTCAAATCCAATCGATACAAATCCTTTGTATGCTCCCGCGGCCTGTTGTTCAAATGATCGCAATAGAGATGGAAACAAGAATCCAAGTTTCTTGCTATTGCTTCGATCGTGAATAAATCCGGCGAGTTTGCCGTCCTGAATCAACAAACCGCCTTGCGGGAACGGTTCGATGGAGGAAAAATCTCCAATTGGAAATGCAGTAACTCCAGTAGCAGAATCCGCTTCAAGCTCCGCTAGAGTAACGGGAGTGCGCTGAATTCGAAACAGTCCGTCAATGTGAATCGATTGAAGCGATGTCCCTGGCAGTGCATCCGTCGAAAACGGGAGAGGTGCTAGATCGTCAAAAAAATCACCCTCGACTGTTAACAGTGCCAGGTCAACTTCGCGATCCGCTCGCACAAGCGTTGCTGTCACCGGATGAACAGATGAATGCTTGCGGACTTCAATGAGGGCTGCCATGCGAATATCGCTTTCTAATAGAAGGATTCGTTTGCCGGGTAGCACAAGCCCAAGACGAGTTTGGGGATTCCCCTGTTCTCTGAGCCAGGGCCGTGTGGTGTCTTCTTCAACCGGAGTAACTGTTACCAGAACAGTACCGCGTTTGATCAGCGCATCAGAAATCTCAGCCCCGTGCAGAATTGCCGGAACCAGCAGCATGGTCAGTATCTGAATTAACCGTTTCATTGGCCTGCCCCTGGAATGTAACTTTCTTTCTGAAGGCCGTACGTCTTTCGAATGCGAGCATTGGCTTCTTCAAGTTTTGAAGATTCAAGCACCAGCGGCACAGTTCCGTTCGCAAATTGAATTACGATCTGTGTGCGTTTCGCACCTTCCTGCATTCTCTGAGCAAAGTCCTTGAAGTCCTTAATCTTTTCTCCATTAACAGACTCTACAACCTGGAACACAAATCGCTCATTATACAAATTCACCGCATCATTGCATTAAATTCGCATCGAGCGGCTGAAATACATGTCCGGCTTGAATTAAAAATGGCGGAGGCGTATCGTAGTTCACGCGCATAAAATCCACGATCTTTGCTTTCCGGGCCGGGAACTTTGTTTCCAGAATTTTTCCATCGCGCAGCACCTGGGCTGTTATCTGTGTGCCAGCAGAGAGATTATCCAACATCTCCACAAACGGGCTCAGGTGACCATCGAGTTCAATTTCACCATCCTGCGAAATTTTCTTCCCGTTTATCTGCAGCAGTATGTCGCCGGCCTTGATAAATCCATCCGCTGAACTTCCTGCCAGAACATCATACACAAGGACACCGGTATCTGGTTCTGAAACGATTCCCTTCAGTCCTAGGGCCTCACGCAAAATCACATTCCGGGTTGATATCTCATTGGTTCCAAAATCAACGTATCCGTCGTAGCGATTGTCCTTAACATCATCCAAAAATTTCCCTATCACTTCCGGCGGAATCAGATACCCAAGATTTTCTCCGCGCGTAAACGATTGAAATGCCACTCCAATCACCTTGCCGCCCTGCAACCCAGGTCCGCCTGAGTTCCCGGGATTGATAGCTGCATCCACCTGAATCGTAGCATGAGAATCCACAGTACTGTGCGCATACGTGTCCATGTCCTTGCGCGATACAATCCCTCGAGTGAGCGAAACGCGATCCCCGCCGATTGGAAATCCCACAACCAGGACCGGTGAGTTGAGCTCCGGCGATTTGCCAATTTCGAGTGGTCTCGAATCTTTAAAAAAAGCAGGATCGTCGAGGGTCAGGAGCGCCAGGTCGCAATCGTGCGCAATAAACGCAATACGGGCCGCATAATCTTCCTTTCTATCCGGTCGATGGAGTCGAATTGTATTCGCCTGGCTTACCACATGCGCATTGGTTAGGATGCGATTTCCTTCTATAATAAACCCCGTGCCACTGGCACGTCGCACGCCAGGCGGTTTATACGGAGCATCGTAGCTATATTCAAAGAAACTTACATCAATGCGGACGACGGCCTGGCGAGCTACAGCCGCATCATCCGGCGATTCCGCAGATGAGAGGCCGCCTGCACAAAATCCAACAACAATCAGACAAATGACTAAACGGAGCCTGGTCCGGACTCGTAGAGTACCGCTATTTGCTAAGGTTTCAGGTGCGCCGCAAGTCTTCCTTGAGGGCCGCCAATTGCTCCGCTCCCAGAGATTGGCGATAGCTGCAAGCAGGATGACTGATAACGATTTCAACATGACTGGTGGACAAAAACGCCTCTGTTGCTTTTTGTCCCAGCGGAAAATAAATATACTGCACACTTGAGAGCTTGTCAGGATCCATTTGCTTCTCATCAAATACCGCTGAGACAACAAAATCCCGATCAATCACAAACGAAACATGCTTCTCAAGGCCTACCAGCTCGTTCAATTTTACTGCACGAACCACCGGATCATCAAATTCGATGAGCAAAGTGGCGCGCAATTCATACTCGCCTGGGACGAGTTCGTTATACGTATCAATTTCATGCTGAACGGCAGCATCGTCGCGAATTCCTTCCGCGCGAATCATCTCCTGGACCTGGTAAATCATGGTATCCCTGTTCTCAAAGAGGAACGTTAGATACGGCCCGACTGCAATTCGCCTTGAATCCTTAACGCGCATAGCGCGTGCGCGAAAATCTTCGCGAATTCGTTCGTATTCTGCGATCGATATTATATCATTTTTCTGGATTTTATTCATGGGGTTTCCTCCTTCTTCACAGCTGCCGAAAAACCGCCAGCTTCTGGCTTGCGATATGCGCGCGCTAGTATCTGAACCGGATGATCCGGCCTGGCTTCAAGGCCCATTCCTTGTTCGATTTGAATCGCAGCAAGCGGGCAGTCCGTAGCAACGTGTTTCGTTTCCTTTTCCTTAATTCCTTCAAATGCGCGGCGGCCAGCTTCCAGGCTCATTTCAAAATATTCTTCCTTCATGGCCCATGTTCCGTTATGGCCGCAACACTCATCCACTACGCCAATCTCGGCGCCAGGGATGAGCCTCAACATATCGCGTGATCTAAAGCCAATGTTCTGAGCTCGCAGATGACAGGGGACATGATAGGCGACCTTGCCCGGAGAGCTCTGGAAATCACGATTGAACTTATCCTGTTTTTTGAGCTCAAACAAATATTCATGCACATCCATTGTCGCGCGCGATACTGTTTCGGCCTTTTCGCGCAGCTCGTCAGGTAAAAACGGTACAAGATCTTTTTTCAGCGTCAACGAGCAGGTTGGATTGATCGCAAGAATCTTATATCCATCTCGCGCATACGGATAAAGCGACTCAACATTCTTACGCATCCGCTCAACAGCCCACTCAACGTCGCCGGTATTCAGGCCAGGCATTCCGCAGCAGTTCTGTTCTGGCACAACAACCTGAACTTTATTTTTTTCCAGGACTTCTACCGTATCCTGGCCCAGCTCAGGATTATTGTAATTTACAAAACATGTAGCAAAAAGTGCCACTTTTTCGGCACTCGGCGATTCGCCGCCTTCTTCCGCGGTCTTCTGTCGTTCCCCTGGGCCAATTCTTCCGCTAAACCACCTGGCAAAACTTGTTTTGTGAAACTCCGGCATCTTCTTATTGCGATGAATTCCAAGAATTGCTTCCATAATACGCCTGTGGAAATTACTATTCAGGGCTTTATTCGCAAGCCCCGCAATCATGCCGGCAGTTTTCCCTGCAATGTCTGCATTCTGTAAGAACTTATCGCGGAGCGATACGCCTTCTTTTTTTGCCTTAACATGCACAGCCCGTTGAAGCAATGCGGGGTAGTCTAAATTGTATGGATGATGATCACGATCTGTGTAAGGACATTTCACATAACAGATTTTACACTGGTAGCATTCCCCAATTACTTTGTCTTTCTCGGTTTCCGTCAGATCAAATACGGATTCCTTTTCATTCATCATAGAAAAGAGCGAAGGAAACGACGGGCAGTATTTAAAGCACATTCTGCACCCGTTGCAAAGATCAAACGCGCGCCCTAGTTCGCGATCAACGGAGGACGAATCCCAGTACAGGGGATTCTTTGGGTCATAAACCGTGTCTGCTGTGTTGTCGTAAGAGATTTGTGGATTCATATGTATTACTTACTTATTGGTTTGAAAAGTTCTTCGTGTTAGATCACACAAGGATCAGAAATAAACCTGCCCGGCAAACGCCGGACAGGACTTACACTCAGGAGATAGACTTCAAGCCCAGCTCGAATCTTCCCGCATGTGATTTTTCTGCTTTCGCAAGCGTTTCAAACCAATCTGCAATCTCGCCAAACCCTTCTTCGCGTGCTACTTTCGCCATACCAGGATACATATCCGTGTATTCGTGAGTTTCACCCGCTACAGCGGCCTTCAGATTGAGTACGCTGTCACCAATTGGAAGACCCGTTGCTGGATCTCCTACTTTGCGCATATACTCGAGGTGACCATGCGCATGGCCGGTTTCACCTTCTGCAGTATCGCGAAACAATCCTGCAATATCAGGATATCCTTCCACATCAGCTTGCTTTGCGAAATACAGGTACCTACGGTTAGCCTGTGATTCACCTGCAAACGCAGCTTTCAGATTCTCATGCGTCTTAGTTCCTTTTAGATTGGACATTCTTTCCTCCCTGGCGCACGCCTCAGATAAAGCGATGCCCCATTCCAATCTAAATTAGAATGAGTCTTGATTTAGAATCAATCAGAAAAAGAAACAGCGGCGGGTTTTTTGGCTAAAATGCGAACCAGTCTCAAGATGCTGTAGGGGCTTTCACAATCGGTCGAATTCGCTTTGAATCCACCTCGACTCTTGCCTCAGCAATAAAGGAGGTCAAGTCCACTTCAAATTTTTGTCCGCTGAAATAGTCGCGCCAGTTAAGGATCCCCTGGGCTTTTTCTTGATCTCCGATTACAACCATCCGGGGAATCTTTTGCTTCTCGGCATTTCGAATCCGTTTCCCCAGAGTTTCATTGCTATCATCCACGCTGACCCGGAAACCGGCCTGGCGGAGTTTTGTTTCCATATCCCTGCAGTATTCCCAAACGTTCTCGCTGACGGGCAAAATGCGGATCTGTTCTGGAGCAAGCCATAGCGGGAATGCGCCGGCAAAATGTTCGATCAAGAATCCGACAAAACGCTCATGTGTCCCAAGGGGGCTACGATGCAAACAGGCTGGCTGCTTTATTCCACCGTCGCGATCAATGAACTTCAGTTCAAACTTGGCTGGCATAAATAGATCAAGCTGGCATGTGCTCGCCGTAAATTCGCGACCAATCGACGAAACAATCTGGAAATCTACTTTTGGTCCGTAGAAAGCAGCACCGTCCTCTTCCACAGTATAGTTGATACCCGATGTTTCCATCGCTTCCCTTGTCAGAGCCTCGGCGCGCTGCCACATGCTTTCGTCTCCATGATACTTCTTGTTCTCCGGATTTCGCAGCGCCAGGACCATGTGATACTTTTCGATTCCCAGGGTCTTGTAGTAGTATTCATGTAGCTTAAGCACATTCAGAAACTCAGAGACCGCATCATCTTCAGAGCAATATATATGCGCGTCGTTCATCTCCATCGCCCGAACTCGCATCAGCCCCATAAGGGAACCAGAGTCCTCATAACGATGACACAGCCCATACTCTGCAAATCGCAAGGGAAGTTCTCTGTAACTGCGCGGCCTCATCGAAAAGATCGTATGATGGAACGGACAGTTCATTGGCTTGATGTAATAGTTCTCATCGTCAACACGCATTGGAGGAAACATCGATTCCTTGTAATGCGGCAAGTGCTCGCTGGTGTAGAATAGATCTTCTTTTGTAATCACCGGAGTAGTTACCCGCTGATAGCCGTGCTGCGCCTCAGTAGCCTTAGCCCAGCCTTCAAGTTCTTCCTTAATAATATTCCCTCTGGGAAGCCAGAGAATCAAACCGGGGCCAATTTTTTCAGACGTGGTAAACAATTCTAAGTCCACACCCAGGCGGCGGTGATCACGCTTCTTCGCCTCCTCTACCATGAACTCGTAGGCCTTTAGCTCCTCATCAGTATTGAAAAGGTAGCCTGATATTCGCTGCAATTGTGGCTCGTCTGTTCTTCCTTTCCAGTACGCCCCGGACACGCTTGCCAACTTGAAAACGCCAATCTGGCCCGTATGATTTACATGCGGCCCATTGCACATATCTATAAACAGTGCCGATTTTTCGGCATTCTCCTTCCCCGGCTTAACGTTGCGATAGAACGAAAGCTCACTCTCGCCTTTCTTCTTTAACTCACGAGCCATCTCAGCCTTGTAGACCTGGCCCTGTCTCTCTAGCTCTGCGATCCCTTCCTCAATAGGCAGAAGGAAGCGTTCAAATTTCTGGCTCATCTTGACGATTTTCTTCATCCGCTTTTCCAGATCGGGCAGATCCTCACTGCGCAGGGGAGGGTCCACCTTCACATCATAGAAAAAACCATGCTCGGTATCGGGTCCAATCGCCAGACTTGCATCCGGGTAACGTTCGCGCAGGGCCTGCGCCAGAACATGCGCGGCACTGTGACGCATCGTGCTTAGAGGGAATTCCGATGATTTGGCCATAACCACCAAGAAAAAAGGGCCTCCTTCACGAGGCCAGCCAATCTCTGGACCTGGCGAAGGAATATCTACATCATCTATCTTGCTTATTTTTACTCATATCAAATACTTATTTTTAACCGTACAACTGGGGCAAACTACGGTTACCTCTCCCTTAACAACTCGCTTCCCCTGAGCGTTCTTTATCTTCCCCGTGGCGACAAAGTCAAACTCCACGCCTACGGGCACATAGTGGCCCTGTCCGTACTTTGCCGTGCCCTCCATTGTATAGCCACAGGCGTGGCATTGAACCTTTAGATTTAGAGCTTGCGCCATGGTATGAGTATCGACCGGACATGCCGTCATGCTCAGCCTGTCCGACATACACATGACATCCTGATGTCGAGCTGTCAATCCTATTGGCGCCGGACCGGATGCGCCCTTTGCGCCCTTCCCTCAGGCCGAATCGACTTCCCATCCTCTGCGGGCAACAGTTTTGTCGTCACACAGTGAAGGGCTTAATATTAAGCAGTTAATAAAGTGAAAAAGAGGCAGAGCGGCCTCTGAGAATCAGGGTTTAAATAAGCGTATTAGATGCTTATTTTCGAGCAGAAGAACGTTTAGGAAGCCCCTTCCCGTCCTTTTGAGCCCGGCGAACCATGTAGAGATAGTGTCTGACATATTGGGTGTATGGTTCCGGAACTTCTCTGGGGTCAAAGTCAGGAGGTAGATCGAGGACGCGCTTTGCCAGGGTTGGAGTAAAGTCGTCCTTCTCGGAGTTCATCAGAACCTCTAGTTTACGGCACACTTCCTGATCATTGACTTCTCTGCACATTTTGCGCATCAGGGAAAGTAGTTTGCCGATACCTGGCTTCGAACGTGACATAGAGGGATACCATCATTCTGCCTGGGGCCTGGAGCGAAAAGTAATAAAAGATGCTGGGGTCAGGTGGTCACGAACAGCACTTTGCCTGGCGTGCGATGGCAGGCGGGAAGGCCAGAAAGGTGAACCAGCGATTGAGCTAGGGGTGGCGTGGCGAATCTTGCGATCGTCACGAGCTGCAGGCTTCGGGATGTTTGGCCAGCAAGCGACAGGATGGGGTAGGCTGCGCGTAAGAACGGAGCGGCCCCTGCCCCTCCAGTCTGGACACGGATCGATGGAAGAAGGGCCGATATGGTCGAGAACCGTTCACTCGAATCGGTGGGGTGCGCAAGCGGGGCTTGTACGTTCGGACCAGCCAGTTGCGCGGATAGAGCAGACCTGCCCCGGACGACAATGGCGGAAACGCGATCTGTCGGATGAAGGGAGCAGATGCGGGACCTCTGGAAGAGCGGTTCGTTAGCTGAGCTAATGGCAGAATTTGTCAGGGTAGAATTGGAGCGGGCAGCGAGGCGATGACTCGGAGAGCGGCTGCGCCAGAACCCGGCGCAGAGTGGACCATGATCCCTGGAGGAGACTAGAATATCTGGGTGAGCCCCTGCCCGCACCACCGGGACGACGGAAGTTGGCCCGGTCGCTGGAGGCGCAGCAACCATGGCCGACGAGTTACTGCCATGCTTAAAATTAGGCATAGTCGCCAGGGCGGATTGCGTGTGTCCGGCCGGTGCCGTGAGCGCGATGGTCAGTGCGATGTTCGCGAGGACTCCCATTGTGCCATTTCGGACAGTTTCTTACGAATTTCAAGCAGTTTTTTCAGCTATTTTTCTTAAACGGAACTCACATTCCCAGAAGTATATCTGGTCTTCCTTGTTTGGTATCCCCACCCTGTGCCGCGCCACGAGCGGCATAAGGTCGCGGGCCAGGCCTGACGATACCTGATCCATTTCCCGATCGAAGGCCTCTCGCCTCCCCTGCGAGAAAATGGAGCCTACCCTATAGAGCTCATCCAGATGGCCCAATTGCTCTTTCAGAGCATCCAGATCTTTCTGTCCCCGTTCGTTGCGAATCATGATCTGAAGGAACGTACGGATAAACTCCATCTCTTCGGAGGTCATAGGAAAATCGACAAGCAAACCCTTGACTCGAGGGAGATCGAGATTCCGCAGATGTATCCGCGCCAGGAACACTGGATTTTTAACCAGATCTCCCCCCTGGCCTTCACGAACCAGGTCCGCTGCTCGCACACGATTGTGGTCCGCCTCGAGAGGAGGGCGCGTCGCTTCTTCAGGATGCAGGACCAGGACATTTAACCCTGGATTCTTAACCTTTAAGGTGACAAGCTCAATGCGGGGGATAGACTCATCGAGGACTGCGAAACGTCCCGGGCTGGCTCGCTCCCCAACCAGGCCCTTGGTATCGACCTCCAGACGAAGCCGAGCTGGAAACTGGTCTGCCTCGGAGTAGGAAGGAATGACTAAGTGGTTCTCGCTGGTATGCCCCCGCAACCGATACGGGACAGAGAGCTTGCCTTTGCGATTTGAAAAGATTTGTATTTGCGTCTGGGGTGACTCAAAGAGGCCCACAAAAACGACCTCGGGAATGGCATGCAGCGCGGCCCCACCCTGCCCCGGCTCGACGCGTCCACCGCGCAAAACCTCGCAGGTTCCAGCGTCTGCCTGGATGCGAAGCAGCCAGCCACCTGGAGTCTTGACCTGGAAATCCGCCTGCGCCACAAGGCCAGTCTCGACCCCCCTCCCCTATTGCAAACCGTATTTCGTCATTTTGTATTGAAGAGAACCGCGAGATATCCCAAGCGCCCGAGCCATCTGAACCTGGTTTCCGGAGTGCAACGCATACGCCCGCAGAAGGATTTGCTTCTCGAGATCTCGCGCCCGGCGCCGCAGGTTTAGATCATCAGAATCCGGCTCAACCCACTGCCCCAGCCGCAGGTCCTCCGGACTGATTTCGCCGCCGGACGCGGTCAGGAACGCTGACTCCAGAGTCTTACGCAATTCAGCCCAATTCCCTGGCCAGTCGTACGCTTCGATGGCTCTTCTTGCCGCAACCCCCAGTTCAATCTGGCGATTGTAGCGCTTCTGCAGATCAGCAAGAATCCTATCCCCCTCGACACGAATTATGTCGCGCGCCTTGCGCAGAGGCGGGAGCACGAACTGGCCGCCCTTGAGCAGATCAGCCAGCGCAGAGGAGAACAATCCAGCCCGGGCAAGGGACGGAAGATCACGAGTTGTAGCAAGGATCCAATACACCGAATGCTCGTCTGAAACAAACAGGTCCATGAGCCTGCGCTGAACCGCAAGGTCCAGGTCTGCTACTTCCTGAACGACGATCACATCCAGACCTCGGGCCAGCAAGGGAACTCCTGAGCCTTCCCCGCCAAGCCTGGCCCCTGCCGCATCGCCGAAAATTTCTCGCATTTGAATCTGGGCAGACAGGCGGCCTGGCTGAAAATACTCCGCCTGCACTTCAGGCCCAAATCGCTTACGCAGAAATTCCGCGATCAGTTCTTCCAGGCCGGAGCCTGCCTCGGCGATGATCAATAACGGGGACTTGCGTGAGGAGAAGTCAGCAACATAGGACGCCATCCAGGGAGGCAGCCCTGAGCCGACATTTCTAAACGTGGCAAGCATCGCCACAAGCAGGAACCCCGGGTCGACAGCAGCAGGGAGCTCCACCACAAGCAGCCTCTCCGCCAGGCCCGGCGGATCCACGACTACCCAGACCTCAAATCCCTGCTTGCTGCTTCGCGCATCGGGAACCCGAACAACACCGTTGGCCAGGGCCGCAGCCCACAGGTCTGGCTGCTCCGACAGGAAGGTATACTCGAATGAGCCTACATATCCCTGCCGAAGCACGGCTCGGTAGCCGCCGGCCTCCCGCTGAAACAGCGTAAAAGGGCAGTCCGGGAGAAGGGCCGCAAGATCAGCCACGGAAACCCCCGATGAAACGTCGGATATCCGACATTCCGTGTCCCGATCCGGCACGCGTCGGACATCCGACATCGCAGGATTTGCAAGATTTTTTAGGCTCAGAAGTTTTTATACTTGACCGCATTGTCTTCCATGATTATGTCACATCACCGTTATGAGCACCGTGGCCATTGCTGTAGCCAATCAAAAAGGAGGGGAGGGGAAGACCACAACCGCGATCAATCTCGCCTATGGCCTGGCCAAGCGAAAGCTTCCCACCCTGCTCGTCGACATGGACCCGCAGGCAAACACTACGGGCATATTTACGCATCCCGATCAGCTTGAAAAGTCATTGTACGATGTATTCGTCGGTCGTGCACAATTACAGGAAATTCTCCTGTCTACTCCTGAGCCGTTTCTGAAGGTCGCTCCGGCCAAGTTGAGCCTGGCTGAATTCGAAGCCCTGCAAAACAGCGTCGATGCGCCCTTTGTAATGCGCGATGCAATCGCAAAACTGAAAGACTACAAGTTCATTATCATGGATAGCCCGCCAAGCCTTGGTCTTTTGACCATCAATGCCCTGGCAGCTGCCACGCATGTCGTGATCCCTACCCAGCCAGAGAAGTTCTCGATTGACGGAATGAAAGCCTTGCAAGGCACAATTAACTCGATTAAGAATCGTATCAATCCGAACCTGCAGATCCTTGGGGCGCTCATCACACAATTGAAACCCAAAACCGTTTTAACCAAGACAATCCTACCCGTTGTTTCGCAGTTTTTTCCCGTCTTCGAGCAGAACATTAGCGATGGCGTTGCAGTCGGGGAAAGCCACCTTGCCCGCAAATCGATCTATGACTATGCGCCAGACTCCAAGCAGGCGCGCGAGTATCAAGACTTCATAACGGAAATGCTCGGTGAGCTCAAAGCATAAAGACATAGGCCTTCTGGCTGACGTTTTTCGGCGGGAGACGCTGGACGGATCCATCACGCGCCTTCGCCTGGACCAGATCCAGCCGTCTGATTATCAACCCAGGCAGGATCGCCTGCGCGAAATTGACGAACTTGCGGCCAGTATCAAGCGAGATGGCCTACTCCACCCTATCGTTGTTACAAAATCCGGCGATTCTTACAAAATCATTTCCGGCGAGCGCCGCTTTCATGCGCTAAAGAGCATAGGCGCCAAAGAGGCAGAATGCCGGATCCTTTCGAGAGAAAGTCGTGACCTGCAACGTATTGCCATCATTGAAAACCTGCAACGAGTGGACCTTACGGCACAGGAAGAGGCGATTGCTCTGCTCAAACTGAAACGGCAGGAAGATTACAGCGATCAGGATCTGTCCGAAAAAGTGGGCAAATCGCGCAATTATGTGACTGAGATCCTTGGGATTGCAACCCTGCCAGAAGCCCTCCTCCGCCAATGCCTGGATGCTGGTATAATCAGCAAGAACCTGATGATCCAGATGGTGCAGTCGTACAGGAAAGGGGAGCATCTAGAGTTCATTCGAGCATTTCAAGCTGGCGAGATACAGACGGTCCGCGAAGCCAAGGGTTTTAACCGTGGGGATTCAAAACCGGTCACCAAGCCTTCAAAACCATCCGCATCAGCATACACACCGACAGTTACGGTGGAGAAAAATACGGTACGTATTACTTACAAATCGGAATCAGACGCACGGGCTGCGTTAAGTCGCTTAAAAAAACTATTGTAAGTGTTCAGAAAAAAGCAGTTGCATGCGGATCCCGCAAAATCCCAATTCGTATGTATTACGTAGGAATAGAATGGGTTTTTCTGATGTAGTTTGGAAAAATGGTTGACTGAAGTTTTAATGAGACATAATATTCTGGATGTCACATCGGGAAACTGATTGGGCAAAAAAAAGCCTTCCGCGGGAACGGAAGGCCGGGGTTCAAGATTATGTCACATAAATACACACTGTACGGCCTTTTGTCAATAAAAAGCAGCCCCATAACCTGAAATTTTCACAGGCAGGGAAGGGGTTATGAAAGGCGAAAGTCTTCCGTTTGCGAAGCTTGTAACGGCACTATTTGATCGCGGAATCTGGGCACGCATGTCTGGAGCGGCCCGCGCTTTATATCCTGTCCTGCTCCGCTTTTCTGACGGACAATTCAAGGGTGTCTATCCTGGGGCCTCCAGGCTCATGGAACTGACTGGATTCAAGCACAAAAAAACAATCCGAGAAGCCCGCAACGAATTGATCGCCCTGGGTCTAGTCGTTGCAACCAGGGGCACTGGCCGGACAAATACATATTACCACTTCCGGTTTGACTGGGTGGGGGATACAAGCAGCACCCCCTCGGGTATAGCCGGATCCCTCCCCGGGGGTCACGGAAAGGCCTCCGTGGGTGTGGAATCCAGGACTCTCAGGATGCCCCAGGGAGAGCCCCCGCATAACCAGATCCATATATCTATAACAAATAATGTACATCCGAGTATCCCGGCTGAACTGGAAAACTTGAGAAGGAAGTTTGGTGAAGAGAAAGTCAGGCTGGCACTGTCTGAGTGTGACCTGGCCGGCCTGGATGCAAACCCGGCGAATGTGGAATCGATTCTCTCGGGGAGGGCGGGGTGCTGGGGCGCGATGCGCGAAAAACTGGCCGGGATGATCTCCCCAGACAGCCTGAAACTGCTAGAATCGGCCTTGATTGAGGATGATGGTGTAAGCATGCGATTTGATGCAAGCGTGCCCTTGCATCTGAAAAAAATTCTGACTCGCCACACAGGGCGGGTAGAATTTGTTCATTCTTCAGAAAAACCTGCTGCACAATGAATTCATTTCTGCAAATTTCGCACCCTGAGTCCCTGCTTTTCGCACAATGGGAAAGTCCAGGAAAAACCGAGGAATCCTCGGGGAATATTATCTCCTGGCGCAGTCCAGAGCTGGATACGCCTGGTCTAGTCTCGTGCGTAGGCACATTCGACTCGATTCGCTCTTTTAATTGTATTAGAATTCAGTTGCATTCTGAATTGAAGGAATTCTTCCCAAATACATTCCGTTTTGAGATTTCGCACGACGGAGTTGTGTGGGAGCCAATCCTCCATGAAGCAAACTTTCGTGGGACCTGGTTAGAGCAGGGAGAGTGGCATTTTTCGCTGATTTCAGCGCGGATGGTGAAATTCTTATTCCTGGTCGATCGCGCAGATACGTCGGGCAAATACCTCGCGGCTTTCGGTGCATTCCAGGTAATGGTTTCTGGAATTGTAAATGTTGAAGTGTCGAGCGAACTGGATCGTCTCTGGGTTAAAGAAAATATCATTGATCGCAGGCCCGAGTACGGTTGGTCAACTGCCCTGCGCTTGCAGAAGCAACCTGAATATGTGTATCTGGACTTGGGATCGATCAACAGGGTTGGAGAGATACGCCTTCTTTCAAAGAATGATAGGGAAACGTTTTTCCCGGAATCGTTTCGTATTTCCTACAGCGAAGACAATATCACCTATCATCATCTATTAGAAGAAACAGGTTTCATGGCTGAGCCCGGGACCTGGTATCGCTGGCGTTTCGTGCCTACAAATATTCGGTTTCTTCATATAGATATAATCGAAGGTGCTCGGACGCGTGAAGGTAAGCACGTATCGCAAATTATCGAAATCGAATTGTTTGCTGTCCCAGATTTAGTAGATAAAACAGAAAAGAGTCTGCCGGAACCAATTCCGTACTCTTCTGTGCTGCGCAGTGGTATTGTCCGTTTTGCAATGGACGGTGAGATCAAAGAGGGTGTGGCAGTACAGGCTAGCGATCGTCGCTTGCGCGATGCATCTACAGAAGCCAGGGGAATTGTGGAACTGGCCAGTGACGGTGAATCTGCTGACGGTGTAGTTGTGCAGGGCAGTGATCGTCGCTTGAAATACGCATCCGAAGATCTTCCCGGAATCCTCCGCCTTGCGCGTGATGGCGAAGTTCGCCAGGGACATGCAGTGCAGGGAAATGACCGGAGGCTTCGAGTTGCGACCGAAGACGAAGCCGGGCTAGTTGAGCTGGCTGCAGATGGAGAGAATCGACCCGGAGTAGTAGTCCAGGGGAGCGATAGCAGGCTTCGCATAGCCACAGAAAAATCATTTGGAATTGTGAAGCTTTCGCCTGGCAACGGATCCAGGCCAGGCGAAGCGGTCCAGGCAGACGACGCACGCCTTCGCGATGCAACCGAAGAGGCGCGAGGAATTGTAAGGTTGGCCCGTGCAAGTGAAGATGCAGCAGACGCAGCGGTGCAGGGGAATGATCCAAGACTTCGTCGCGCCACCACAGAGAATGCGGGGATTGTGGAGCTAGCACGTAATGGAGAGAGTAAGGACGGTCTGGCTCTTCAGAGTAGCGATGCGCGGATAAATCCTGCGACAGCGGATGCTCCTGGCATAGTTGAGCTCTGCGCCCCTGGTGTAGCCTCTGCGGGCAAAGTCGTTCAAGGAAATGATCCGAGGCTATCAGACGCGCGCACTCCGGTTCCGCATGTGCACGATTACGCATCTCGGGAGCATGATTTTTCTTCGCATAAGGGACTGATTCATTTGAAAGCGGAAACCGGTGCCGCGTTCAAGCAAATTGTAAATCCACCAGTATCGCACGCGCCAGTAGTCGGCCAGAATGTGGGGCAGGGTTCCGGACTGCTTGGGATGGCCGAGCGCGAAGGCGTTGTGGGCGCAGGAAAAGCGGCGGGCGTTCTGGGTGTTGGCCTGGGTTCTGGCGTTGCGGTGATTGGGATTTCTTCTACTGCAGAGGGTGGCCGTTTTATTTCCGAGCGTGGCTACGGGGCCGTTCTCGGCGGCGGGAATGCAGAGCGCGGGCTGAGTGGCTCGCCGTATGGTTTGCTTGTGCGCGGGATTGCCAGTTTCGAAGGCGGCCTGGTTCTGGCCGATTCAGAAGCCACTTGTATTGCTTATATTTTCCCGGCTGAAGGTGACGTGTTTACTCCAGGCGATCTGGTTGTGGCAGGAAAGCCTGGGCATGTTAAGAAATCAAAATCGCAGGGAGAATCAGGTGTGCTAGGAGTCGTGGTAAAGAAGGCAGGGATCATTTTGAATGCTCCTGAAAATTTCCTTCCTGATCCTGAGAAACACGACTCGTTTACTGATTCCGTGATTCCCAAAGGGCATGTGCTTGTTGCAATTTCCGGGATCGTTTCTGTTAGGGCGATGGCTGATAAGCAACCAGTCAAATCTGGCGATCTTCTATTCTCTTCCAGTCAGCCAGGCAAAGCTGAAAAAATGTCACAGGATAAGTACAAACCAGGATCGGTCTTTGCTAAGAGCCTGGAAGATCTGGCAAAGGGCGAGGGCATCATCCGCTGCCTGTTATCGCCAGCATGAAACGCATTTCTGAAATGTTGAAGGAGGGCCGTCCGCTCTTTTCATTTGAATTTTTTCCTCCAAAGAATCCTGAGGGTGAGGCGAAACTTTATTCTGCAATTGACGAGCTAGCCTCGCTCAAACCTGATTTTGTTTCCGTAACCTATGGTGCGGGAGGATCAACCCGGGCTAAGACACGTGAATGGGTGGAGAGTATCCAATCGCAACATGGTGTTCCGGCCATGGCACACTTTACCTGCGTGGGTTCGTCTCGCTCCGAGATTAAGCAGTATCTTGAGGAGTTGGATCGCGCGGGCATTCGCAATATCATGGCCTTGCGCGGTGATCCTCCAAAAGGGGAGACAGAATTCAAGCCGGCGCCTGATGGACTGGCACACGGCAGCGAGATGATTGACTTTATCAAGAAATCCGGGCTTCCGTTCTGCCTTGGCGGTGCAGCGTATCCAGAGGTGCATCCTGAAGCCATTTCCGCCGAGGCTGATCTAGGTTTTGTTCGGGAGAAAGTCAAGTCCGGGGCGGATTTCCTGGTTACCCAGATGTTCTTTGAGAATCAGAAATACTTTGAGTTTGTCCGTCGGGCTGGGGTATCAGTTCCGATTATCCCAGGGGTAATGCCAATCACGGCCTTTCAACAGGTTGAGCGATTTACAAAGATGGCCGGATGTGAAATTCCAAAATCACTGCTTGATTCGATTGCTGCCTGCGGTGAAGATCGCGAGAAGCTACTTGAGGTGAGCATCGCTTTTACTGAAAGACAATGCAGGGAACTGCTTGCCGGGGGAGCCCCGGGGATTCATTTTTACACTTTGAATCAATCGCATGCTACGATGCAAATCCTGGCACGATTGCGTGGTTAAAAATGTCCGCAAAACGCACTCTTACACTTAGCACGATCAACGACATCACGACGCGTATCAATTCTGAGCAGGACCTGTCCGGTTTGTTGCAGATGATCATGGAGACTGCACGGTATTTATTGAATACTGAGGCTTCCTCTTTGCTACTGTACGACGAGGAGTCAGAAGATCTTGTATTCGATATCGTGCGCGGGCCGCGCGGCGGAGTGCTGGCTAATCGACGCATTCCAAAAGGTAAAGGTATAGCCGGGCTTTGTGCAGAAAAGCGCGAACCCATTATTGTAAACGATGCAGTGACAGACTCGAGGGTGATGCGGAGTTTTGATGCAGAGTCGAATTTTGAAACTCGTAATCTCCTTGCTATCCCCATGGTTGCTCGCGGTGGGCTAATTGGTGTTCTGGAAGTTGTAAATACCACAGATGGCCGGCAGTTTGAAAAACATGATGTGAACCTGCTCAGCTACCTGTCCGACATGGCTGCAATCGCCATCCACAATAGGAAGCTATATGAAGATCTGAAAAATCGCGCAGACGAACTGAATTGCCTCTATGAGATTTCTCAGAAGATAGGATTTCAGAATAACCGTGAAGATCTTCTGGATACCATTCTGGAAGCAATCCAGAACGTTCTGGATGTGGAGCGTGTTTCTGTTTTGCTTAAAACTCAAGGCGAGGTTGGCGAACAGTTGAAGCTGGTGCGCTTGCGCGGGTTCAGTTTGGATGATCATGATTACAGAATTGATCCGGATGAGGGAATTGCTGGAATCGTTTTTAAAACAGGAGACCCGCTTCTGGTTCGCGATGTTGAGAAGGACCTAAAGATACTTTCAGATCGTGTGGGACGGTACAAGACTAAGTCGTTTATATGCGTGCCGATTATGCGTGAAGGCAAAGTTGTCGGGATTATTAATGCTGCAGATAAGAAGAATGGGGAGCCGTTCGATCTGTTCGAATTGCAGGTTCTCTCTACTGTAGCTACGCAATTGGCAGACGGTCTGTCGCGCATAGAAGCAAAACAAAAAGAACTGGAGCTGGGTCAGTATAAGAAAGATCTTGAGACTGCAGCGCAAATTCAGATCAATTCGTTGCCGGAGATTCCTGCCCGCCTGGCAGGATTGCAGATCGCCTATCGTTATGAGGCATGTCGAGATGTGGGTGGGGATTTTTACGATCTGATATTTCATTCTGAGAATAGAATTTCCGTTCTGATCGCTGACGTGGCCGGGAAGGGTGTTCCCGCTGCACTGTTCATGGAATATTCAAAGACACTGCTAGCTTCGCATATTCCGCGGAACCTGGATCCGGTAACCACGCTGTCGCGTGTAAACCAGGAAATCTTTAGAAAATCACGGACTGGAATTTTTGTAACTACCATGCTGGTTCAGATTGAAACCGATCGGAAGCGGATGCGCATTGCATCGGCCGGGCACAATAATCAGATTCTATACAGAACACGCCAGAAGCGCCTGGAGAAGTTGCGTGCCCGGGGGACGCCCCTTGGGATTTTTGAGGACGCAGAATACATCGAAAATGTTGTCGATTTTGAGAAGGATGATCTTTTGATTCTGTATACGGACGGCATCACAGAAGCGAACAACCCGGCGCTAGAAGAGTTTGGCGAGGAGCGCCTTTTCGAGCTCGTAGAGAACTCAAATGCACTGGGTCCCCAGGATTTTATAGTAAAGGTCTTTGAAAGTCTGGATCAGTTTCGTGGTCCGCAGGAGCCTGCCGACGACACGACGATCATGGCCATTCGGCTCTAGGCGACAGCCGCCTAACGTCGAAAATAGAGAGCAATTAAAAGTCTCGAGGTAGTCGATGTGTAAGACAATAAAGCACAAAGTGAAGTTCAAAGCGGCTCCCGACGCAATTTATCGGATACTGGCGGACTCAAAGAATCACAGCGACTGTACCGGCGCAAAAGCAACGATTAGCAAGGAAGTAGGCGGAGCGTTTACTGCCCTTTCGGGTGATGTCGCGGGCATCAATGTAGATCTGGCACCTGGCAAGCGAATAGTGCAGGCCTGGCGGCGGAAAGATTTTCCGGTTGGGATCTTCTCAATGGCCACGTTCAATTTGAATGCTACCAGGGATGGTGGGACGGAGCTGGTGCTGACGCATCGCGGCGTTCCGAAGGCTCTGATTCCAGATGTTGAGGCCAACTGGCGGAAGAATTATTGGAGCAAGATGAAGGAATACCTGGGTTAGCCGGAGTAAGCTCCTGGTTTCTCCAGAGTGAGCAAGAGTTTCCTCAGGGTTCTCGAGAAATCCGCTCTTTCTTTTTCGCTGAGTGCTTTGAGAACTGCGGTTTCTGCTCGAACGTGATCTTCCAGAGTTCTTGAGATGACTTCTTTCCCTTTTGTTGTCAGCTTGATTAATACACCGCGCCTATCTTCCGGATCAGCAATCCGTTGCACAAGGCCGGCCGTTTCCAGGCGATCCATTCGATTGGTCATCGTCCCGGAGGTAATCATTAGAGTGGAGAGTAATTCTCCGGGCGATTTGCTGTAAGGGCTTCCGCTTCTGAGGAGTGCAGCGAGCACATCGAAATCAGGATGGATCAAGCCATGCTCATCGAAAATCGGCTTATGAATGTCCGTAAACATGATCTGGGAGAGTCGATGCACTCTGCCTATGATTGCGATTGCCTCTGCATCCAGATCGGGACGCTCCTTTTCCCATTGGGCCCGGACCATATCTACATGGTCTCGACGTTCGGGTTTGTGCGACATTTTTGAAATTTGTGCATTATTCTCTTGACGTCAAGAGAATAAGAAAGACACAGATCTTGTATCTTGACGTCAAGAATCTCTTTGTCAAGGCATGAGGTGTAGTGTATGATTGCTCTGGTTCTGAGTCTTGTTGGTGTTCTGGCTTGTATATTTCTAGCTCCAATTCAGTCGCACATCTGGAATGCAGAGACTTCGCCACCTCTTGTCAGGTTAGCGAGCGCTAACATCCAGGCGTTCCTTGAATTTCGTGCGGGCGTTTTTGCAGAGAGCAGTAATTACTATTTCTTTGGAAGGCTATGTATTCTTGTCTACGTCGGGCTGCTTTCAGGGCTTTTCTATTTGCGGAAGGTAAGTCCGATGGCACAGATTGCCAGACGAGAATTCCAGGCAATGATTGCAGTGACTGCGATCGCCGCCTGCGGAAATGTTCTGGCATACTGGGTTGCCGGCTTTTACGGTGAGATATTTCGAACGATAGGATTTCGTTGGATTGAGGCTCCCGCTCTGTTTGGGATTATGATCGTTTCGCTTTTGCTCGGAAGAAAACTTCTAAAAAACCGCGACGAACGCGTGATCGGAGCCTGGTTTGTTGCTCTACCTTTGTTAATGATTTGTTCGGCGGTACTCTTCAAGTATCTACCACACGGTCCTTTGCTTCCTTTCAGCCTGCTCGTGTGCGGCTTGATGGTTGGATCGAGTTCAAGTTTGAGTTGGCTGGAAAAAATTCCGGAGCGCTTCCAATCTGCTCGGTCGATCTTTGTCTTGTTTGTAGTCGCCATGGTTTGTGCAGGTATGATGCAAATACTGGAAGGGAGGATCGGCGTCGGGCAAGCAGCTGCAGTTCCCTTGAAACTGGATTTCCGTCCGTATTCCACGATCACAGATTTAACCCAGGTGTTTGACGCGTATGGAACTTCCGGACGGACACTGTATGTCTGGATAAACCTGGTTGATATGATTTTTCCAATTCCGTTGTCGTTGTGTATTGGCGCGGTCGCGATGCGGTTCTGTTCTGCGGTTGGATTGCCAGCCAGAATCGGACTGATTCCCCTCGGATTTCTGGTATTTGATGTTCTGGAAAATTCTTTGATGCTTGTGCATCTGTCGGCGTATCCGCATATGAATGCAACGTTAGCCGCTGTTACGGGTGTCTTCACCGGAGTAAAATTGATGTTCCTTGCGGTTTCCTACGCAATGTTTCTGATTGGGCTGGTGGGTCTTGCCCTGGTTGGCCTTATGGGCAAGCGGGTGGGGGTGAGCAACCAGGGGCAGGTTTGAGGTGCGTATCCCGCCAATCCTCGCCTTCGATGGCTGGTGAGTTGTAAAGCCCGGGCTGTTTTTAAGCTTGCCAGTATACCTATATCAAGATATCTTGATATTCAAGTATGGCTGATCTGCTCAAAACTCTGAGGGCCGCTGCGGATGAGACGCGTTTGCGGATTCTGTCCGTGCTCGGTGCAGAGCCCCTGTCAGTCGGGGAAATCCTCGAAATCCTGAATATGGGCCAGAGTCGGATTTCCAGGCATTTGAAGATACTGGCGGATGCAGGACTCCTTGAGAGCCATCGCCTTGGAAATCGAGTCTACTATGGTCTTGCTGGCAATTCAAAAGGGGACGCGCTTGTGCGTGACCTTCTTGAGGCGCTGTCCCAGGTGCCAGAATCGAGCAACGGTCTCTACAAAGGCCTCACCCGTGATCGGAGCAAGCTGACGGAAATCCTGGAGCTTCGCAAACAGATGAGCGTGGATCACTTTCAGCGAATTGGTCGCGAGCATGATCGTATGCAGCAGACGTTCGTGGATTCTGTATATTATAGAAGAGAAATACTCTCAGAGCTAGGTAAACAGCCTGGAACCGTAGTCGATCTGGGCTGCGGAACAGGGGAATTGTCCGTCATGATCGCAAAACTGGCCGGCAAGACCATCGGTGTGGATCAGAGTCCTAAGGTCCTCGAAGTTGCGCGGAATGCATGTCCGCAGGGTGAATTTCGCCTGGGCGAAATCGAACACCTGCCGCTCCCAAATGAGGGAGCGGATGCAGTCGTCGCTTCCATGGTTTTACATCATATGCCTGATCCATCGTCAGGGCTCAAGGAAGCCAATCGAGTGCTTCGCGATAAAGGAACGTTAGTCGTCGTTGATCTTAAAGAACATGAAGAAGAGGCTATGCAACGCGAATTTGCAGATTTTTGGCCAGGGTTTTCGGGCGAACGCCTGGAGGCCATGATTCAGGATGCAGGTTTTACAGTTCAAGAGAAACGCACGGGCAGAGGTGAGGGCAAGCTCACATGTCTTATTTATAGAGCTAGAAAGCAAACCACAGGAGGTTTAAATGCCAACGCTTGAAACACAGAAAGGACAGGATTACAAAGTCAAGGATATCTCCCTTGCCCGCTGGGGTAGAGAAGAGATCATCCTTGCTGAACAAGAAATGCCAGGACTCATGGCGCTTCGCCGCGAGTATGGAAACACTAAGCCACTGAAAGGTGCAAAGATCTGCGGATCGCTTCACATGACGATTCAGACAGCAGTGCTGATCGAAACTCTCAAAGAACTGGGAGCAGAGATTCGCTGGTCCAGCTGTAACATCTACAGTACACAGGATCACGCTGCAGCCGCAATGGCGGAAGCTGGAATTCCAGTGTTTGCCTGGAAAGGCATGACAGAAGAAGAATACTGGTGGTGTATCGACGAAACCTTGAAGTTCGACGGTGGTCCAAACATGATTCTGGATGACGGTGGAGATCTTACATGGTGGGTTCACGAAAAACACCCGGCACTTTTGAAAAACATCAAAGGGGTTTCTGAAGAAACCACTACCGGCGTACACAAACTTGTTAAAGAGCTTGAACTCGGAAATCTGATGATTCCTGCGATCAACGTGAATGATTCTGTTACAAAAAGTAAATTCGACAACCTCTATGGTTGCCGCGAATCACTTGCTGACGGAATCAAACGCGCAACTGACATCATGCTTGCGGGCAAGGTTGCTGTTGTTGCTGGTTACGGCGATGTTGGTAAAGGTTCTGCGCAGAGTCTGCGTGCATTTGGTTGCCGTGTGATCATCACAGAAATCGATCCAATTTGCGCGCTGCAGGCTGCAATGGAAGGCTATCAAGTTGATACAATGGACGCATGGGCCGATCGTGCAGATATCTTTGTGACTACAACTGGAAACAAAGACATCATTACGATTGATCATCTGGCAAAAATGCGCGACGGATCAATCGTGTGTAACATTGGGCACTTCGATGTAGAAATCCAGGTAGCTCAGCTCAAGGCATTCAAAGGAATCAAGAAGACTGAGATCAAGCCTCAAGTTGACAAGTACACGTTCCCGAACGGCAAGAGCATTCTGCTTCTGGCAGACGGACGCCTTGTAAACCTGGGTTGTGCAACTGGTCATCCAAGCTTTGTGATGTCTAACAGCTTCACAAACCAGGTTCTAGCACAGATCGACTTGTATACCAACAAGTATGAAATCGGCGTGTATCGTCTTCCAAAGCATTTGGACGAAAAAGTTGCAATGCTCCATCTCGAAAAGATTGGTGCAAAGCTTACTCGACTTTCTCCGGATCAGGCGAAATACCTCGATCTTTCCGTGGATGGTCCTTACAAGCCAGACCACTACCGTTACTAAGAAACAGAAAATCTTCCAGGCGAGGGCTCGGTGCCCGAGTCTGGAAGGATTCCGCTATTATACATTTTTAAAATACGTCGCGTAGCCCGTTTGTCTACGTGAGAGATTGTTGTTAGATTTAACTTTGAGAGATTGAAATGAATTCGAGAGCTGAAACCTTAAAGAAGCTGCTGAGCGAAAGAATCTTGGTTCTGGACGGAGCCATGGGTACAATGATTCAGCGGTACAAGCTCCAGGGATCGGATTATACAAGCGATCGCTTCAAGGATCACAAGAAAGAGCTGAAAGGGAACTCGGATATTCTCATCCTTACGCGACCAGACGTGATCTATGCGATTCACAAAGAATACCTGGAAGCTGGAGCGGATATTATTGAGAGCAATACGTTCTCTTCGACTTCGATTGCGCAGGCTGACTACGAGCTTTCGCATCTGGCATATGAGTTGAGCAGAGAGGGCGTTGCCCTGGCGCGTAAGGCTGCAGATGAATATACGGCTAAAACCCCGGAAAAACCACGTTTTGTTGCCGGGGCAATCGGTCCGCTCAATCGCTCACTTTCGCTTTCGCCTGATGTAAACGATCCAGGATTTCGCGCTGTAACCTTTGATGAAGTAGTAACAGCCTACATGGAGCAGATTCGCGGTCTAGTCGACGGCGGAGCTGACGTGTTTTTGGTTGAAACGATCTTTGATACATTGAATTGCAAGGCTGCGCTCTATGCTCTCGATCAATACGCAAAGGAAACCGGCAACGAGCTTCCTGTCATTCTTTCCGGGACAATCGTGGATATGTCAGGTCGGACGTTAAGCGGCCAAACAACTGAGGCGTTCTGGATTTCTATTTCTCATGCTCGTAACCTGATGGCAGTGGGCCTGAACTGTGCTCTTGGTTCGGCGCAGATGAGGCCGTTCCTGGCCGAGCTTTCGCGTGTGGCTACAGTTCCAGTGAGCCTCTATCCAAATGCTGGACTTCCAAATGCATTTGGTGGCTACGATGAAAGCCCGGAGTATATGGCAGCGCAGATCGAGGCGTATGCAAGCGAAGGGCTAATCAACATTATTGGCGGATGCTGTGGGACTACTCCGTCGCATGTAAAAGCAATGGCTGAAGCGGCACTCAGACATCCTCCAAGAAAACCAGCAGCACCCGACACATCCTTTGCACTTTCAGGCCTTGAGCCTTTGCGCGTACGCGATAACATGAATTTCATCAACATTGGTGAAAGGACCAATGTGACCGGCTCACCCAAATTTGCGAAACTGATTCTGGAAGGGAATTTTGACGAGGCTCTATCTGTTGCCCGGCAACAGGTTGAAAACGGAGCGCAGCTGATCGATATCAATATGGATGAAGGGATGCTCGATTCTGAAGCGTCTATGGCAAAGTTTCTGAATCTAATTGCCGCAGAGCCTGATATAGCTCGCGTTCCTGTAATGGTAGATTCGTCAAAGTGGACTGTGCTGGAAGCCGGGCTGAAGTGCCTCCAGGGGAAAAGTGTAGTAAACTCGATCTCTCTGAAAGAGGGCGAAGAGGCGTTTCTTGAGCGTGCGCGGGTGATTCGTTCATTTGGTGCCGCAGCAGTTGTAATGGCGTTTGATGAAGTGGGGCAGGCGGATAGCTACGAACGCCGCATCGAAATCTGTAAGCGTGCGTACGATTTGCTTGTTGGCTCCGGGTTTCCGGCGCAAGATATCATTTTTGATCCTAACATTCTGACTGTAGCTACGGGACTTCCGGAGCACAATAACTATGCCGTCGATTTTATTAAAGCGACTGAATGGATTAAGAAGAATCTGCCGCATGCGCGCGTCAGTGGTGGAATCAGTAATATTTCGTTTTCATTTCGCGGGAACAATCCTGTGCGCGAAGCTATGCACACTGCCTTCCTGTATCATGCAGTAAAAGCGGGCCTGGATATGGGAATTGTGAATGCAGGTATGCTCGGTGTGTATGAGCAGATTCCGGCAGATTTGCTTGAGCGCGTGGAAGATGTTCTATTAAACCGCAGGCCTGATGCAACGGAGAGATTGCTTGAGGTTGCGGATTCAGTCAAAGGCAAGGACGCAGTTGCGGCCAAAACAGATGAGTGGCGCAACACAACCGTGGAAGAAAGGCTCAAGCACGCTCTGGTAAATGGGATCATGGACTTTGTGGATCAGGATACAGAAGAAGCGCGCGGAAATTATCCGCGGCCGCTACATGTGATCGAAGGTCCGCTAATGGCAGGAATGTCCGTTGTAGGTGATCTGTTTGGTGCTGGAAAAATGTTTTTGCCGCAAGTTGTAAAGAGCGCTCGTGTGATGAAAAAATCCGTTGCGTATTTGCTTCCGTTCATGGAGAAAGAAAAGGCTCTGAGCGGAGAGACTCGCACCCAGGCCAAGGTTCTAATGGCAACCGTTAAGGGTGACGTGCACGATATTGGAAAGAATATCGTGGGTGTTGTCCTTGCTTGTAACAACTTCGATGTTGTAGATCTGGGCGTGATGGTTCCGCGCGATAAGATTCTGGATGAGGCTGTAAAAATTAATGCTGATGTGATTGGGCTGTCCGGTCTAATTACCCCGTCGCTCGATGAGATGGTCGAAGTGGCAAGAGAAATGCAACGTCGTGGAATGACCCAACCTCTATTGATTGGCGGAGCTACTACGTCTAAGATTCATACTGCAGTTAAAATTGCGCCGCAATATACGGCGCCTGTCGTGCATGTGCTCGATGCATCGCGCAGCGTTCCTGTTGTGAATCAATTGATTACACCGGAACAAAAAGTGGCATTTGCTGATTCAGTTCTAGAAGAGTACAATAAGCTTCGCGATGATTTTGCAAATCGTCAGGACCAGAAGAAATATCTGAGTTTGGAAGCCGCCCGGGCGAATGCAACCAGGCTGGATTTTTCAAAACCAACGCCAGCACCAAAGCGAGCTGGCGTTCAGGAATTTAAGAATTACCCGCTCGAAGAACTGCGCAAATACATCGACTGGACTCCGTTCTTCCAGGCCTGGGAAATGCCGGGAAAATATCCGGCCATTTTTGAAGATGAGCGGATTGGAAAAGAAGCTAAGAAACTATTCGACGATGCAAACAAGCTGCTCGATGAAATCATTGCGCGCAAGCTGATCAAAGCCAACGGTGTGGCCCAATTCTGGCCGGCGAATCGTGTGGACGATGACGTAGAAGTGTACGCAGATGAATCTCGCGCAGAACCGATTGCAGTATTTCATGGTCTCCGTCAGCAAACTGAGAAGCGTTCAGGCGAGCCGAACCGGTGCCTGTCAGACAATGTTGCTCCAAAGGGGAAACCCGATTACATCGGTGCTTTCGTTGTTACGGCAGGGCAGGGCGTAGCCGAGCTTGCGAAAACGTATGAAGACAAACAGGACGATTACAACTCAATTCTGGTGAAAGCCCTGGCTGATCGCCTGGCCGAAGCCTTTGCAGAAAAGCTCCATCAAATGGTGCGTAAGGAGCTCTGGGGTTATGCTCCGGACGAATCGCTGAACAATGAAGACATGATCCGCGAACGTTATGCGGGCATCAGGCCGGCCCCTGGCTATCCGTCGCAACCCGACCACACGGAAAAGGAAACTCTGTTTAAGCTGCTTCGTGCAACTGAGCATACTGGAGTAAGTCTCACGGAGAGTCTTGCGATGATGCCTGCTGCGTCTGTCTGTGGACTGTATTTTGCGCATCCGGATGCTGAGTATTTCAATCTGGGCAAAATCACAACGGAACAAGTCGAGGACTACGCCCGTAGAAAGGGTATGCTGTTACCTGTCGTAGAAAAATGGCTTTCACCGGCCTTGAATTACGACCGGTAGCCTATTCTGTAACGAACTCGTGGATTGTTAGATGTTTGCCCTTATGCGTTTCAAGGGTCTTAAATGCTGCGAGGGATTGTAAATAGGCTGGAATTTTGTCCTGGCCAAATTCTACCTGAAGTGCAGTTGCAAATTCGCGCGCAGTCCAGCCAGAATATTCCACAAACGACACGCGCATTGGTCTGTGTGCCTTGATGGCCATTACCAGGTCCCTCATCTGTTCCGGGTTCCAGACGGCAAATATTGGCTTTTTGAAATAGTAGAGGCCTGAATACGAAGATAAAAGCTGCGATGGAAAAATAACCACATCGCCATTGGTGCTTTCGATTTCGCCCTGAATAGACGACTGATCTTTACTTGCGTGTCGCTGAATTGAGAGTGTGATAAAACTTAGAACAACGGAATAGGCCAGGCCGCAGAGGAATAGTGCGTTTCTAAGCTTTCCTTTTTGCTGGATCTGCAATTTAAGAAAACGATCGAGGAGTAGCAAAGCCGGGAAGAGTGCAAGAGCCATGTATCGACTGCCCCAGGTTACAATTCCATCATTTGGCGCAATCATTCCAGCAACCAGGAGAAATCCAGCAAGGAACAGCAAGAGAATTCGAGTCGTAGTGTTGTCTCTATTTGCAAATGCAAAATATACAGCAGGCACAATCAGCAGAGGCGAATATCCAAAGAAACCCAGTTTCATTTTCCATCCAAATACAAGGGTGATGGTCTGAGTGATCCGCTCGATCGGACCAACTCCAGGTTTAGGTTCGCTCAGGTTTGCAATGAACCTGGTTCCCAGAGGATGACCGTAATCCCAGAAATTAAAGAGCATGAAACTTGCAAAAACAAGTCCGGCTGCTATGGCGAACGCCATGTAGTGTCGCGTTCCAATGGTCTTCCGACTAATCAAAATCCAGGCAGCCAGGAGACTGACTGAATAGAGTAGGGCCTCAAGTCTCAGCCAGACACCGAGGGCGCTAAAGAAACCAGCCAGTGCAGCGTCCCGAATCGTCCCACCTTCTATGGCTCGAATAAAAAAATGTAACCCGCCCAGGCCAGCGAGTAGTACGAAGGGTCCCTCTGTCAGCTCCATGGATTGCGTAATCATAGGAGTGGCGAACGTCGCGTACGCCAGGACAATGGGCGAAGGCTTAAACACGCGCCAGTAAACAAGCAGGGTCAGAAAAGCAACTCCGAGGCAAAGAAACGGAATGGATGCAGGGGGCAAGAGTGTCACGGGCAATGCCATGAGGACTGAGAAAACCAGGGGATACTGCCCCAGGTTTCTGCCGTCGAACTGCAACAGATATTGCGCGCGAAATGGGTAGAGCTTGTATTCCGGATCAAGGAATTTTCCCGGATAGTGCAATTCTTCAGAATGAAATCTAGAACTCGCAAGCGAGTAGGCCTGAATGTATTTTATTAAACCATCGCTATTGTAAGATGCGCCGATTCGCGCAAGGTTGGTACCAAAAATAACTAACCCCAGGCAGAGTATGAAAACGGACCATCGCCCCCGGGATTTGTGTGCTTCCGAATGCATCTTGTGCAAAGAGGAAGAACAGTGCCATATCATCAAGTTGATTTGTATTTGTAAAAGTGCTTGAAATGCGGCCTTCCA
>JAIOPQ010000029.1 GCA_021413825.1 Spirochaetia bacterium | reverse complement strand
CTGATAAATAGGGTGCCCACGTCGCATAACTCCCGCTAGAATACGTTATACGCCATTGGCCCTGTCGTGGAATGCACCTGCGGCGGGATGTCGTCTTTCTTCTTCTGTTTCGGAATTAGATCGGGTAAGGTCAGTAGCGCTACGTAATCATAGTCCTTCTGCCTTGCAACCGCATGGTTGTGACACCCGCCTCCGGTGCCTTCGGCCCTGTGGTTGTGCTAGCAGTCATGGTTACGCTGGGACATCATTTCCACGGTCGGACCAACAGCGTATAACAACAGAATGATGAACCGTTATGCGTAATTGCTGGGCCACTCTTATGAAACTAAACGTACTTCTTTTGATTCTGGCTTTCACGAGCACTTACCCGCAACCCGCTTCTACTTCTGTTCACCCGGCCCAAGATCCTTGGAAAAATGAAGACTATGCCACACTTCCAGATGCCCAGGCGATCGCTAAGGACATTCGTGCCGCAGCTAAACTTGACACAGAAAGTGGGATCGATCTACCCGTTGGCCCTTACAGGGATGCAGTCCTTGCATACCGGGAGGGTTTTCTTACCATCCTTATGATGCGCGGATATCCCGTTTACCCGATCACCGATAGCGAGCGGGCGCAGATTTTCTCCGAGCGCCTCCGTAGCAAACGCGACGCAGTTTCCAAATTCTTATTCGCCCTCCACATTCTAGACTTCGCCATTCCCAGTTCCGAAGCGCAGCAGAATCAAATTCTTGACCTTAAGAACAAATCTCTTCGGCAAACCATCTTTTATCAGTACGATCTCGGCCATTTCTTGGCCGTCATCCCTCTAGCCGAAATCTACTTGTCCTTACAAGGTCAAGATACAGACTTTCATCCCCACTTATACCTATACCACTGCTATGCTTTCGCAGAACAACTTTCAGAAAAGGAGCGCAGCCCTTCTCTTGGTTCTCCGAGCGAAATACGGCGGAAAAAGAATTTCCATCAGCTCCGCGCTGCCGAGATTCGGTTTGGAAAAAATTCACCGGAATATTCGCGCATCAACGGCCTACAACAGTCAAAGTAAGCCGCCCAGCAACTACGCATAACTTCCGCTATTAACACGTTATGCGAAATGCCGCCAATACACTTCTCAAACTATGGGTGGGAACGTTTCTCTTGTTCACTGTGGCCTCCCTTTCGCCTTTTGATTTCCCCCTTCGCGGGTTCTCTTACGTACTTCGCCTCCCTATCTTCGAGCTCTTTGCGCCGCCACCCCAACACGATTCGCTCTCCTTCACAACCCACCTTTTCGTGAACGTCCTCACCGCCTCAATTCTCACCGTCCTTGCGTTCCCGTTCCTCCGCGTTCAGCAGCCAGTTCTCAAAGCTATTCTCTACATCCTATTCATTTGTGCTGTTACGGCCTATCCCATCTACATCTTCTCTACGCTTAGCTCGCTAAGATTACCCTATCCGCATTGAAACTTGACAGGGGTCAGGCGGCA
>JAIOPQ010000026.1 GCA_021413825.1 Spirochaetia bacterium | reverse complement strand
AGGAAGATCTTTCACCATTCCACCACGAACGAGCACAACGTTGTGCTCTTGCAGGTTATGACCTTCACCGGGAATATATGCCGTGATTTCGATTCCAGTCGTAAGACGTACCCGAGCCACTTTGCGAAGGGCAGAGTTTGGCTTCTTAGGTGTAAATGTCATTACACGTGTGCACACACCGCGTCTTTGAGGCGAGCTATTGAGGGCCGGAGATTTAGTCCGGTTCTTCTGCTCTTTGCGGCCGTGGCGAATCAATTGACTGATCGTTGGCAAAATATACTCCCTGCCGGTTATAAATAACCGAAAAAAAATTCAGCGTTTTTCTAAAGGACTCTGAACTTGCGACCCCATCCTGTGGAGCGCAGTATTGCATCGTCGTTTTGCGGAGCAACTTGCCCGCCGGGCACCCGGCCCGAAACACGCATCGCCATAAAATTCAGGGGCCGCCCGACTGACAATCGGTTTCCACGCCCAGGTTCAAAAATGCATTCGGCCAAAGACGGATTATGTCCCTTGCAATGCCTGGAGCAGGCACGGAATCCGGAAAACCCGCCTGATCGCCAAACTCTTGCCGCGGATGATCGTTACCGAACATTTGCCGACGTGAGGGAACGGGGAAAGGTTGCATCGGTCGAAAAATATAGGCCATTGAATCTCCTTCGCATCGCGCTCTCGGTTTTCCTGGTCTGGCTCACATGGAGCCAATCGGCACCGAGCGTTTTCTTTTACGGAAACGTGATTCACCTGACATTCTCGATTGCGTGGATACTACTGATCGAAACTGAAATTCTGATCGAGAAGAACCATTGGTGGTCGGGCTATGTTCCTGCAACCCTTGATCTCACAATTACAACCATGGCGCTTCTATTAACAGGCAGCCTGGCCTCGCCGCTCATGGCCGGATATTTCACATTTACCGCCATAGGCACCACTATCGAGAACAGAAAGTATTCGCTCTACGTTGCGATTTCGTCTTTTGCCCATTATGTCCTGGCCAGCAGTCTCGTGCTTGTGGGTGTCTTGCCATCCGTAAACATTCTGCGACCCGGAGTGGTTGGTGGCACCTGGTTTGAGTTGTTCATTTTCGCATTCCTGGTCGGGATTGGTCTTGCAACTGTGCACATGATCTGCTGGCACTTCGTCAAAAGAAACGAGGTTCTGCTGCGCGAGTCTCAGCGCCTGCTTCAGACCGTTGCAAGCCAGGAAGCAGAACTTCGCGTACGCAACTCGCTCATCGAGAAAGATCTGGATCTTGCCCGTAATATTCACGTGCGCCTTCTACCGGAAAAACTGCCGAGCATTTCTGGTCTTGAATTTGCTGCGCTTTATGTACCCCTCGACAAGGTGGGCGGTGATCTATATGACGTGCGCCAGGATGGTCGGTTTGTAGAACTGATGGTTGCAGATGTTAGCGGGCATGGCGTTTCAAGTGCATTCCTGGCCGCCATCTTTCGCATGTCGATGGAACGGCTGGACCGACGACATCCCGGAGCATGCCTTGCCGCTGTGAATGAAGTTCTAGTCAGTCGTTCGTTTCGCGGGTTTTTCCTGACGGCGCTCCTTGGAATCTTTGATCGCGAAGAAAACACGTTCAGATTTGCTTCAGCCGGACATCCATCGCCATTGCTTGTCAGAAATGGCGAGCTGTCAGAAATAAAAGCCGGAGGCAAACCAATCGGAATTATTTCGCGGCTGGAATATGCAGAGACCACGGTTGACCTCGTTCCTGGTGACAGACTTTACCTTTACACCGACGGAATCGTTGAGTATCGCGCCGTCGACGGCGGTTTGTTTGGTGAAGAGGAATTCTTCCGACTACTTCGCGAGAACACCGGACATCCCATTTCAGAGATCCCTGCCATCCTGATGAATCAGCTGAGAACATTTGGCGCCAATCAATCAGCAGAAGACGATATCACAATGGTTGCCATGGAAATCGGAAAGCCCGCATAGTTGTCAGTGTCCTTTGCCCGTCAGTTTGGCCAGGACAACGGAGTTTCCCTTTGCATTGTAACGCACAACATCAAACAAAGCACGAGCCAGGGCGATTCCGCGGCCGTGGGATTCTTGTAGTGAGCGGAGACGTTGCTCCTCTCCGATACGCATCGCTTCGTGATCAAAGCCATGCCCTTCATCAGAAATACGAAACCAGATGCGCCGCTGATTGAGCGAGAACTCAACTTTAACGCGTCTGCTCTTGAAGGGTTCCACCTTTTGACGTTCCCGAATGAGTTGCATATAAGTGCCATCTCGCTGTGCATCCGTCTTTTCCTGGTATGTGATTTCCAGATTCCCGTGCTCAATTGCATTGATCAGCATTTCGCGCAAAACCATGGTAATCTCATCACAGCTGTCACGATCAAAATAGCGAGTAAGGCTGCGCGTGATGCGCTGGTGCACCAGATCTGAGAGACTGAGATAGTTTTCTATCGTGTAGCTTCCGTGTTCTGCAGTGACACATGGAGCAAGCACGTCATCCATATCCAGCGATGCCTTTCCCAGGATGAGCCCATCGGCAATTCCCTCTCCTGCTTCCGTCCCAATCCGCTCGAGGCGCAGAGCCAGACTGACAGGCTCACCCGTCTTAGACGAAAAACGGACGCGCGTTTGCAGCGCAGAATTGCCGATTTGTTGAACCGCATCACGAAGACGCATCAGGTCGTATCCCTGGGATTCGCGGGCAGCTTCATGGAGGAGAGAGTAAAGGAATTGTCCTCGCAGCTCTGCCGGCGAATGACCCAGCAGTTTTCGCGAGGCATGATTCATCGAAAGGATTCTGCCCGAAAGATCCGTGGAGAAAATAAGATCAGAGGTGTCTTCCACAAGAACTCGATACTTCTTTTCCGAGGTTGCAATTACTTCGCGGGCCAGAGCAATTTCGCTAAGGTTCTTCTCGAGCGACTTCTTTAGTGTATTGATTCTGTCGGAGAGTGCCAGCGACAATAGAATCATTTCTGCAAAAATCCCGGCCTGCACGCCATGCTGAATCCAGAAACTGTGCGGAATAACTCCCCAGATTCGCAGCGAGTTCGCAAAAGCTCCCAAAACAAACAGAGCAATTGCAAGAACATAGAAACGAGCCGGCTTGAATCCTCGCTTCCAGACAATCCAACCCGACGCAAGCATGGAAGCGACCGTTAGAATAGCAAGACCAGCAATGATGTGGAGCAAAGGATACGCCGGCAGAAACGGCAGCGTGCTCAAAACACCGGTTGCCGTGGCCAGCAAGGCAAGACCAATGTGCAGACGATTCATGCCGGGCGCGTGAATACGCGTCTGCAAAAAACTCTGGGCAAACCAGTTCATCCCCGCCCCGAACAAACACACAAAGAGAATCACGCTCCGTACAAGCCAGTACTCGCCCAACCAGGGCAAAAGAACAATGTGAAATCCCTGGAATGCTGCAGAATAACAGAGGGCCATCGCGGCGTAGAATACGTAAACACCGTATGGCGTTTCCCGCGTAGAAACAAACATGAGAAGGTTGTAGAGAGCTATGGCACCCACAGCTCCAAAAAACAAGCCGAAGATTAGAGTTTCGCCGGTTCTAAACTCATAGAACGTTCGAGCATCCCACAGGGTCAACGGCATGCGTGAAAGCTGCTCGTTCTGCATACGCAGTAGAATACGCGTTTCACCTGGTGACAATTCCAGTTCTACGGCCGGGCGTCTGTGCCGTACAACATCCGGATTGGCGCGAGCTTCCAAACTCAAGTCATGCGATTCATCCGTATCTCCGTTTTGATGCGACGCACCGCCATTGAGCCTGTACAATACCAAACGTGAAATGGCTGCGTCCGCCATGAGCACAATGCGACGCGCTCTGGCTGTGCGCAAAGAAAAGCGGAACCAATATACCGTAGATGTAAAACCAAAATCCAGGTCGCCCTGTGCACTTTGCCAGCCACTGCTCGCATCAATTTCCCGCGGAGATTTACCCACCATATCTGGTGTTTCAGGCTTGAACTGGATATAGGTGAGGAGCGGCAGCGAATCGGCCTTTTCAGGAACCGCGAGCGCCTCCGCAACTACATCTGCAGTTGAGAGTAACGCAAAAGAAAGGAGAGCAAGTCTGACGAGGCGCATGTATGAATTCCAGGCCTTGTCCATATCCAATCAACACGACCTGCTTACCTTTCTCTCTCCCCGCCATTTAGTGAACACAACCCAAAGAAAGAAAAAACCAGGCATTCCGAAGAATGCCTGGTTGCGGCTATCATGCAATCTCGATTTTTCTGGGCTTTGCCGCTTCCGCCCGAGGAAGGACGATGGTTAAAACGCCATCTTGCATCGATGCGCTTATCTTGTCAGATGCGATCGCATCACTGACTTCAAAGCGCCTGAAGTAATGGCCTACTCCGTATTCAGTGTAGAGAGGAACAAACCCATCGTAACGCTTTGGATCGATTTTTCCATCGATCTCTAAAACTCCCTTTTCCAGGGAAATGGAAACTTGATCCTTCGATACACCGGGAACCTCAAGCTCGAGCGTGATAGATTCGTCATTCTCGAAGATGTCCGCCGGAGGTGTATAGTACCGGGTCTGATGCGTCATAGCTTCCTTCTTTTCTTCTTTTGCCTTTGGTTCGGTAGTTTTCCTTTTGAAAAGTTCCATTGTGCGCCTCCTTATTGGATTGTAATCGACTTCGGCATCTCTTCTTCTGCTTTCGCCAGATGAATGGACAGAATTCCGTCCGCATATTCGGCCTTGATCTCGTCAGCCTTCACTCTAAATGGTAGATTGATTCTGCGCGAAAATCTGCCGCTTCGTCTTTCGATTCTGTGCGCCCCTTTTCTATCCCTGGACGGAATGTCACCCTCGATCGTAAGCGTCTTGTTCTGATAGCTCACTTTGATCTGATCTTTGCTGGTGCCCGGAATCTCTGTCACCACAACAACACCCTTTCCCTCATTCCCTTCAAAGAGGTTGATCGGCGGATATGCGCCCCTGGCAGAAATGGAATTCCCAAAAAACGGACTCTCCCAGACAGAATCGAATGCCCTCTGGATGTCCATCAAACTGGTTAGCGGGTCTCGGTATCTAAGTTGCATATGTTCTATCCTCCATTGAATTTTCTGGAATCAATGGAAGGCAAAGAGCAAGAGGCGTGCCATTTTCGAATTTGAAAATCCGCCCTGCTGTGACGACTTTAGCAGAAGGGACTGACAGAAATATCACGCGACATGCCAAAATGACATGCAAGGGCGAGCACTTTGCAAGTCGGCAGTTGAGTGGCATTACTCAGACTGTTAAGACGCATCGGAATTTTTGCGGATGAGACTGGATCATTCGCGCAACGCGCTCTGAAATTCCGTTCGATATACAATCGGGCTCCCAACAAAAAAGGGATTCCGCTTTCACGAAATCCCTTCCCGTTATTGTTCCGCGCTTCTCGCGGAAAGAATTTCCGGCGATCAACCGCCTGAAGTTTGAGCGTCTGCTTTCAGTTGTCCAAGGAGTGCGCGCGCTGCAGCTTCTTCTTTTTCTTTCTGCGAACGCTGAATGTCCCCGTAGGTTTCTCTGAAAATCTCGATCGTTCTGTAATGCTTTAGTCCTGTTCCAGCAGGAATCAGATGACCAATAATCACATTCTCTTTGAGACCGAGGAGCGCATCTTTCTTACCTTTGATAGCCGCATCGGTTAGAACCTTTGTGGTTTCCTGGAAGGAAGCGGCAGAGATAAACGAATCAGTATTCAGTGAAGCGCGAGTGATTCCAAGGAGAATCTGGCGAGCCGTTGCCGGTACCCCACCCTCTTGAACTACACGCTCATTCTCTTCGCGGAATGCGAAGCGATCCACCTGCTGATGCCCAACAAAGTTTGTATCACCTGGATCTTCCACTTCGATCTTACGAAGCATCTGGCGCACAATGATTTCGATGTGCTTATCATTGATGTAAACGCCTTGCAGACGATACACTTCTTGCACTTCATAAATCAGGAATTCATGCAGAGCATTGATTCCTTTAATTCGAAGAATGTCATGCGGATCGAGTGTTCCTTCATCCAGCTGATCGCCAGCTTTTACATAATCGCCATGGCGAACCCGAACGCGTTTGTAAACTGGGATGGAAACTTTAACACGATCTTGCTCTTCGCTATCAGGAACAATGTAGAGAATTTTCTTCTCTTTAACAACCTCGTTGAAGTCTTCGATACGACCATCGATTTCAGCCAGAGTTGATGCATCTTTTGGACGACGTGCCTCGAAGAGTTCTTCAACGCGCGGCAGACCACCGGTAATATCACGGGTTTTCTCAACGCCGGAAGTAATCTTAAGCAGGATACTTCCTGGCTCGATTTTCTGTCCGTCTTTAACGAGTAGCAGTGAATTCAGAGGTACAGTGTATTCCACGCCACCGACAACGATGCGCGGAGAGAGACGTTCACGTTTGTATTCAGCGATTCGGAAGTTTCC
Organism: Spirochaetia bacterium; assembly: GCA_021413825.1. GTDB lineage: Bacteria > Spirochaetota > Leptospiria > Leptospirales > Leptonemataceae > JAEUSB01. The sequence continues at coordinate 55,908 of JAIOPQ010000026.1, read as the reverse complement.
TTCTTCATCTTTCTTGAGGTTCTTGCCCTCAACAATATCTTGAAGTTGAACGTTACCGCCCTGCTCAGCAATCACAACGTCGTTAAACGGATCGAAAGTTGCCAGCGTTTCGTTTTTATCGAGCAGTTGACCTGCCGCGACTACAATTGCCGCACCGGCCTTGATTGGAATGGTGGTCTGCTCACCAAGAATCATGAACTTGCCGTCACGAATCTCAATGGTTCCCTGGCTATCCGCAGTTACAGATTTTTCTTCGCCTGCGTAACCGCTGGCAATTACTTCACCCGGAACCACGGCCTGACCTTTTTCAACACGCATGTTGATGAGGTCGCCGGCGTTCATGATCTGGCTTACGCGGCAGGCGTTGATATTTCCGCGGTTTACAAACACGGTTTGCTTTTGCGGATTCACCACGGTCTTTCCGCCCACGGCCAGAATCAATGATTCATAGGGGAGCTTGTATGTGCTTTCTTTAACCTGAACGTTAGTCGCAACTCCACCCACGTGGAACGTACGCATCGTCAGCTGAGTTCCAGGCTGACCAATCGATTGGGCCGCAATGATCCCTGTCGCTTCACCCAGCTCAACTGGCTTGAGGCGCGCCAAATCCATGCCATAGCACTGAGTACAAATTCCGTATCTGGTTTCGCAGGTGAGTGCGGAACGAATAAAGATGCTGTCGATGCCCATACTGTTGATCTTTGCAGTGGCTGCCTTGTCGAGAAGGCTACCCTTAGGAATTACAACAATAGAAGTAACTGGATCACAAACGTCTTCAGCCGTCACCCGACCAAACACGCGATCGCCCATGGATACAATGGTTTTCTCGCCCTCTTTAACTGCGCGCAGACGCACACCCTGTTCTGTGCCGCAATCCACTTCAGTAATGATCACATCCTGTGAAATATCAACCAGACGACGAGTCAGGTAACCCGCATCAGCTGTTTTAAGAGCCGTATCCGCGAGACCTTTACGTGCACCGTGCGTTGAAATGAAGAATTCCAGAACACCCAGACCTTCACGGAAGTTGGAACGAATCGCAAGTTCAATGATCTCGCCAGAAGGACGAGCCATCAGACCGCGCATACCTGCCAGCTGACGAATTTGCTGTTTGGAACCGCGCGCTCCCGATTGCGCCATGATGTAGATTGGATTGAACCCTCTTTGATCCTTTTCCAGTTCTGTGAACATGGATTCAGTAATCAGCTCATTTGTGCGAGTCCAGATCTCAATTACCTTTTTATAGCGTTCGTCGTTTGTAATTACGCCGTTCTTGTGCGCTTTTTGAACGTCGGTTACTTCTTTGTTAGCAGTGTTAATCAGATCTGCTTTCTTTGGAGAAACACGAATATCAGAAATCGAAATCGACGGAGCAAAGATTGTAGCGTAATGGAACCCGAGTTCTTTGACGCGATCAAGCATCGCAACGGCATGTGCAACTCCATGCTTGTCGTATACGTCTGCGATAATCCGGTTTACTTCTTTATCAGAAACCGGGCGATTCACGTACGGATAACCTTCAGGAAGCGTGGCATTAAATAGAACGCGTCCCGGAGTAGTCTGAATCATTTTCTCGCCGCGAAGGACAGAAATCTTAGCACGCAGACCAACAGCATTTACGCTGATCGCATACATGATCTCATCCAGATCAGAGAAGACTTTCCCTTCACCAACATCACCTGCGAGTTGTGAAGTCAGAATATAGATTCCAAGAACCATATCCTGCGTAGGTGCGCAGACTGGAGCACCGTTCGCCGGATTCAGAAGGTTGTGCGGAGAAAGCATGAGCAGCCACGCTTCCAGTTGCGCCTTAGGCGACAGCGGGACGTGAATTGCCATCTGATCCCCGTCAAAGTCAGCGTTGAACGCATGACAGACGAGCGGATGCAGTTTGATTGCTTTTCCTTCTACTAGAACCGGGAGGAAGGCTTGTATACCCAGGCGGTGGAGCGTTGGCGCACGGTTGAGCATTACTGGATGTTCCTTGATCACTTCTTCCAGAGCTTCGAAAACTTCTTTCTCTTCGTTTTCTACTTTCTTCTTTGCAGACTTGATGTTTGGAGCAAGTTCGAGATCCACAAGGCGCTTCATGATGAATGGCTTGAAGAGTTCGAGAGCCATCTTCTTTGGTAGGCCCATTTGATGAAACTTCAGATCCGGTCCGATTACAATTACAGTCCGTCCGGAATAATCCACGCGCTTACCTAGGAGGTTTTGACGGAAACGACCGGTCTTACCTTTCAGCATGTCTGAAAGTGATTTAAGTGGCCTGTTCCCTTTTCCTTTTACGGAGCGCTTACGACGGCTGTTATCAAAGAGCGCATCCACAGCTTCCTGGAGCATGCGCTTTTCGTTTCTTACAATAATCTCAGGAGCCTTGAGGGCTAAGAGACGTTTTAGACGGTTGTTTCTATTGATTACACGACGATATAGATCGTTCAAGTCAGACGTTGCAAAACGACCACCTTCTAGCTGAACCATTGGACGCAGTTCTGGTGGAATTACAGGAATTGCTTCGAGCATCATCCACTCTGGACGGTTTCCAGATTCGCGGAGCGCTTCGAGAACTTCGAGGCGTTTCAGGAAACGGCGATCCGTGATCTTTCCTTTTTCCTGGATTTTGGCGCGGATTTCCCGGATCTCAGCGTCAACGTCAATGCGTGCGAGCATTTCTTTGATTGCATCGCCACCAATCATTGCTACAAACTTATCGCCGTACTCGTCCAGGTACTCATGATATTCTTCTTCATCAATCAGTTCGCCCTTGTCGCGGCCTGAATCACCCGCATCTACAATCACATACTTTTCAAAGTACAGAATGCTCTTTAGCTGGTTGATTGTAAGGTTGAGCAGCAGGCCCATGCGCGATGGAACGCTTCTATAATACCAGATGTGTGCAACTGGAGTTGCAAGCTCTACATGGCCCATGCGCTCGCGACGAACCTTACTGTGAGTTACTTCTACCCCACAACGATCGCAAATTACGCCTTTGTAGCGGATCGACTTGAACTTTCCGCAGTAGCATTCCCAGTCCTTGGTAGTTCCAAAAATGCGCTCGCAGAAAAGACCATCACGCTCCGGCCGGAGAGTCCTGTAGTTAATGGTTTCCGGCTTCTTAACTTCACCGTAGGACCAATCGCGGATGCGATCGGGTGATGCGAGCTGGATGCGGATTGATTCGAAATCGCTTATGCTAACACTTGCCATGTACTGTTGCTCCTGACTTCCTTCCAGAAGTTGTCACCAACTTCTGGAGGTATTACCTGGTTCCTAAAACTTCGCCTAACGTCCGAACTGTGATCACTTCTCGATTGTTTCGATCTTGATCTTGTTTCTACGACCACCGCGACCGAGCTCGTCTTCGATCTCTGAGAGTTCGACACGTTCGTCTTGCTGGTTGTAGAGTGCAACGTCCAGTGCCAGACCGCGCAGTTCTTGCATAAGAACGTTGAACGATTCTGGAACACCTGCACGGATACTGTGCACGCCTTTTACAATAGCTTCGTAGATACGGGCACGCCCGAGCATATCATCAGACTTCACAGTTAGAAGCTCTTGCAGAGTATGCGATGCGCCGTATGCCTCGAGGGCCCACACTTCCATTTCTCCGAGTCTTTGCCCACCGAACTGCGCCTTACCACCGAGTGGCTGTTGCGTAACAAGTGAGTATGGACCGGTTGAACGCGCATGGATTTTATCATCCACGAGGTGAGCCAGTTTCAGCATATAGATATAGCCGCAGAATACTTTGCCTTCAAATGGAAGACCGTTGCGCCCATCATAGAGCTGGAATTTGCAATCTGTTGGCAATCCGGCTTCTTTCAGATGTTTCTCAATGATTGGCTCATCACCACCATCGAATACCGGAGTTTCAAACTTGATTCCAAGACGATTTCCGGCAAAGCCAAGCATAGTTTCAAAGATCTGACCAATGTTCATCCGCGAAGGAACGCCGAGCGGATTGAGCACGATGTCAACGATGGTTCCATCCTGGAGGAATGGCATATCTTCTTCTGGAAGAACCTTTGCCACAACGCCTTTGTTACCATGGCGACCGGCCATCTTATCGCCCACTTGAAGCTTGCGCTTTTTAGCGACGAATACCTTGACCATTGCTTCTACGCCTGCTGGAAGTTCGTCTCCGGCTTCGCGTGAATATTTCTTAATGTCGATTACAACGCCTTCTGAGCCGTTTGGCATGCGAAGACTTGTGTCGCGAACTTCGCGAGCTTTTTCGCCAAAGATACTGTGAAGCAATTTGTATTCTGGAGTAAGATCTGATTCTCCTTTTGGAGTAACCATTCCAACCAGGATATCTCCTGACTTCACTTCAGCACCAACCCGAATCACACCGTTTTCGTCTAGATCACGGAATGCTTTGTCGCTGAGGTTTGGAATATCACGAGTGATGATTTCCTGGCCAAGCTTTGTTTCGCGCGCCTGGATTTCATATTCGTCAATGTGAATCGATGTAAATACGTCTTCTTTTACGACGCGTTCGCTAATCAGAATCGCATCCTCAAAGTTGTAACCTTCCCATGGCATGAAGGCAACGAGTACGTTTTTGCCGAGCGCCAGGCGACCGTTGTCAATTGAATGACCATCAGCCAGAACGGTTCCTTTCTTTTTGAGAAGACCACCTGCATCGCGGTGTTCGCCGTAAACCGCCTGACCTGCAAGCAGATCCCCGTGCTTCACTGGACCCGTTTTGGCCACGGCATGGAAATCCATGTCTGCCTGTTTCAGTTTAAATACGATTGGTTCGCCTTCGCCGGTGAACTCGATTGCATCTGATGTTACTTTTACTTTTCCGTCAGCTGGCGCATTGAATGTAACAGCAACCGGACGTTGATTCACGCAAGTGCCCTGGTTTGAGCGCTTGAATTTCTTCAATGTGAAAGTAATATCTTCTTCCTTCTTACCGGAAGGGCGAATCGTGATTTTGTTTGAATCTACACGAATTACAGTTCCATCTGTTTTGGCAACGATGCAATTTCTTGAATCGTACGCTGCCTTCTCTTCAATTCCAGTTCCGACATATGGGGCTTCATCCACAAGAAGTGGAACTGCCTGACGTTGCATGTTAGAACCCATCAGGGCACGGTTTGCATCATCATGCTCAAGGAATGGAATGAGTGAAGTAGAAACGCTCACAACTTGAAGCGGCGCCATGTCCATATACTGAACTTCTTCCGGACCTACAAATGGGAAATCCCCGCGCTTACGGCAACTAACCGATTTAGTTTTGAATGCACCGTCGTCGCCGACTGGAGCGTTAGCCTGGGCTACATTGAATCGCTCTTCAATGTCAGCTGTGAGATATTCAATTTTCTCAGAAACTTTCCCGCCCGCAACTTTGCGGTACGGAGTTTCGAGGAATCCGTATGGATTCACACGGCAATAAGAACTCATTGAAACAATCAGACCAATGTTCGGTCCTTCCGGAGTCTCAATCGGACACATACGACCGTAGTGGCTGTAGTGAATATCACGGACTTCAAAGCCAGCACGCTCACGTGACAGACCACCCGGTCCAAGTGCGTTGAGACGACGTTTGTGCGTCAATTCCGCAAGCGGATTGGTTTGATCCATGAACTGTGATAGTTGGCTTGAACCAAAGAATTCGTTGATCACAGCCATGATCGGCTTAATGGAAATCAGAGCCTGTGGAGTGATGACGTCAATATCCTGGACAGTCATGCGTTCTTTTACAACGCGCTCCATCCGGCTAAAACCAACTTTAAGTTGGTTCATCAAAAGTTCGCCTACTGAACGAACGCGGCGATTTCCAAGATGATCGATGTCATCGAAGTGGTATTCTGGAACCTCGTTGATGAGGTTCACGAAATAGCGCATTGTTTCGATAATGTCTTCCGGGCGAAGTGCACGCGTATCGATCCCGTTGAATTCTTTAGGGTTGTGATACGCGAACTTGTTATTGATCTTATAGCGACCAACTCCACCAAGATCGTAGCTCTTCTCTGAGAAGAACAAACGATTGAGATCTGCTTTTGCATTTTCCGGGTTGAATGGTTCACCAGGGCGCATGAGTGAATGGAATTTCTGAAGTGCAGCTTCCTGAGTTTCTGTGCCCTCTTTTTCCAGGCAGTTGATGATGATTACATCGTCTTTGCCGGTGGGGAATATCAACAGTTTCAACTCTTTGATCTTCATCTCTTTGATGATATCAAGGTTATCCTCGTTGATTTTTTCACCAGCGTACATGATGATCTCATCACTCTCTGGATTAAGAACACGCGCAGCCAACCTGCGACCAATGATCTTCTTGAGGTCCTTACCAACGAGAGTTGAGAGTTTTAAAGATTCAATCTTGTAGAAGAGTTTGAGAACTTCTTCTTCGCTGCCATAGCCCATTGCCTTGAGGAGGAGGGTTGCAGGAAACTTTTTCTTACGATCGATCCGAGCAACCATGATACCTTTAGTATCCAGCTCGAGCTCGAGCCAGCTTCCGCGGTATGGAATTACACGTGCAGAGTAGACTCGCTTTTCAGCGTCGTAGAAAAAGAAAATACCAGGACTTCTGTGAAGCTGAGAAACAACTACGCGCTCCGCTCCATTGATTACAAACGTGCCCTGCTCAGTCATAACAGGCAGATCGCCCATGTAGACGGATTGCTCACGGACTTCTCCCGTAAGCTTGTTGATCAAACGAATGATTGCTTTAAGTGGAACTGCAAACGTGGTGCCGCGATTCTTGCATTCTTCTTCATCCCAGCGGGGATCGCCGAGTGAATAGGAAACGTATTCAAGAACCATGTCTTCGTTTGGACTTTCGATTGGGAAAGTTTCAGAGAAAACTGCCTGCAGGCCTTGCATGATTCGGCCATCATCCTCCGCCGAATGCTGGAGGAACCAGTCATACGATTTAAATTGGATCTCAATTAGATCCGGAATTTGATCGTAATCAGTAATGTTGCCGAGACGTACGTATTTATGCTGTTGGGACACGGGATGCTCCTATCCAGGAATTAAACAAAGGCGCATGAAAAAAGAAACAGGGCGAGCCCCAAACAGGGCCGCCCTCTTTGTTTTGCCGACTTAAATGACGGATCGGCGACGTAAGATTAGCCCGCTTTGAGCTCGACCGATGCGCCAACCGCTTCCAGTTTCTTTTTCAGGTCGTCTGAAGCAGCTTTGTTCAGGCCTTCTTTGACAACTGAACCCGCTTTTTCTACAAGATCTTTGGCTTCTTTGAGGCCAAGACCTGTAACTTCGCGAACAACTTTGATCACATCGATCTTCTTTTCGCCATGTGCTTTCAGAACAACGTTGAACGTTGCGTCTTCAGCATCGCCACCAGCTGCGGCCCCGCCGCCTGCTGGACCTGCAGCTACTGCAACAGGGGCTGCGGTCGAGATTCCGAACTTCTCTTCCATTTTCTTTACAAGCTCAGCAGCCTCAATGAGGGTGAGCTTCCCGATTGAATCGAGCAGTGCATCCGTACCAGACATAAACTTTTCTCCTATCCTTTCTCAGTTTTATGAAAAAACTAATTCGTTATCCGTTCTTCTCGCCAACGGCTTTGATCCCGCGCGCCAGGCCCGCGATGATCTCTTTCATGCCGATAGCAATCTTGGTCGAAGGTGTATTCAGACCGCGACCAATAATAGTAAGCAGTTGTTCGCGAGACGGCAGATTTGCAATCGCCTGAACCTCAGCCTTATCCAGGCATTTCCCATCCATACATCCTGTGATGATTGATACCTTGTTAATCTTCTTTGAAAAATCCAGAATTGCCTTTGAAGCGGCAGAGAAATCCCCGCCTACAAAAGTGACTGCAACTGGACCAATCAGTTGATCACCGATTGCTTCCGCAGCATCTTTGTGCGCTGGAGATTCCTTGAGCGCCAGGCGAAACAGATTGTTCTTGATGACTTTTACGCGGCCTTGCTTTTCGCGAACGGCCGTGCGAAGCTCACCCATCTCAACAACGTTGAGACCTGAAAATGTAGTGGCCACGAAATCCTTGTGTTGAGCCAGGATTTCTTTGAGCGCTTGAACGCTCGCTTTGTTTGCTGGACTTGCTACTGCTGGCATGACTTTTCCTTATGATTCCTTACGAATTCCGTTACACCATGGAGCGGATACTAACCCGCGCCGAAGGACCCATCGTTGGCGAAATATAGAAGCTTCTTACGTACTCACCCTTGGCATCAGACGGCCTATCACGTGTGATAGCCGTAAACACTGCGCGCAGGTTCTCCTCAATCTTTTCTGGAGGGAACGATACACGACCAATACGCAGATGAACGACTCCAGTCTTATCTGGACGGTATTCCATTTGACCGGACTTCAGGTTTTTTACAGCAGCTCCAACTTCAGTGGTAACCGTGCCAGCCTTTGGTTTTGGCATGAGGCCTTTACGCCCCAGGACAGCACCAAGCTTACCTACGTCTTTCATAAGATCAGGAGTTGCAACGCACACCTCGAAGTCTGTCCAGTTCTCTTTGAGGATTTTCTCAACGAGCTCAACGCCACCAACGAATTCCGCACCAGCCGCTTTGGCTTCTGCCTGCTTGTCCTCTTTTGCAAAGACAAGAACGCGAACGTCTTTACCGGAACCGTGCGGAAGGCGCACAATACCGCGAACGTTTTGGAGAGATTTATAACCGATTTTAATAGAAGCTTCGACTGTTCCGTCAAACTTGGAAGTGCTCAGCTCTTTCATGAGCTTTGCTGCCTCAATTGGCTCGTATGATTTAGTTGGATCGACTTTTTCGACAACTGCTCTGTATTTCTTACCGTGGCTCATATTAGCCCTCCACCACAACGCCCATAGATCTGCACGTTCCTGTCAGGATTTTCACAGCAGCGTCCATGTCATGGCAATTCAGATCCTTCATCTTGATGGCAGCGATCTTTTCGAGCGTTGCACGCTGAACTGTTCCAACTTTTGTCTTATTAGGAGTGGGTGAACCGGACTCGATTCCCATCTCTTTCTTAATCAGAAGTGCTGCCGGAGGCGATTTTGTAATAAATGAAAAGCTGCGATCAGAATACACAGTAATCACAACTGGAATCTTGATTCCAACTGCGTTCTTTGTGCGCTCATTGAACTGCTTGCAGAATTCCATGATATTCAAACCATGCTGACCGAGAGCCGGACCAACTGGAGGCGCTGGAGTTGCCTTACCTGCTTCTACTTGAAGCTTAACCTGCGTTATGATCTTCTTCGTTGCCATCTAAATCCTCTATAAAATGCAATAAGTGCGACTACCTGACGTTGGTTGCGACTTGCAGGTAATCCAGCTCAACTGGAGTTGCCTGACCAAAAATCTCAACCTTCACACGCAAACGACCTTTGTCTGGCATGATCTCATCTACCACTCCGTTGAAGTTGGCGAATGGACCATCTACAATCTTCACAGTCTCACCGACTGAGAAGAGCATCCGTGCGCGTGGTTGCTCTTCTTCCACAGCCCCCTCTGTTGTCATGAGGTTCTTAACCTCATCTGCAGTAAGTGGTTGCGGATCCGGTGATCCAACAAAACCAGCTACCGAAGGGAGCTTGCGAATTGCGTACTGCAGATCGTCTGTCATTTCCAGCTCTGCCAGAAGGTAGCCGGGCATGAATTTCTTTTCTACAACACGCTTCTTGCCGCCTTTCATTTCAGCGACTTTAATTGTAGGGATATTGACCTGCCCTACTTTACCTGCCATGTTCTTGGCCAGGACGAGCTTTTCAAGATTCGTCTTAACCTTATTCTCATGACCGGAATAAGTCCGTATAACGTACCACTGCAGCATCATCTGCTACCCAATCGAACCAGTGTGTCAAAAAGGACAGAGAAGAAGCGATCGACACCGAACAAGAATAATGAAATCAAAATGACCGCCGACAGCACGACCAGGGTTGAATTGACAACCTCTTCCTTTGAAGGCCAGACAACCTTGCGTAACTCTTCACGACTCTCTTTTAGAAACTTAACCATAAACTATAAATCCCTGAAATCTCCAGGCCGGGAGAGAATCGAACTCTCATCTAGGGTTTTGGAGACCCCTATTCTAGCCGTTGAACTACCAGCCTTCTTGAGCCCTCTACCAGGCTTGAACTGGTGGCCTCATCCTTACCATGGATGCGCTCTACCAACTGAGCTAAGAGGGCACTCGCCCTTTAAAACGGCTTTTACACCACGTTAAAAGGAAAGTCCATAAAATTTAAGCCGGGCATAGTTGTCAAGGGGAATGGAAATTGCACTCGTTCATCTTCCCTCACGGGAAGAAATTGAAGAATACGAGGTGGTTTGACCATCCTGAACCCAGGGGGAACGATGATAGCATACCAAACAAAGCAATATCGCCGTTGCTTCTGGCTGCAAGGACGGCATCTCCCAGAATCCATGTTGTCCCGAGCAAGCTCGGCTTATGCCAGGAACCATCGAAATAATTTGCGTGCAGGGCTCCTGTGGCAGTCATACGGAAAAGCGAAATAAATCGTCCCTCTGAAATGGCTACCAGCTGGGGAATCATGGGTGAGGTTGCGGGACTGGTGGGATTTGAGACGTCACCGGGGGCGCTCCAGACGGAGCCGTTAAAATAATTCCCGCGAATTCTGTAGGTCGAACTGTAGCTCGGGTCAGATTCGTACACAATCATAATGTTTCCATTGGCGTCTGATGCCGCCGCGGCAGAGCCATATATCTCTCCACTGACATCGACTTTATTGCTCCAGACTGATCCGTCGTAGTGATAGTGCTCTATCTTGTAATCCAACCAAAGAAAGTCCGCTGTGCCGGAATCGTTTAGTTTCACGTAAGCAGGAGCCGTGAATCGTCCCGTCGCGATTAGCCGCAGGGATTGCCAGGAATGGCCGTCAAAAATCCTTGAGCCCGACGCGGTATTAAGAACCATAACTTGATTTTTTGAATTAATGGATACGTGTAGATCCCCAACCGATTCCGGAAAGGAGACGGTATCAATAAGACCTGAACGATTGAATCTGGAAATCAGAAGCTGATTGGCATGGTACAGACCTGCGTCACCCTGGGCCACACCCTGATACGCTACATAAACAATTCCATTTCCATCCATGGCGGATGCCGGCGTCTCGACGTGCAAACCTGGTGATCCTCTCCACTGATACAATAGACTACCTTGAATGGTGGTTGAATATTTCCACGAGTTCCCGTCAAAATAGGAAATCCCAAAACGATACCAATCCTGGCCGCAGTGGTTTGGCTTTATCGAGAAAACACCGTACACGACTGCGGCTGAACCAGATTGATTGATGACGAGTTCATGGCCGGGAGCAGATCCCTCACCACAAACATGGGGTGAATCGATAGTCGAACTTATCCATTTAGATCCGTCAAAGAATTCTGTGATCAAAGATGGTCCCTTTTCATAGACAGCAAAAACCCTTTCTTCTTCCGTCACGGCGAGGCTACGCATGAAACCGTCGTAGCCTGACGCGCGAGTCGGCAGGGCAAACACTCCGGCTTCTGCAAAATTATTCACAATAACGTCCAGGCTAGCGGTCCGCGAACCGATGCGGGCTCGAATCGTAACGACGCCAGGATTCTGCGCAGTAACCAACCCCATTGCTTCATCAGAGTCCACGGTTGCGATCGATGGATCTGAGGACTCCCATTGGACCAGTGACGTCATATCAAATGTCTTTTGAAGAAGCGGCACCCAGAGTAGAGCCTGCATTTGGATGTTCTGGGTCCGGGCGACCATGGGCTTATACGGCCCGAGGTACAGGGCACTGTTTTCTTCTGTAATATCATCAAGATCGCCCTCGGCGGGGGGCGCAATACTTGCGTTCGATTGCGATCCGCCCATCAGGGCCAGCGACACCAGGGACATTGCATTGCTGCCTCCGGCCTGCGAATTGCAACCTGGCGTAATAGTAATCAGAAATCCAAAAATTAAGCACGCCCATATGCCGATTGTCAATTGGCTGTTCTTAGATCGGTGTTGCATGGTATCCTCGAGGCGCATTAACGTTCCCGCCTTTATGGATTCTACGCTATTGGCTCAAATTAGTCCCATGGTTTTCGAAGCTAAGTGTCTGCCCCGCCTACCCGATATGCAGGAGAAAGTAGTTGCATGGATTTTTGCTGTGCCTTGCCTCGGGCAACTGCGCCAGAAATCGTTTGCCTTGCGCGAATCCGCCTGATACGGTCTCCCATGGCCTATTTGAAACAAATCTTCAATCGACTCATTCAAAGCGGTCTGGACCGAGCCCTTTCCGACGAGCGTAAGTTCATTGAAACGTCGAACATTCTAGCCGTATTATTCTTCTTTATTAATATTGGAACGCTGCCAGGACTCGCTCACTTTCTTCCGGAATCGGCTTACCTGATCCTGGTTCAGGCAGGAGTTTCTGCTCTCTGGCCGCTTGTAGTCCTGTTCAATCGCTTTGCTAAATTCTCTCTGGCGCGATTCCTGTTTGGCATTTGCACGATCGTGCACATTTCCCTCCTCATGGCTTTTTCAGGAAGTGCGGCGGGCGCCCAGTTCTTGATTCTCGCTGGAAGCAATCTGCCGTTCTTCATCTATCCGCCGCGCTATCGTCGTTGGATGTACCTGCATGCAGGCCTCTCGCTTGCGACTGCAGTTTTCTGGGTCGTCTATCCGTCTGTGTTTGGCAATTTTGTCGAACCGACCGGGCTCTACCTATATTTCCTCCAGGGCCTGGTTGTATTCGGAATCATCTATGTGGTCTTCTTCAGCGCGTTTTATCATTACAACGTGCAACGTCAGGCGGAATTAGCTTTGCAGGCTGAACGCGAGAAAAGCGAAAGGCTTCTATTGAACATTCTTCCCGAACCCATAGCAGCTCGACTCAAACTGGGCGACCGTCGCATTGCTGAAGATTTTGAAAGTGCAACCGTGTTATTTGCAGACCTGGCCAACTTTACAAAGCAAAGCGCCATAAGCAATGCAGCGCAAATTGTAGAAATGCTGGATGGCATTTTCTCTGAGTTCGATCTACTGGCAGAAAAGCATGGCCTGGAAAAAATCAAGACAATAGGCGACGCCTATATGGTTGCGGGAGGCGTTCCAGTTCGCCGGGACAATCATGCAGAAGATATTGCGCGAATGGCGCTCGGCATGCAACAACTGGCAAAAGAAAAACCTGAAATGTTTCAGGGAATGCAAATACGCATTGGGATTCATACCGGTCCGCTTGTCGCTGGAGTGATCGGTCGCCATAAGTTCATCTACGATCTCTGGGGGGATTCCGTGAACACAGCGAGCAGGATGGAATCACATGGAATCGTGGGTGAAATTCAAATTTCGCAGAGCGTTCGCGATGCACTCGGATCGCGTTTTAAATGCGAAGACCGCGGATCTGTGGATGTAAAAGGCAAGGGATCCATGCAGGTATACTTGTTGAAGGGTGAAATGTAGGCATCCAGAGAATGAGACCCGGAGCGCATCTACGGAAAATTCTCAATTTCGTTGTGAAATAGAGCCTCCACTCTGGCTGCAAGCTGATCTGCGTCTCTGAATTTCATTCCATCCGTTGAAATCGCAGGTAAGACCTTAACATAATGCACCCCACCTTTCAGGAGCTTTTTTTGCGGATCAAGAACATGCTCCATCGGCTGGTTCACAATAGCTACGATGGGGGCCTGCGCTGCAATTGCCATTATGAAGGCGCCCTTTTTGAACGTGCCCAGACCTTTGCCCTTGCTACGCGTTCCCTCCGGAAATATCCAGATGTTATTTTTGTCTTCGTTGATTGCTTTTACTGCATCCTTGATTCCTTTTTTCGCGCTGGCCGCATCTTCTCGATCAAGCAAAATATTTCTCGAAGCTAGGAGTATTATCCCAAAAAGGGGAACCTTTAGCATTTCACGTTTTGCGATTACAACCGTCTTCCATGGGAAGATTCGCCCCAGAAAAAAAGCATCCAGATTTGATTGATGGTTGATTAGAATCACAGAAGGTTGAGTAGGTAGGTTTTCCTTACCAATGATCCTGAGCTGAATCCCCAGGATGGGCATGCTTACACCGCCAAGTAACCGCGCATACAACCAGCCGCTAAATGTGTGACCCCAGGAAAGCAAACTGACAAAAAAGACCAGCACGGTTACAACTGCGGCCCAGACGCCAGCAATCCCCATGCGCAATCGGTAGTTGAGTGTACTCAAAGTGGCTCCTTCTATTGCAAATATCTAACGCGTATGTACGTAGGATGTGCAGGGCCCCGGACAGGAGCAAGAGGTTTTCGCGTCGACTTTGAAGGTGCACGGTACATTGCCGGGACTTTCGCTAAATAATCAAAAGGTGCGCCACACTTCCTGATTTACAGGGTTTGGGTCTAGGAGGACTATTCGTGCATATGCGCCAAACGAGTACGATAGCTCAGCGATTGGCCCAAATGACCGGTCTGTTTGTTCTAATCCTGATGATTGACTGTGCCTCTGGAATCTCGAAGTCCGTGGCATATCTGAAGAACCGTGGGGCAGACCTGTCTGATATCGCAACAGCAACCGTTGTATTGAATGCCTACGGAGGCAAGATGTACGCAGGCCCCCTGGGCCTTGGTCTTCACAAGGAGGGAATTTTCCTGACGCGAGAATGCGTGATGGAAGGCGAACACTGTAGCTCTGGAAACATCCCCATACCAAAGTATATACCAGCCATTGATCTGGGAAATCGAAACGGGCCATCGGCCTGGTCAAACCTTGGTGAGACTGTGGGGCTAACGTACCTGGAGGATTCCTCTGTGATCCTGGGTATGGATCGGGCTAAATCACTCCACGTAAATTGGATTTCCAAAAACAAACCAGGCCTTGAACGTCCGCCGTCACAGTTGACGCGCGTCGGGTTTACTGCGGGGTTTCTGGTCGGAGCTCGCTTCGAATTTAATCCAGGGGAACTGCTCGATTTTGTTGTTGGCATGGTCGGATTCGATTTGTACCACGATGACAGGTTTGTAGCAACGATCCCTGAGGAAACCCTGGCCATGATTGAAGAGGGCCGTTATGCGGAATTTAGGAAATGTTTGGAGACTAAGTGCATTGATCTATCTCAAAAAACAGAGGCCGGGAATAATTTACTCCACCATGCAGCACGGGTCGCGCGCGTTTCTATCATGCGATTGCTTGTGGAATCATATGGCTTCGACATCAACGCTGTAAATGACCTGGGTTGGACTCCGATGGGTCAGATTGGCTGGTGTGACGGAGTAACCGCAAGTGAAGCAATGTACGGCAGGTGCCTTGAGAGCATTGAGTACCTGGAGAGCAAGGGAGGTAGCTATCTGGAAGCTGGCTCCATGCACTTTCATCCGGCCGAGATTGTGCGAGCAGTTCAGCAGGAAGATCTGGCTGTGCTTGAAACCTACCTGAATTCTAAAAATCCGACGAATCGATTTCGCACAAACAACGAAAATCAGAAAACCATCTGTCTGCGGGAAGCCAAATGCGGAGTCATTCAGCACATCGATCAGATCAAGTCCAATCCAGAAGAAGTTGATGAATCGGGAAATGTGACGGGCTATTCGGCACGATGGGGTGGTCTGACTCTGCTTCAGCTTGCAATCGTGTACGATAGAAGAAAGGTTGTTATTTATTTGCTGGAACGAGGAGCCGATCCTGCGCGCAAAACGTTTCGGGGTTATGATAGCATGAGAATCTCCCGGGACCTGGGTCGAACTGAACTCTCCAAATTACTACAGCTCAGGACGATGCCATAAAATGATACTCACAACCCTTGGACTTGTCCAGCTCGTAACCGGCACAATATCGCTAGTCTGTCTTGCCATTGTATGGTCACGCATACGCCTGCCAGGTGGCACATATATCATTGGCTTACTCTTTGCCGCAACTTTCTGGGGCCTTGCCGGAGCGGCTGAGCTTATGGCTGCCACAAAGGAGACAAAGATTCTTTGGAGCACCATTTGTGATATGGGTGCGTTCACGGTGCCGGCGTTTGCATTTCTGTATGTAATGCAACTCAGCGGTAGAGCTGAACTGATTTCCAGACCTATTATGATAGGTCTCTGGATTATTCCAGCGGTCACTATTGTTCTGGCATGGACAAACGAACATCACGGACTCATCTGGTCGTCTTTTTCCGAGATTGATCCGGTGACCAATGTAATGATATTCCGCACGGGGACCTTTCACTGGGTTTTTCTCGCGTATGCATATTTCCTGTTAGCAGCTTGCGTTGTTGTAATGATCGTAAACGCAATCGTCTACGACGGAATCTACAGAAAACAGAGTCTCATGATTCTTGCGGGATTCATGCTCTCCTGGACAGGAAATATCCTGTATCATTTCAACCTTACGCCGTGGCCCGGCGTCGACTATACGCCAATGTCATTTTCCGTAATGGGAATGGTACTTTTCGTGGGCGTAACAAGACTTCAAATGCTCGATCTCACGCCCGTTTCTCGCGATAGAATGTTTGAGTACATGGAGGGCACGTTTGCCCTGGACGCAAGGGGGCGGATAATAGATCATAATCGAGTTGCATCACACTTATTCGGAGCGTACTTCCGCAACCCCAATGATATGCGGGGGGATGTAATTCAGACAATTCTGCCACAGTTCCGCACAACGTTAACGAATGAACATCCTGATGAAGTGGAATTGGATCTGCCTGGCATAGCTCCAGACATGAAACGACAGTTCCGGATTGTAACCAGAACAGTTCCGGCAAGCCGCGCGCATGGTCCACTAACCCTCCTGTTCATTCGCGAGAATTCGATTCGTCCAAAGAAAACCCCGCGGGCCCACCCGGTAGGCGGCAATGCACTGCGAAAATATGCGCTGGATCATTCGGGGGCTGAGGATTTGCTGCTGAAGGCCCAATCCCTGTTTGAAAATGAGCGAGTCCATCTCGATGAAGATCTTACCCTGAGTCGCGTAGCACAAAGTCTGGGAGTTGAGCCGTATATCCTATCTGAATTGATTAATAGTAAACTTAGAGTAACCTTTCCGCAGTTGCTGAATGTGTACCGGGTGGAAGAGGCAATCCGACTTTTCAAAGAACATCCGGATGCAAATACGCTCGATGTTGCTTTTAAGTCTGGTTTCAATTCAAAATCTCGTTTTAATCTGGTCTTTAAGGAGATCACTATGATGACTCCCACCGAATATCGCAAATCCCTGGACGTTCGCAGCTAAGCGTACCGGGAGATTCAACAGGATGCCATTGCATTGATACCATTGCCGTAATCGTTTTTTCTGCTACACATTCGCGCGTTGATTCTCTCAATTTTTTTGGAGTATTTTTTATTTTTCGTTACGGACTATTAACCGTACTCGGGTATAAAAAAAATATCCGAGTTTCCATATCTCTATTTGCATGCGACTGTGGATTCACTCATCGTGGTGCATGAAACAACTAACAACACTACTCATTCTCTCTTCAACGCTGCTTCTGGCTGCTTGCCCGGCAAAGAAAGAAGAATCCTCAGACGACACGCTATTGCTACTCGCGCTGCTTGCTGCAAGTTCTAGGAATCCTTCTATCACAATGCGCAACACATCTGGCGGCACAGAAACCTATGGGCTACATTCGGGTTCAGGTTGCACGGCAACTGCCGCGGCATCGACTCCCGCGACTGCGACGGGAAGCAGCGCAAGTGCCCTATCCGTTAGCGCTGGAACTTATTCAATCAGTTTCAACGCACCCGCAACAA
This sequence comes from Spirochaetia bacterium, assembly GCA_021413825.1. Classification (GTDB taxonomy): domain Bacteria; phylum Spirochaetota; class Leptospiria; order Leptospirales; family Leptonemataceae; genus JAEUSB01. The sequence goes on along the minus strand of JAIOPQ010000026.1, from coordinate 38,276 downwards.
CGAACTGCACAACGTCAACGTTCACTTTCGCGAACAATCGGTCATATACTTGCACATCAACTGCAAGTTCAATTGGTTGCGTTCAGAATTAAGCCCTTACTCGTCTCAAAGATGACGAAAACTTGGAATCGGGCCCTTTCAAAATCGATTGAAAGGGCTCCGTCCAGGGGGACCCTGGAAGGATGGCAGGAAAACCCTACGCGGCTGCAAATTGCTTGAATTCGCTCTGATCATCGGGACCCTGGAAGAATGAATGAATTGTCTCGTGGACGCAAAGCTGCATTCACAATCGTACCAATTGTAATCCTATTTTTAATCGCCTGGGTCATCCTCAGCGCCGTCGATCGCGAAAGGGTTCTGGTCCGCGGTGATGATCCAGCGATGATCTATTCATTCTACGAAAATCGAGATGGAGTGGCAGCTTCCGAAGAATACCGGACCAGTGTGCACATTACAGACCGCGGCCTCCGAGGCTCGGAAGCGAGCGATGGCAAAGCAGAAGCAATCTTCTTTGGCGATTCATTTGCAGAAGGCTGGGGCGTTGAAATCGAGAAATCATTTCCAATTCTGTCTGGAACCCTGGCCGGCATTACCACTGACAACGCCGGAATCCACGGTGGATTCCCATGGTATTACATCTTGCGTGGACGGCACTTTCTCAAAGAGCGACAGTACCGAGCCATTCTGGTCCAACTATTCGATAACGATCTGAAAGATCAGGACGAGTTTCTTCCATTCATTGAACTCAAGGGAAATCGAATGGTTGCATCGCATCCCCGGGGTCTTGGACCCATTCCACCTGGATCGCTTACGCGTTTCATTCGCGACTCTTCTCCCTTTAGAATTATTAAGCGCGCTGCGTTTGCTGCGCGCGGTCAACGCCTTCCAATCAAGTATTACAAACCAGGCAGGGAGCCGGCCGGCCCTCTTCTGAATCACATGGAAGCACTGGAGAAGTTTGGAAAAATCAAATCCCTTGCGGATCCAGAACAAGAATATGGCGGACAGTTTGGCTTTTACAGATTCAAGTCCCTTGCAGAACTGAGAAAAGATCCGGATTGGTCCAGGCGTGCTACAGGATTTCAAAATGCTATCCGCCAGATGATTGAGGAATTTCAGGAACTGCAGCCGCAGGCTAAAATCCATATTGTATATCTGCCGGCAAAGCAGGTATTCGCGCCCGGTGGAGCAGTCATCGGTGGAGCAGACGGAGTGAAACTGAATCCTATGGTGGAATTGATTCGTGAGTCCATCCTACCGGGTAGCGCGTCCTTGATAGATCTGCGCCAGGATCTTGCGCAAAGTCCAAACTCACTCTATTTTCCCGGAGATGGCCATCTAAACGAACAAGGACATGCAGTGGTTTCAAAACGACTGGCAACGGTTCTGAAAGACTAAAGACCGGAGAGCTGTTTCAGATATGGAGCCAGAATCGATTTTATTTTGTCCTTACGGTCCGGATCAGGAACTGCAAGCAGCAAGATCTGTAAGCGTGAATTCAACGTGGATTCACTTCCGCCTTCATCAAACAGCAACTTGATTTGTGGCCAGAGTCGTTTGAGATCTTCCATCTGTGCAGGTGCCGCCGTGCGCGCAACTTGCATCAACGCATTCCAGATAGAGTGGACGTTTGCGAGTTTCTTCAGATGTCGATGAACGCGACCAATGTAATTCATTTCTGCAGCAAGTCGATTAGCCAGGCTGTAGTATTCATCCTGCCAGTTAATAGGCATCCCTGCTTTTTCTTTCTTCTCAAAATTGCGAACTGCCACGAGCACTTTTGACTCGATGCTTGCAACCGTCATCAGCCACTTGCGATAGCCGTCCTGGTCCTGACTGGTCTGAAAATCCTGGATCTTTTTTAGAGTATCTAGATAATTGGCGAAACTGAACGGTACTTCCGTTTCCACAACGGGCACATGCCCTTCCATCTGCGCATCTTCCGATTCTTCTTCTTCGGAATCAAAATCATCTTCTGCGTTTTCGTCTGCAAAAGAGCGCGGGACAAGTTTCTCCGGAATGTCGAGCATGTTGCCAAATTTATCAAGAATCTCTCTTAGAATCGAAATTTCTCTTTTAGAGGGTTGCGGCGTACTTGTCTTTTGCGGGGTCGGTGCGCCTTGCGTCGGCGCTGCCGCAACTTCTGCCTCTTCCTCTACTTCTTCTTCATCGTCTGGCTCATCACTTCCATAATCGCGCAAAACAAGTTTGCCTGGAATATCAATGCTTGAACCAAAACGTTCGAGCATCTCCTGTAGAATCGATTTCTCGCCGGATGGAGCCGGCCTTGGAGCCGGCCTTGGAGCCTGCGCTGCGGGTTGAGCAGCACGCACCGGGGGAGCCCCGGTCGTATCAGTTACCTGCGGCTGTGCCTGTGCATCAAAGTTGACTTCTACAACCCCGCCACTCTCTCCACTGGCCAGAAAGCTCTGTGATTGGACTTCACCCTGCGGCGTGATCAGTTTTAAGAATCCTGTGTCAGCGGTTATGAACTTAGAGCCGCTCGGAAGTTGAGGAGGACAGAAGTGAATAATTTCTACAAGGAAGCTTCCGGACTTTTTGGCCGCAGGTTGAACCGGTGCTGGGGCCTGACTTTGAACCTGCGCTTGCTGCTTTTGAACAAACTGAAGTGCCTGCAGGAAATTGGTTCCAATAAACGTGGCCAGGGTCTGTTGATTGACCCCGAGCATCCCTGCAAACTCCGGGATGCGCGGAATCAGGTCGTCAGGGGTCTTAATGACTGAGTTCATGTGATCCGATAGGCGGCGCATAAGCGCATCACGCCCAGCCTGATCCAGCGGGCGCTTAGAAAGGACGGATTTGAAAAGCTGAAGGTAGGCTTGTTTGTGCCTTGTTAACTCGTCGGCTATCGCCGCTGTCATGCATCCTGATTCAAGGATAAGCCGGAATGGTCAAAGTCTTTTTGCCCAACCACAGCAGCTTCCCGCTCAATGATTCGATAGCGGAGATACGTATTGCAGGTGGCTTCTTCCGTATAACGGACCAGATCAAAATCCACACGTGGCGAAATAAAGAAATTGGAATTACGCAGGCGATTCTCGATCTCTTTTTTCACATGGGCCCTACATTCAGAACGTCTGTCATAAATTGTGGGAAGCGTCATTTCATTACGATAAACGAGTTTCTTGTCCCGGTATACTGCCACGGTTAGACGAATCTGATATTGCGTTTTTTCTAACATAATTGCCTGCATACTCTGTATCGTCTCGGCACAGGTGTGAAATGAAAGGTGCAGGCGTTTTTAGATTTGGTTTTTTTTAAATCGATTTGTGAAGCGACGTAACGTAGCGAACAATGCCCATTTGCAATTGCTCGGAATAGTTTTTGTAATTCCGGCGCCAGGATTCTGAACCGGCAGGTCCAACGCTGTTGGTGAGCGCAAAAAAAGCTGTGAACGGAACGTTCATTTTGTTTGCGACAAGTCCGAGCCCGAAGCATTCCATATTCTCAAATGCAATTTCCTGGAATAATCCGGCCGGGTTGATGAGAGTAATCGAATCCGGACAGTTGGTACTTCCAGTCAATGCATGGAGATATTTCGCCAGGCCCGCCGCAATCGATCCCTGGCGCGTTTCTGCAAACGCTGGCATGAGCGAAGGCCGCTGGCTGTCGCCCCTTTCCACGGCAAGTTCGCGCTGAAAGAAAACGTTGGAAACTCCGGACTTAAACTGATCCAGTCCGGCAGAGTATGTGCCCGCAGAACCCACGAACAATATTTCATCTGGCGCATCATTCCTCTGAAGATATTCAGTCAGGGCAATGGCCGCTGAAACGTTCCCCACTCCGCATACAATTGGGACAATCTGAATCCCGGGTGTGGACAAACCGCTCAGTAGTTCTTGCTCTTCGAGTATTGCAGAACAAATAAGAATGCGCACCGGGCGATTTATGATTGCCCCCATACGTGCCGAAAATTCCGTATGCCTGTGAAATATTTTCTCATACTATTAACTCTCACGATGGCAGCAAGTTGCAGCCGTAAACCCGGCAAGGAAGAATGTGCTCGTTACAACCAACATCTAAGTCAACTGGCCGCCCATCCGGCCATTGAGGCTGCACTAAGAACAGCGGATGGAAAGGCAGCGGTAGCGGCCCATTGCATGGAGCTTAAGAAATCACAAGTGGAGTGCGCAAGCGATGCAACTTCCCTTTCAGACGCAGCTCTATGTGAAACAAAAAAAGGATCTATCTTCGAATTCTGAAGCATTCAAAACCCGCCAGCCTCGATTGTTCTGATTGCAAGTTCAGGAAAACAGTTCTGATGGCTGTGCACCGGATCGCTAAACTCATCACATTTCATGGCACCAGTTAGATTCAAATCCAGGTAGATCCCACCGCCGCGCTTTAAGTCGCGAACCACTCGCGCAAATCGATTCCTGGGATCAGCTGCCTCTTCAACAGCGTTCCAGATTGGATGCGCGGCCGGATTCCAGAGAACAATTGGAATGCCATCGCGTTTAGCGCGCTCAACCATCAAGAAAGCATATTTAGTCATGTCCGGATCAGGGCGATAGCCCTGGAACATGGTCCGGTTCATTTCGGATGCGACATGCCTGTAGGTTGCAAGAGCCAGAGGGTCTTCCTGACCAACCCGAACACCCGGGCCAACGGGAGAGCCGTGCTGGCGGGTTGCAAGCTGGTCCGTAAGTTTATTAAACAGACCTTCCCAGATGGGTGCTGAAACGGCGCTCGGTGCGCCAATGCGATAGCGCGAAAGTGCAAATACTCTGCTACCAATTACAGTTGCAGAATGACCGCGCGGCATACTGAGAATGTTCTTTAGGACAAAGTCCAGCGGAATGCCATTCTTGATTTCTTCATCATGCCATAGGCTATTTGCATTCAATGAAAAACGTGAAAACTCAATCGCGAGTAAATCCGGTTTAACTCCATGATCCAGCCACTGGATCATTCGCACATATTCAGTTACAATCGAAGCTCCAGGGGCTGCCGAGTTAATTACATCCCAGGATTTTAGTTTCTTCTTTTGTTCTGCAGAAATGTATTGCGAGCTTTCAATTTGCTCAATGCTCGGCCCGGAAAAATAGCCAAGCGAGCGCGAAGACCCGAAGGTCATCATGATTCGTTTGCTTTCCCTGCGCGCCTGAGCTACAAGCTCGTCCTGACGGAAATCAGAATTGAGCGATAGCCTGTACATGCTTGCAGAGGGAGCCGTTGTGCAGCACTGGCGAAACGCCGGGATCAATGCAACTTTATCAACCGCAAAAACGATAAGTGCAATCAGTACGGGAAAATAAACTTTTTTCATGAAATACTTCAGAACTGAAAATATACGAACGGAGTATTGCCGGTTGCCTTCCAGCTAATTGTAAATAGTAGTAACAATGCAAATCCCACCAGAGCAGGTTTTTCAAGCGCCCGCCATTTTTCGCGACGGTCAAAGATCGGACGAAAATCATTGTACTCAAGCCAGTGGAGAAACAAAAAAATCAAAAATACAAAACCGTGGTACGAGTTTACGCCAAAAGGAATCGTGTTTGGGGCTGGTGAAAAGAGCGCCTTAAAGTTTCGCACAATTAGACTCAAATCTGTTCCGGCATTAAAGAAAATGCCACCCAGGACAATCAGTGTCAGGATCATGCTCATTCGCAGGAAGTTTTTGAACGTCCTGAAACTAAAGGTCGAAGTTGCCTCAGCCTCGCGACGTCCCCATTTCTCATCGCTTGAGATCCAGCCCTTCTCACGCAGAATCCTTTCGATTACAAGAAACATGCCCACGGCCACGCCCCAGAGCACAAAGCCCCATCCAGCACCGTGCCACAGCCCTCCCAGGACAAACGTTATCAATAAGAACAGGTGCGACTTAAACTTACCCTTTCGGTTTCCGCCCAGCGCAATGTAGAGGTAGTCGCGCAGCCAGAATGAGAGTGTTATATGCCAACGTTGCCAGTGTTCCTGATAGCTGAGCTGAAAGAATGGGCCGCGAAAGTTCACAGGCAACTCAAATCCAAGCAAGAGCGAAGAGCCGCGAGCAATATCCGAATAGCCTGAGAAATCTGAGTACACTTGAATTGCAAAGAAAACACAGCCCAGAAAGACAATTGGTGGATCATACTTTTCCGGGCTGTGTGTGATTGAAAGCGCAAGCTGCGCAAACAAATCGGCAATTAGAATCTTTTTTACAAGACCCATGCCAATTAGCGCAAGTCCACGCTCAACATCAACGGCAGCCGGGTTTCGTGGTTCATCCAGTTGCTTGAGCAAATCTTCATGGCGAATGATTGGCCCGGCAATATGCTGCGGAAAATAGCTGATGAACAGAAAATACTTCCAAAAGCCTGGGACCTCTGTAACCTCTCCGCGATATGCATCCATATGAAATGCAATTATCTGGAAGGTATAGAAACTAATGGCCAGGGGAAGAATGATAACGGGAATCACATCGCCGTTTTCAGGTGTTATCTGGGAAAGCGTTCCAGTAAGATTTCCGGGCAGCACGAATTCAAGGGACCGTACCATGAAATAGAAATACTTAAAGAATGCCAGGTTACCAATATCAAGAACAAGAGCCCCAATCAATGCAGCGCGTGATTTGCGCTTTATGATCATCTGCAAGAGCGGATAGTTGAGCGTAAGAATAACGCAGTAATGGAGCAGAAACGGAAAAGACCAGTAGGCGTAGAAAACCAGTGAGCTTATAATCAGAATGATGTTCCGAAAGCGTGGAACCGCAGACCAATAGATGATTAGTAGAACGCTGAAAAATACAAAGTATTCTATGCTGTTATATAACATGGGAATTTAAAACGCTGTAAGGGCAGCGCGCAAGAAGCTGTTTACTGGCGCCTGCTCGCGGGTGTCTTCCAGGCTTTCTCTCAGCTCACGCACTACAATCTGCGCGTCCGTTAAGACTGTATTAGCATTGCGATGTAGTTCATCGTCGTTTATGAGAAGACCTACTGTGCCCTTTCCTTGATTGATTTTTGTTGTGATCTCTGCAACGTTATTGAGAGTCCTGCGAATGTCCGTGCGATTCTCTGCCAGTACTTCAGACAATCCAGCCAACGGATCTCCTGAACTTTCCCCCTGGAGATCGGTATATCCGGCGCCTTTCTCAATACGATGCTGCAAGGCAGTCTTACTTTCGCTTTGCAGTTCAGAGGTGGATGGTGCAAGCACCTTGACTACTTCCGGAATTTTCCCATCTTCACCTGCCCGAATAGAGCCCGGGTCGATTGCGATGATCTTACCGGATAGAATGGTTTCATTTTTCACGGCGATCTTATAATTACTGTAGAATTTAACTGGTCGCTTAAGCTCGATTGTAACGGCAACACGCTGCGCAACTGCCTGCGTTTCTTCTGCGACAGGGCGACGCTGATCATCTACCCCAATGAGTGACAAATCTGTAACGGTTCCTGCCGGAACGCCAAGCACAGTGACTCTCGATCCAATTTTGATTCCGTCTGCGTTATCAAAATAAAGGACAGTCTGGTTACCTTTTTTTGCGAAGGGTCCGCTCTCAGAGACGATTGTAAAGAATCCAGCCAGCGCAAGCGCGCCAAAGAACAAAATTCCAACAAGAATATTCTGGAACCAATTCACCGATAAACGGTCTTGCCCAGGAGCAAACGGTCAAGCGAAAACTCGCAGTGCTTCTTCAATGCGATCCGAGACATTTGCAAGCCCGGCAAGTTTCTGGATGATTGCGTCCACAGTGGCATCCGGGCAACTTGCACCAGCGGTGACCAGAATTTCAATGGGTCCGGGCTGTTCAGAATTTTTCTTTAGCCAGCCGTTTGTAGTTATCACGGACGCGTGCTCCATATCCAGATGGCGAATCGAATCCCGGGACAATATCTCATCTGCGTCTCGAATATAGAAAGTTGGAAGGCGTTCTTCGCACAATTCTACAAGATGCGATGTGTTGGAGGAATTGTACCCACCCACAACAATTGCCAGATCGCCACCTGAATCAAGCAAACCGTAAACTGCATCCTGATTTTCCGAGGTAGCATAGCACAAGGTATCGCGCGTGTCCGCAAAATGATGACTCAAATTCGCGGCGCCAAAGCGTGCGCTGACGGCATCGCGGAGGTATTCGCTAATTGCCTGCGTTTCAGTCGCGAGCATCGTTGTTTGGTTCACTACACCAATTCGCTGCAAATCCGCCTCTGCGTTAAAGCCCGTGGAAAACCGTCCTGGAAACGCATCATAGAAATCAGTCGCTGGTCTTTCTCCGCGAATAAAAACTGCAAGTTCATGCGCTTCTTGCATATTGCGAATCATAACAGACGGAGCTGTCTGCCTGGCATGCGAAAAGGTTGCGCGGGTTTCCTCATGGTTATCAAAGCCGTGAATAATTACGGTGTATCCTTGCGAACCCATCTGCTCGGATCGATTCCATACTTTTTCTACAAAAGGACAGGTAGTGTTATACGTTTGCGGATTGATTCCGATGTCAGCCAGGCGCTTGAACATTTCCACAGTGGTTCCGAAAGCCGGGACGATTACAACGTCGTTGGGCTTGAGAGAATCGAAAGGAATAAGCTGCGATCCGTCCGTCTTCATTAGGAAGCGGACACCCCTGGCCTGCAAATCTTGATTCACATGGGGATTGTGAATCATTTCACTGAGCAGATAGATGGCCTGACCTGGATTTTCCTCGATGGCTCTATACGCAATTTCTATGGCGTTCTCCACACCATAGCAAAAACCAAAATGACGCGCCAGCTTGAAACGGATGGTTCCCAAATCTAGAACGGATGGGCTGATATCTTTACGGAGGCGATCCTGGGTTTTCCTCGAATTCTTGATTACAGATAGAATCGGCGACCGATAGAAAGCCGGAATTTCAAATTGCCTGGGCACGTTTCCAGAAAGCAAAAATGCAGCGCCGCTGCAAACTCAAAAAGGACACAAAAAACTCAGCCAGCAAGGAACAGACGATCAGGCCGGGAGCTTCAGGAATGTGTTCAAGGACGCAATCTAATCGCTGCTGGATTTCTTTGCAGTGGGATCCCCAGCGTCAATCTGCATCTGACCCTCAGTCCTGCCGTGAATAAACTGCTGCACAATTGGATCTGTTGAATTTCTAATTTCATCCGGCGTTGCAACCAGCCGAACCTTTCCTTGATAGAGAAACGTGATGCGATCTGCAATGGTATAGGCAGAATTCATGTCATGCGTCACTACCACCTGGGTAACACCTAGTTCCTTACGCAGTTTGTTATTTAGCTCATTTAGGACCTGGCTCATCACAGGATCAAGCCCGGAAGTTGGTTCATCGTATAAAATGATCTCTGGCTGAGTAGTAAGGGCCCGAGCAACCCCGACACGCTTTTTCATCCCACCAGAAATATTTGAAGGCAGGAGGTTCATGGCAGGTGTCAATCCCAGCCATTGCAATTTTTCGCGTACAATGCGATCGATTTCCTTCGGCGGGGCTAATTGTAGTTCACGCAGAGGGAGTGCAACGTTGTCATAGACAGAAAGCCAATTAATCAGAGCACCACTCTGAAACAGAACACCCATACGCGAACGCAATTGTTGGCGGACACGTTTCCTCGCCCCGTTCATCTTGATGCCATCGATATAAACATTTCCCTCATCAGGTTCGAGTAGGCCAATGATATGACGAATGCTCACGGACTTGCCCGTCCCGGAACCACCAAGGAGAACCATAGTTTCCCCCTTGCGGATTTCTATATCAACCCCGCGTAAAATTTCGCGACTGCCGAATGCTTTCTTCACGGCATGCATTTCTATCATTGCTGACATTAGCCCCTACCCAGGAATGCAGTTATTGTAAAAATAAAATCAATCGCTGAACGGCTTTCGCGTGTATCTTCCACGCCGTCACGAATCTCCTGAATGAGTATAATTGCACCCTTCAGAATCTCATTGGACCCAGCCGCAAGATCGGGGCGATTCAAGATGGAGGAAATGCTTCCAGACCCGGAGTTCATTTTGGAAGAAATCTCAGCCAGGTTTGAAGTAATCTTCCGAATAGATTTCCGGTTTTCTGCAAGAGTAGCTGCAATCAAATACATGGGATCGTCGTAGTTAGCGGCCCGCAGCGACGAAGTTCCGAGTTCCGGAACCATAGCAGTTCTCTTGAGCGCTACAAGCTCCTGAGAACCCATGTATCGCGGCTGGATGGGCTGTTCATAGTTGCTTCGCTTGCGTCCAGGATCTATCTCAATTCTTTTCGCGGCAAGCGCCGTGGGATAACGAGTGATTATTCGATAGTTGGCATAGAACGTAACAGGTCGATTGATTGCAAGTAGCGCCACAACCGTACTGGATTGCGAAGTGGATGTTGGATCATCCGGAGAAACAAGATACATTGAATCAAGGGAACCCGATCGTACTCCTAGAATGGAAACTTCAGCTCCTGCGCGCAAACCCTCTCCCGATTCAAGTTCCAGCGGATAAAACACGGGGGATTGCTCCACCCTCTCATTGGTCCGAATAATGGTAAAGTTAGCGATAAATCCCATCACTACAAAGAAGGTCAGGCCCGTGTAGAGCGTTATGTTTCTATGACTGAACAAGCAGTTCCTTTACACGACCCTGGATCGATTCCGTCAAATGCTTAACTGCTTTCTTGCTGTGCCCTTCCGGGAAGCTTGAGGGTTCAATGGGTAAACCAATATAGTAGATTATGGTGCGAGTTCGCCCGGTTTTCTTCCATTCCAGAGGATTTGTCAGGCCGCGATTGCCTACGAGGGCACAGGGCACGATTGGAACGCCAGCAGCAAGGGCCAGCCTTGCGGCCAGTCCTCTAAAGGGCAGAAGCTTGCCATCGGTTGAACGCTTTCCCTCGGGATAGATCGCAATCACTTCCCCGCCCTTGAGGCGTGACAGAATTTTCTGGGTTAGATCGCGATAGTAGCCGGCTGATTCTCTTCTTGTTCCGCCGCGGTAACTGCGTATGATTGGAACCGCTTCTACATCTTTAATAAACTGACCGGCCAGACTCATTGTGTCTGCAAGAAAGTCCTTTGGAAACTGTGCAAAGAATTCGCTGCGTGAAAGCAGATCCTCAATATTCAAACCCAGGGAACCACCCGTTAGGCGACTTCCAGATTCAAACAATTCGGATTTGGCTAGAAATACGAGCGGTCGTGCAGTGTATAAAAGTTGAATCAAACCGTCAGATAAGTCGGTGTGGTTACAAACTACAATTGCTCCGCCAGTTGCCGGGAGATTCTCTGAACCCTGAACACGAATCTGGGCGAAATTTGAAAATACACTGCGCAGAAAAAGGATTCGATCTTCGCGCGTCAGTTCCAAATGGCTTTCCGAACGTTAGCTGATATAGGAAACGACTTTCTGAGCATTTTCCTTCTGAAATGGGAACGTCTTAAGGACTTCATCCAAAAATACACGATCCACGGTGCGCTGGCCCAGCTTTGCACCTTCCAGGCTTTTCCATACGTCGCGAAATTGATCCGATGAAAGCAACCCGGCATCAAGAAAATGCAACGCAAATCCAACGGCCCCACGCACAACGAAAGGTTTCTTGATAGTTCCCCATTTGAACGCGTTGTCCGGTAATGCTTCTACAATGAGTCGTTCAACTTCAGGGCCATCCGGCGATTCATTTGCCTGGTTGATCCAGACGTGTTCTACCGGATTGATTTTGCCGTGGATTTGCAAATTCTGTGTAGTTAGTTTTGCAATTCGAATCGCATAGTCGCGCGTTAATGCTTCTCTTCCGTGAAACTTAAGATGATACAGATAATCTACAAGCTGGTCGTCACGCAAGCGGCCCGTTAGTAGAACTTGATAAAGAGTGAAGATGAAATGATCGCTCTCTGTATTGTCTCCCATTAGGACTTCGCGTGCACCCGTTGGCTGCATCATTCGATTGTCCAGGAGTGTTTCAAGTTTATAACCAACCTGGTCAAACAGGCTCTGCACGCTCGAAATGAGAAACTTCGCAGATCGATCGACAGCTCCGCCGATTCCTGCCTGCAGGTAGTCGTTTATGTGAAAGGCCGTTTCAAAAATCTTGCGACGCGCTTCTTCAAATACGCCCTGAAGATATTTCAATCGCAATCCGGTAACAGGAATATTATGCAACTCAAACAGCGAATTGAAACTACGGCGAAAGAAATGCGGTGAGGCAGAGAGAAAGTGAAGAGGCATTCCGGCCTTAGCCACTTGACGCATGAGTTCAGCCATTCCTGGCAGCGGACGTTTTTCAGGCGGCATCTCAAATAGAGTCTGCATGAGTCCGCTGCGGGATTCTATCTTTGTATCAAGGAACGTTTGATCAATATCAGACGTGATGATCCAACCAGTATAATCGGATGGGAGAACGCGAAACTTCCCCTCTCCTATGATGATGTCCTTTTTTAGCGTGATGCTTGCGCGACTTGGCATGAACGCCAGGTCGGCCAGGCTCTGTCTTAGCGAGTCAATCCCGCGCAGGATTACGCGATTGGCATATACTCCGGGAGGAAGCTTGCTTACAGTAGTATTGAAGAAACTGTTGTCGTTTGAAGCGAAGGCATCTGAAACCCAGAGCGGTGGACTCATTCCATCTCGCTTCTCCGGAAACACCTCAGCCTGTAAGCGTGCCCGGCGAACCCCGTTCATACCTACATCTTGCAGGGGTCGAACGGTCAGTTTTGCGATCCGGGGCAAGCCCAGGAACATGTCCCAGTCCGATTTGATTTCTTTTTCAGTGACGGGAATGTCCACTACCTGACCGCGAATTGCTACGCGATCCGGGACACCGCATGTGCCCTCGATTAAGGCGATTCGCTTTTTGTCGACAGGAGCATCGGGCTGTTTGTTTTCTTCTGGCATTTTGGTAGTGTTTTGAATTTTACAGATTCGCGGGTCGCTTCACTTTGACTTAGCGTACGTCTGGCTGTCATGCAAAAAAACTCTTCCTCTGAACCGAGTCCTGTTTTCGTCTATTCCTCCGGTTACGATATGGACCTTGGTCCGCACGTATTCCCGTCGGTCAAATTTGGCTTCCTCTATGCTCGCCTGGTGGATAACCCAAAATTCAAGAAGCATCGCTTCCATGAACCGGAACCCCTGGAGCCAGGGCTAGCAGGCCTGGTTCATATTAAGCCGTACTTGCAAGACCTCAACACGCTGACCATGTCTCCGCGACTAAATCGCAGCGAACTTCCTCTAAATCGCGACATTGTGGACGCATTCTACCTGGCATGCGGTGGAACGCTCCTGGCCGCTCGCCTGGGGCTTGAACACGGCCGCGCTATGAATCTTAGCGGAGGATTCCATCATTCGTATCATGACCATGCAGAAGGCTTCTGTTACTTGAATGATGTTGCAATTGCAATTCGGGTGCTGCAAAAAGAGCGAAAAATCCGCACGGCAATTGTTGTTGATCTGGATGTTCATCAGGGGAACGGCACGGCCAAGATCTTTACAAAAGATGATTCGGTGTTCACATTTTCGATGCATGAACAGAACAACTACCCTGTGAAGGAAGAAAGCGACCTGGACGTTGGAATTGAAACCGGGTGCCGAGACGAACAGTATCTGGCGCATCTTTCACAATCGTTGCACAGCATCAAACAGCGCTTTGTTCCTGATATAGTATTCTATCTGGCGGGCGTTGACCCGTACGAACACGATCGTCTGGGCGGACTGAGCATTACAAAGAAAGGGATGGCAGAGCGTGACCGTATGGTGCGCGATTTCATGCCCGGTGTTCCGCTCGTTACCCTGTTAGCTGGCGGTTACGCAGAAAACACAATGGATACAATCGACCTGCATTATCAGACCTGCGAGGTTCTTGCAGGGATTCGTTGAATATGGGTTTATTCAGTTGGTCAGACAAATTCAGAAGCCAGGATAAGCGAATTGAACTTTCCGGTCTCGATGAAGCGGAACTTACCGAAGAACTGCACGGCGGACCGCTCGTTACCGACAACTCCGTTCCCAGAATCTTTGCAAAGTACTCAGAAGCAGAAATTCATGAGTTATTACAGTGGTCAGGAATTTTCACCGCGCTCAAAGAGAAAGGATATAGCAAGACTGAAATTGAACTTCAGTATCTCTCAGATCAAGATCAAAGGATTTTCGTAAAAGAGAAGAACGAAATCCTAATTCACATTCGCCTAAAACTTTCATCGTTTAGATTTCGCCTGCACCCCGGTGCGCCGCAGCGCAAGCTTCTCTATATCGACTGGCTCATGACGCGACATCCACGCGTGAAATCGTTTAAGAAAGAGAAACTGTTTCCAGGCCAGGAACTTCCGGGCCTTGGCATATTTACACAGATTACAGATTTTGTAACAAACCTGGCGCTTGGCGTTGGAGCGCGCGGTGCTTTTAACATTCCGGAATATTTTCACGATGCCCTGTTGTTTCACAGGGAATTCCAATTCTACGATCCAGTCCGCGAAGCGCATTTCCGTGCACTCATTCGCGATCTAAGGCGATTCGGCGCCAGGGAAATTTCCCGCGCTCTGGGTGAAAATCGAGTGAAGAGCGGCGAAGGCGAAACTCTCACGTGGAGTCCTGGGGAAATGATTTCCATTCTGGATCCGGAACTCGAAGAGATGATCTGGACACCTGAATATTTTACGCGCGTAGTTCGCGAGCTGAAGCGGGCTTCCTATTCAATGGCTCAATCGAAATGATTGCGGACGCGGATTCAGGTAAATCAACCGCGACTGTCTATCTTGTTGGTGCCGGTCCTGGTGATCCGGAACTTCTCACTCTCAAGGCCGCAAAGATCATTCAGCAAGCAGATGTAATCTTATACGATAGCTTGATTGGTCCCGAAATTCTTGATCTGGCAAGACCTGACTGTGAAAAAGTATTCGTCGGCAAACGCAAAGGCAAACACAGCTTTCCGCAATCAGAGATCAACGAGATGCTCTACGCTAGCGCCTCAAAGCACAAAACCGTTGTTAGGCTAAAGGGAGGAGATCCGTTTATATTTGGGCGCGGCGGAGAAGAGGTGGAGTTCCTACGTGAGCGAAACATTCGCCTGGAAGTGATCCCGGGAATTACAGCCGCCACGGCTGCCTCTGCAATATTGCAGGTCCCGCTGACGCATCGCCTGCTTGGGAAGTCCCTTATGCTTTTATCAGGCTACAGCAAGGACGAGCCTGGAAGCCATGGAGGATTCCCAGAACACGACTGGGATTATCTGGCGCATGCAGAACTCACGCTCGTCTTTTATATGGGCCAGCATCATCTGGGCAGAATCTGCAAATCATTAACCGATGGCGGCAAATCAGCCTCAACACCCGTGGCACTCGTATCAAATTGCAGTCTTCCAGGTCAGGCAGTTCTACTTACCAACTTGCAAGATGCTGAACGTGCAGCGACAGATGCGGCGATTCAATTTCCAGCGCTGCTTATAATTGGCGATGTACTTGGACTTGTAAGCCCGACAGGCCCGTGGATCCGTAGCTAGAAAATTTGCTTAGACCAGGGCAGACCTTCGCGAGGGGTTTTAAGATTCCAGGAACGTGGTCAGAACGTCTTTTAGCCCCTGGTAATCTTTGATTGATTCGAATTGGGGAAATTCTGCTGCTATTGACTCTGGAGCATGAAACCAGTAGGCGCGATCTGCATTCTTCAGCATTGATAGATCATTGTGCGAATCGCCAGCAGCCATTACGCGAAATCCGTTCCCGCGTATGGCGCGAATCATTCCGGCCTTGCTATCCGGGCTTCGCAGGGCATATCCGGAAATTCGTCCATCCGACTCAATCTTGAGCCGGTGACAGAACAGGGTTGGATTCCCCAGCGCCTTCATGATTGGTTTTCCAAATTGAATGAATGTATCGGAAAGCAAAACCAGTTCAGTGCGATCACGGACCCAATCAACGAACTCGCGCGCGCCATCGTATGGTTTCATATCTTGAAGCATGGCTACAATCTCAGGCATGCGAAGGCTGTGCGAATCCAGTATTGCAAGTCTGCGCTTCATCAGCTCATCGTAGTCCGCAACCTGGCGCGTTGTAATTTTAAGATCGTCTATGCCGCTTTTTTGAGCAATGTGAATCCAGATCTCCGGGATTAAACAACTCTCCAGATCCATAGCCAGAAGGCAGGGCTGCATGCTCGATTCCATTTCTGGTTCAGTCCCCACGTGGCGCCGCTTTCGTCATGCGCAAAAAAAGATGTTATGCCAACGGCCGGGATTCAAAAATGCAAACTCTTCACTCGAACATAAAGGCCTTCAAGCATACATGGCCGGACATTGTCATACCGTCCGGGCAGGCTTTTGACTTGACCGATTATTCAGTGGTCTATCATACTAGCAGTATGTTCTTCGCATTTGCGCATAACTTTTGGCGGATTACACCCGTTCTGCTTTTGCCATTCACGTTCCTGCTCATATCCGTCGTCGCATGCAAGCCCGCTGATCTAACCCAGGTTGGGACTGCGAACAAACCTCTGGTCCTTAAAATTCTACCGGGCCAGGGAATAGGGGCAAGCGATAAGCTGGCACAGCTCACGCAGAAACAATTGGAGCGCTACGGAATTGCGGCCCATGTTTCAACGACTACTGACGTGCCCTCCCTGGTTCAAGAAATCGGCGCCGGGAAGACCCACGGCGCTCTGTTCAATACGCTGGGATATGTAGTTGCGCGCAAATGGACGCATGCCCGGCCGCACCTGCGCTTGATATTTCGTTCAGGCAAAAGTGTCTACAGAGGGAAGATTATTGCGCGGACAGATTCTGGAATCAATCAACCCAGCGATCTTACGGGACGTCGCATAGCCTTCAAGGACAGGTACTCAACAACCGGATTCCTGCTCCCCAGATACTATTTTCGTCAGAATAAAATTCTGCCGGCCCAAACTGAATTCCTGGCAAGCTACAAAAATGTAGTCCAGGGAGTCTATGATAAGTCTTTCGATGCTGGTGCAATTTATTACGACGATCCAGATGCCTCCGGCAAAGCCCGAGATGCTCGTTCTGAACTGATTGATACGCCTGATGCAACAACTGCACTTAAGATCATAGCGGATACGGGTGAGCTACCCAGTGGACCGTTGGCTCTGGATGATCGTCTGACTCCAACATTGAAAGAATCCATCCAGCGCGCCTTGCTTGCGGCCATTACGGAAGATCCTGAATTCAAAGATACGCTGATGGACGCGTTAGGCGCCATTGGATTTATCAAAGCATCTGACGAAGATTACGCGCAGCTGCCATCCCTCATTTCTGGCGCAGGCCTTGAAGAAGAAGATCTAATTGAAAAAGGTTACACCCTAAAAATCAGGGAAGCTTTGCAGCGGATTGAGTGAATCTACGGTGCTCGCCCCTTTCCCTGAAAATTTGAAACATTTTGCTGGATGTAGAGTCTAAGCAGATCAGTGCCACAATTCAACCCCGAGGTTCGACCATGAATAAGTCTTCAAAAGCCATGATCTACTCTGCGACCGTGTTTCTTACGGTTTTTCAGATCCAGAGCCTGGCCTCCCAGGAACGGGACAAGGGGAAGTGCAGCAAGACGGACAAAGAACTTGTGCACGCAGACCAATTCTCAAAAACAGAAACCTCAGAATCCCTGCAAAAGTATCAGAAACTTTCCGCAAAACAAAAGATCTGCGTGAATGGCAAAGTCTATACCAAGCAGGAAATTGAAAATGCAAGAGCACGCAATCGAGCAGATGATGAACAGATTGAAAAGGCCGGACGGCTTGAAGCTTCAAAGCGCTTTGAAAAAAACAAAAACAGTCTAAACAAACAGTTAACACTCTCAAACACTGCAAAGAAACAAAAGTATTCAAAGATAGCTGAGTATTTCAAGAAGAACAAGCGCCTGCCTGCAGACGTGGAGCCAGCAAAGACCGAACCTGCGGCGTCAACTTTGCCACAAATTTCCGGAATCAGTGATAGTAAATTCAGTCCGGGAGATTCAATCATCCTCGGGGGAGAAAGATTCGGCAGCACAAAAGGTACGATTCAGTTAAAATTAACCGATGGCCGTGCGGTTCCAGCGACCATTGATCTATGGTCAGACACGGGTGTTTCATTTCGCGTTGGTCAACTCGGTGGGATTCCGGCTCCGCTGCCGGGCTCAATTGTTGTGACCACATCGGCGAGCAAGTCCAGCCCTGCGGCTCAATTCACTTTTGAGCCAGAAATGGAAACGCGGAGGCTCTGCGTCTGGCAGGATGACATTCGCAGTGGTGCATGCGATGATTTGAGAGGACCGGGCGGCGGTGGAGACGGCCGCGTGGAAGACGATCATTTCTTCACTTGCACCAATTGGCTGAGTAAGAATATGGGGTCTGCGCTGCATAACGGTGGTCTGTGGTTTGGATGTTCCGGATCAGACACATTGTTGGAAGATGTCTCCCTGAAAAATGGTTGGGTAGTATCAGACATGGAATTCATTGTTCCATGGGCTGCAGGCGAAAACGCAACTGCCGGACTAACTTCATTCAGCAAAAATACACCAAGCCTGAAATTTACGGCCTCTTACTCCGTAGAAGCCGTTGGAATGATTGTTTACAAGGTTGATATTTACATTCGCGGACCAAAGGGTGTTCCGTATAAGTAATCAGACCAGTCTTGCGGCGTGCCTGCCTGCGTGGAGACCGGAGAATATAAAACCACCCAGGAAGGTTCCTTCGAGAGCGTCGTAACCGTGATATCCGCCTGCAATCATAGATTGCGGAGCGGGTCCCAGCCTATCTACCGGCCAGTTTTTGCGAACCAGGTCGTGATTTCCACGAATGCGGCCTGACGTTACAATTACAATCGGTGCCGAATATTCAAACTCACCCACGACCTTACGACGTTGCCGTTAGTTGATTTGTTGGTCTCAATTTTTCCGCTTGCCCGGTTGCACCAACTTCATTTAAGAACGAATCGTGCCGGTAGATCAGTTGAAATCCGCCTTGAAGCAGATTTGCATTTCAGCGGCATCGCTTTTTGCATTTGCATGTATTCCTTTCTCAGGGGTTTCTACAAACGTACCTGAAGCGAGCTTGTTTTTTCTCGCAAGCCCGACGATCATACCCACGCTGCCTGTAACTTCCGGAATTTACGTGCGGTATGACGCAAGCCAGGTAACCCTTTCCGGATCGAATGTAAGTACGTGGCCGGATATTGGCCCCAATGCGCTGGACCTGCCGACCTGGACGAATCCGCCAACCTACGTTACAAATGTCTTTTCCGGGCAACCGGCTGTTCGCTTTCCGGCGAGTGGAACGGTTGGGCTCAGGCGCACGAGCGGGTCAACGGGACTCAGCAACAATACGTTTACATTCTTTGTAGTATTTCGAACGGGCACGGCTGGTGTAGTCAGGCATTTAGTTGAATTTGGGAATGGGGGATGCGGCGCGCAAAATGCAATCGATCTCTATGTGAATGCCGCTAACAATTTTGCTCTGGATGCCCAGGGGAGTTCGGGAATTGTCAGTTCTGCAACTGCGCTCGCGGCGGGCACTCACACAGTCATCATCGCCTCAGACGAAGGAGCGCCACAAACAAGTCTGTACGCCAATGGAAATCTGGACGGCCAGGTTGCTTTCAACGGCGGATTCAACCGCGCACCTATGATCTGGATGGGAACTAGCTGCGCTGGAAACGGAAGCGACGATTTTGACGGCGACGTTGGCGAAATCGTAATGTACAATCGACTGCTTTCAAGCACTGAAATTCGTTCACTGGAATGCTATGCCAGAGATAAATTTGGTGCAACGATATCGCACGCATGTCCGTGAGCGACGTTAGACGATATCAGTTCAAGCGCGAAGACCTACAAAATTCGATTCAGCATCTTCTCAGTGGCAACGATAGCCGCCATTACCTGGTCACAGTCCACACCTATTGTTCTGAATGGTTTTTTTCCTGGCTGCGCCCACTGAATCATGGCTTCAACAAGCGCATCCGTCCGTCCACCCGGAGGAATGCGGACCTCATAGTCTACGAGCTGGGGAATTTCAAATCCTATCTTTGAAGCGATTTGCTCAAGCGCTTTCATAAACGAATCGTATCCGCCGTTGCCTTCTCCAGTTGCTTCAAATAATTTTCCATTGTGCTCAACAGAGATTTTTGCAGTTGGGTTTCCGCCAATGCGCGAGTGAATCTCAGCACTGCGAATCTTTAGCGCTCGCGAGTCGCCGTTACCAAACAGATCTTCCATAAGGAAAGGCAAATCGTCCGGTGTGATTGTTTGCTTCTGGTCCCCCAGATGTTTGATCCGCTCGAGCAATTGTAGTTCTTTATCAGGCGAAAGTTCAAGTCCCAACATTTTCAGATTATTTGAAATAGAGGCCTTGCCTGCAAGTTTACCCAATGCGTAGACGCGTTCGCGCCCAAAACGTTCCGGCATGATTGGGTTGGCGTACAGATTATTTTTCTTATCACCATCAGCGTGAATTCCCGACGTCTGAGTATACACATCCTGGCCTACAATGGGCCTGTTAGTTGCAATGCGCTTACCGCTGAATGTCTCGACAAGTCTCGATACGTCCACTAGAGCCTTTTCATTTACATTCGTGCGCACACCCAGCTTGTCATTCAAGGCAGTTACGACAGCTTCCAGGGGTGAGTTTCCGGCGCGCTCGCCCAGACCGTTCACAGCGCAATGAACCCCAAGAACACCGGCCTCAACGGCTGCCAGGCAATTGGCCGTAGCCAGATCGTAATCGTCATGACCGTGGAAATCCACGGGCAGATCAGGAAAATGCTGAAAAACGTGCCCCAGACCGGCCTTAACCTCGCCTGGACTCATGATTCCAAGGGTATCCGGGAGCAGGAAACGATGGATTGGAAGTTGCTTCAGGCCAGAAATCATATCCCTGACGTAGTCAGGCGAGTGCAGAAAGCCATTGGACCAGTCCTCAAGGTACACATTGACCCTGAAACCCCGGTCTGCGGCGTATTGTATGGTTTTTTCTATGTCTGCCAGGTGCTCCACCAGGGTCTTTCCAAGCTGCTCTTTACAGTGCCTGAGGGAGCCTTTTGTAAGCAAATTCAGGGTTTTGCCGCCGGCTTCCTCAATCCAATTGACCGACGCACCCTGGTCGGTGAAGCCCAGAACTTCAATCTTGTCCAGATAGCCCTTTTCCCTGGCCCAGCTGAATATCTCGCGGGACGTTTCCTGCTCACCCTTTGACACGCGGGCACTTGCAATCTCAATTCTGTCGACTCTTACCTGCTCAATCAGGAAGCGCGCAATGTGGAGCTTCTCAAAACCGGAAAAGCTAACTCCATTGGTCTGCTCCCCGTCGCGCAGGGTTGTGTCCATGATTTCTATGTGTCTGTGCAATGCCTTACCTGCGATCCCTGAATTGATTCAAGATAGCCAAAAAAAAAAGAAATGGATACATGTAAACGCGGATCGCCCGGGGTTCCGGCAGCTGATTGCCGAAAATAGAAGCAGCGACTTCGCGGGGGACTTCTGAAAAAAGTATATCTATCTATCGCCGGATTCCTGCTAGCCTCAGGTCTCTTCTCGGCCTTGCCGCGGTTTGTTTCTATGTCAGGTGGCCTTTCCGGGTCAACGTCCAGTGCGCGCTATTCCAGGGTCCCGATCCTCTGCTTTCATAATCTCAACGGACAGGGTCGCTATTCAATGAGCAGTCCCGCGTTCCGCCACTTCATGCGCAGACTCAAAGAAGAGCAAATTCAAGTTATCAAACTCGAAACCCTGGTTGAGCATTCTAAAAAAATGCAACCAATGGAATATCCATCCGTAGTTATCACAGTAGACGATGATTACGAGGGAGCAGTCCGAATTGCCGCCCCCATTCTTCGAGAATTCGATTATCCTGCCACTTTCTTCGTCTATACAAAAGGAATAAGCGACAATCCCGTAGAAGGGATGTCCTGGGACGACTTGCGTAGATTGCTTTCAGAGGGATTCGATATTCAGAATCATTCGCATTCACATACTATCTTTCATGTTCCGCGCGCCGGTGAGAATCCAATGGGCTATCAGAAGCGTCTCGATATGGAAGTGGATACATCGCGAGAAATCCTGGAAAAGAATCTAATGGGACATAAGATTCGATTTTTTGCCTATCCAATGGGGTATCACTCACCCGTACTCCGCGAAAGAGTGTTTCGTTCGGGCTACGAGTTAGTTGTTACGACAGATGCAAGACCTGTGGACCTTACGAGACCCTTCACGGGCTCGTTTGATCGCAGAACACTCGAGCATGAGGGCGGAATTGCTGAACAAATCTTTGATCAAGCCGTTCTGATTGCTAAAAAGCCAATGTGATACTATGGAAATCCGATAATTACGATTGACTGTGCATTTATCATTTGAAGAAACTTAGAGGGATTGGTAACGCCTGTGATAGCTGAGCTGCGAACAAAAAATCAGATGGATTTTCCCGGTGGGGGAGTCCTATCTATTGCTGACGGTCGCGAATGGCTTCGTGATCTGAGTGGACTGCGCGCTACAATCGGCGATGTGCAGGCCCGCGGCATTCAGGAGCTTCTGATTTATGCTGAGCGCCAGGATGTTCCAAAAGAATTGATTCGCGCTTGTAAAACTCAGGGATTGACTGCGTCACATATTCAGCCACAACCTGCGATTTCCACCCGAGAATTTGCGCAAATCCGGAAGAATCACAGCGCATTGATTTCAAGAGTCCGTAAACATGGCAGTCTACTGCTACATATCTGGAACGGAGATGCAGACGAACTGCAATTCTTCCTGGCTGGACTTGCAATCTATGCCCAGCGGCACCTTACTCCGGCTGAAGCCGTAGAACTCGTTTCAGACGCGCCAGCGTCGAGTGCCGTGCTCGATGCATTGATCCAGTACAGTAATTTTATCCACGTGGAGAACGGCGTACACGCCGCAACAGCAGCAGTTGCTCCAACGGGGAATGGAAACGGCAACGGCCACCATGAAGTGGAACCTGGAAGTGTTGAATCCGCAAATGCAGTACTCGATATGCCTGTGCCTTCAACTGGTGGATCCGTTATTGCGGACGCAGAGAAAGTGGAAACGCATGAGCCGCTTGCTTATACAGAGCCAGCTACAGAAACAGCAATCGAGCCAACTTCAGTTGAACCACCAGAAACAAAAGTTCTTGCTGTCACTAAAACAGAAATCGCAGTTCCGGAGAAAGTAAAACCAAAGACTCCAGGCACAATCAAGCGCGATACAGACGCATTCAAGGCATCAAAGCTAACCATTAAAGTTAAGATGCTTACAATGATCTCAGCGATCATTATCACCGCAATGTCTGCGATGATCTTCCTTGCCACATATTTCTTTAAGTCAGATAGCGAAAAGAGTATCCAGGGATCAAACGTGAGTCTGACAGAAATCATGGGACTCCAGGTAAAATCAGAAGTGGAAACGCTTTCCTACAAAGCGCACTTGATGGCTACAACGCTTGAACAACCACAGATGCCTGATCAGAAAAAACTATTCATCGACCTGTTCTTTGATAACAACGCTCAATTTGTTTTCATTGGCGTAGCTCGTCGTGCTGGCGATCAACTTGCATTTGGTCAAACGGTCAGCAATGAAAAGTTCCTTTCAGCAAACGGGCTGGGTCCCGCGGATATTCAGAAATTGCACGACGCAAACGGAAAAGCATTCCTGAATTCGTTCGGCGGAGCAACCGTTGTTCACAATGCATCGCCTGGCTTCAAGATGCCACTGCTTGGACTTTCTGTTCCAGTCGTCAAAGGTGATTCAATCGTTGTCGCGTACATTGATCCAACCAATTTGATCAAAACGTTCCAACAGAGTTTACCTGGAACCATTGCTTATCTTGTAAACGAATCGGGAGATGTAATTGCCCATCCGGATTCCAAACTCGTTTTCAATAGAACAAACCTGGCAGATCTTCCCATCATTGAAGAACTCTTAAAGAGCAAGGTTGATATCGGGCAGAAGCGCTATTCAGACAAGAATGGATGGAATCTTGGGTCGTATAAGAAACTGGGCCTGGCAGGCCTTGGAATCGTTTCTACGGCACAGGAACAGGTTGTGTTTGAGCCGATTTTTGACACACAGCGCAGAAACATCTATATCATGGTGATTGTGGTTGCTCTTGCCTTTATCGTGGTGTATTTCTTTTCCAAGACGATTACAGTTCCAATCGTCAAATTGGTGGGAGCTACGCAACAGGTGGAACGCGGTGATTACAGCATAGATATCAAAGCTCGTGCCGGTGATGAAATCGGCATGCTGACTCATTCATTCGTAAACATGGCCGTGGGTCTCGAAGAACGCGAAAAACTCAAAGACGCCATGGGCAAATTCACCAACCCGGAAATTGCAGAAATGGTTCTGCGCGGGGAAATGAAGCTTGGTGGAGAGAGAAAGGATGCTGCCATCTTCTTCTCAGATTTGCGTGGATTTACTGCCATGTCAGAGAACATGGAACCGGAAGAAGTGGTCGAATTCCTCAACGAATACTTTACAGACATGGTTACATGCGTGGACCAGACGGGTGGGGTTGTAGATAAGTTCATCGGTGATGCAGTAATGGCGCACTGGGGTGCCCTTTTCTCGCGTGGAAACGATACGGAAAACGCAGTGGATGCAGCTATCATGATGCGCAAGGCCTTGTACGCATTTAACCAACGACCAACAACAAAATCAGGTAAGAAGAAGCCAATCGCAATGTTCGGCTGTGGAATCAATACTGGTCCGGTGATTTCAGGACAGATTGGTTCAGAAACACGCCTGGATTATACCGTGATCGGAGATGCAGTAAACCTTGCAAGTCGCGTGGAATCCCTGAACAAGCCGTTCGGTACAGATATCTTGATTACAACGGACGCGTATGATCGCGTGCGCGAAACCTTTGTTGTAGAAGAAATGCCAGCAATCAAAGTAAAAGGTAAATCAGAACCACAGATTATCTATGCAGTCCTTGGAAGAAAAGACGATGCAGAATCTCCAAAGTCCCTTCAAGAACTCCGCAAGATGGCTGGAATCAAATTCGACGAGGAAAAAGCGGCCAAGATGGCTGAAGCCGCATCAGGCGAAGGCGAAGTTAAATACGAAGTCGTCGGCGACAAAAAGAAAGAATCACACTGATTTTTAAAGGAATAGCCCATGAGTCAGATTGCAATTCTTACCAAGCGCCTACCGGGCGAACGCGACGACTGGTTCTTTGTCGGCGTAAGTATTCTGGTGATCGCAGTATTTGCCTCCCTCCTCTACTACGACTTTAATCGTAAGCGTGCAGGTGGTTCGGGCGAAGCTATCGGAACAATTACGTTCAAACACAAAGTCGCACAACGCAAATATGACAACCAGGTGATCTGGGATGATCTGGATATGGAAACGGTTTTGTATAACCGTGATTCAATTCGCACAGCGGATCTTTCCGAAGCCGTCATTACTCTAAAAGACGGAACAAAAATCCAGCTCGATGAATCGAGCATGATCATTCTAAACATTACCGATAAATCCGCAGACATTAACTTCGCGTACGGGTCAGTTCAGGCTAAACGCGAAACCAAAGAGGGCGAAACAGTTGCAGCACTCAACATTCGCACGCAGGATAATAAGGTAATCTCAATTCAGAACTCTGATGTGAAGCTCTCCAAAACCGGAGACGAAGACCTGGCCCTTACCGTTCAACGCGGGGAAGCAAACGTTCAAACGGCAAACGGACAAACTCAGAAAGTTGAAAAAGATCAGAAAGCTACAATCTCAAATGAAATCTCCGTTAAGAAAGTAATACTCAGACCAATTGGTCCGGGTGACGGGTCGCGCGCGTTTATTACCGAGAATCAAAAGACATTTGAATTCAGTTGGGTTCAAGCCCCTGAAGGCGTTACATTTGAAATTGCTACGGATCGGGGATTTGGCCGAGTTATCAGCAGGAATACTCTGACCGGTGATCGCACAGCTGTAGCACTGGGTGATGGATCCTATTTCTGGAGATTGTCAGCCCGTGACGCTAAAACGGGTGCTGTGGATTTCAGTGATGCACGCAGGTTTACTGTAATTCGCAATGCCCCGTCTGGAATGCTTTCTCCCATAGATGGTGCTCGCTTTGATTACGTTTCAGAAGAGCCTCTGATTACGTTTGCATGGAGCAAGAGTGAACTGGCATCGGGATACAAACTCGAAATTGCACGCGATGCCGGATTTGGAAACATGGTTTCCTCTACGGACACATCCAGCACATCGATTGCAAAAAAGCTCCCTGCAGGAAATTACTTCTTCCGAGTAACCACGGTTAGTGAACAGGCCGGCGCTGTTTCCGGTCCTGCAAGCTCACTTGTAGTTGGTAAAAAAGAAAAGATAACTCCGCCACAGCCACTTCGGCCAGCCGGGGAAAGAATTGGTCGCGTGCTTCTGGAAAAAGAAGGTCTGCCGTTTGCCTGGAATACCAACCGCGATATCCGTAGCACACAATTGCAGATCTCAACGAGCGAGAATTTCTCTAATACTGTTTATTCTGGTTCATCCGAGACCAACTTCTTGAACGTTAAACAGGCATTGAAGGAAGGCCGTTACTTCTGGCGCTTGCAGGGTCAGGATAGGTCAGGAAATCCAACCGAGTATTCTGCCGTTCAATCGTTCTTTGTCACAGAGGCTGAGAAGATTGCACTTAGAAGCCCGGGGAACGGACAGGATTTTGATCCAGCGCAAATCCGTCAGGATGGTGTGCTTTTGTCCTGGGATGGTCCTGACCTTTCGCAATTCAGAATTTTGGTTTCACCTAATCAAACCCTGAATCCTGCAGTCCTTTCGGAGATTACAGCCACGCGAGCTCGTAACGTGAAAAATCTAACTCCGGGCCGCTACTATTGGAAGGTTGTACTCCTTTCTCAAAATGGTGGTGTCTTAACAGAGAGCGAAACGCGATCCTTCAGTATCCTGGATTTGATTCAGGCACCAACACTGCTTGAACCTCCACGCGGCCAAACTGTAGACATGACAGATAAGAATGAGTTGTACTTCCGATGGGCGGCTGTAAATGGTGCTGACGGATATGATTTTACTCTCTATAGAAATGCTCCGGAAGGCCGCAGACCTGTGATCAATTTAAAAACGCAGCGTCCGGAGTTCTTGCTTCGCGATCTTGGCGTTCTCGATATTGGTGCGTTCTCATGGACCGTAAGTGCCTATGGAAAGAATCAGATTAGCGAACTGTCCGTTTCGGACTTTAATATTACCCTGCGTATGGACGTTGGTAAACCGGAGATCGTAACTCCAGGGGTGCAGTACACCGAATGAGAGGCCTGCTATTTATTGCGGGCCTGCTGATTTGCACGGGACTGTTAGCCCAGCAAACCACTGCGCCCTTTATGGAGTGGAAACCCATTCAGGGGGCAGGCGGGTATCTTGTTCAGGTGCGCGACGCGACAGGCAAGGTAATCGTTGAAAAGAAAGTTCAGCAGAATCGCATTGAACTCGAAGAACTTGTCCCCGGAAAGTATGAGCAGCGTGTTGCTGCTCTAAACAAATTTCAGAAGCCCATGCCTTTCTCCGATTGGACAGAGCTGAGCATCAAGGTAACATCTCCTCCCGATGTGAACGACCTTTCTACAGCCAGGACCAATCGGGTCGGTGAACAGGCCGTTACAATTGAGGGTAAGAACTTCAATCAGAATACTAAGGTATTCCTGGATACGGATAAGGGCAAAGTAGCTTCCTCTAAAGTAGATTTCATAAACGACCATAAGATCGTGGCCTCGTTCGACACACAGAAGATTGACCCGGGCAAGCATGACATCGTTGTAGAAAACTCACGCAACAGAATTGTTCGCGTGGAAGACGCATTCAAAATGGGTGAAGACAAGCAAGTCGTAATGAACGACAGGGCTCGCGTTGTCCAGGAGAACAGCGCTGGAAAGCAAGAACGCCCACTTGATAGTAAGAAAGACGATCGTAAGAATGAACCAGGAAAGGCCGGTGACATTGAAGCCGATCGAATCTATCCTCCTTACGAAGGTGGCCCTGCTGGCCCACCACGTTACAACTGGAAAATGCAGACCGCCGCTTTTGTTCCTGGACTTGTGCGAGTGCGTTCCGGGGATAAGAAAGGTTATGTCTGGACTGCACTGCTTGGCAGTTTAGTAGTTGGATCGCTCTACGAAAATAATCGTGCAGACAAAACCGCAAAGAATGCGACAACTAGTGGCCTGGCCCCTGTTCTCTCAGGTCCTCTGGCTTTTGCTACCAGCAGCTTCTGGACAAATACTGGTTTTCTAACGTTAGCCGGAATGGAATATCAAAACCAGAGAAATCTTCGCAATGAATACCAGACGCATATTAGAAATCGCAATACGCTCCTGGGATCGGCTGTCATACTTTATGGATTTCAAATTATTGATGCAGCCCTCATTGATGATACAAATGGTTTCTTCTTTGCTCCTAAAGCAACGATCGTTGGTCCATTGCCCGGACAAAGGAATCTAGCCAACTCTGATGTAAGCTTCAAATTCTCGCGCGACGTATGGATTCCAGGGAAAGTGCGCCGCAGCAAGGATGATAAACTTGGAACCGTTACTGCTGGCATCCTTGGTGGTCTTGGGGCTGGATTCCTGTATGAAACATACAATTCAAATCGCATCAGGCGCGCAGCCATTCGTCTAAAGAAAGAACCATTCCACGATTTCCTGACAAGCCCGCTCCTGCCGCTGTCTTCCACTTACTGGACCAATCCGGCCTTTATCTATCCTGTTGTGTCAGAAAGCCAATCTTACAAGAGCTTGAAAAAAGAATATACAAAGAGTCAGCAGCTTCAAGGTGCATATGCAATTGCTGCGGGGCTAATCTACTTTGTACAAGTAATGGATGCAGCATCAATCCAGGCTGATTCTTCCCTTTTTGCGTCAGCAAAACTGCCTGCCGGAACAAATGCATTGCCCATGCCGGACATGTATTGCACGTCTGGCGGGTGCATGTATGCGCCCGCTTCGGATTTCTATTTCAAGCCCAAAGCAAGCGCGTTCCTGCCGGGCCGCGCTCGTTCTCAGAATGGCAATACCATTACTGGAAACCTGATTTTTGGAGCTTTTGCGGCGGCAGCGCTTGGTGCTGGATATGAAGGCTTCCAGGCCTATCGCATCCGAAAAGCCGCAATCCGCGAAAATGGCAATGGAATCAATGCGCTGTTTTCCAATCAGCTCACGGTGCTTGCCGGCAATCAGTACTGGACGAATCCCGGATATCTGGTTCTGTTTACGGACTATTATTTGAAAATCAGGCGATACGATCGTCAATTCTCCCAAACCAGAGCACTACAGAACAGTCTATTGGGTATAGCCGCTGGCATTTACGTCGCGCAGTTCCTTGATGCAGCAACGATCGGGTCCGGACGAACGTCGTTTAGCCCGGAGAATCAACATACTGTCGAGATTGCTTTAGCAAATGATACGAGCATGCAGGTGGCTCAGGATATTCAACGCGAGAAGAACGAATTTCTTGCATCTGAACGAATCGCTCCGATTGAGAAAACAGGAATTCTGGACCTGGCAAACTTCAGATATTCTCAAACATTCTAGCGCTGTTCTGCAGCAAGCTCGCAACGCTTCTTTGTAATCCTTGAGATTTGTGCATACCTCCGCTAGATAGAAATGTAGCGAACGGTCATAATCCTCACGCCAGGACCCATCAATATTCTGAGTCCTGACACTTTCAAAATACGCCCGAGCACGAAAAAACTCGGCCTTTTGCATGTGCAGTCGCCCGAGTCCAATCCTGGCCTGTGCATTTTCCGGGAACTGCTTTAGAATTCGTTCGTATGCGTCGCGTGCCTGGGGGTACGCTCCGGATGCTAAATAGAAATCGCCGAGGGCCACCAGGGCTGTTGGATCAAACGGATTTTTTCTGTAAGCCGTGCGATAGTTATCAACCGCAGATAGCCCGTCGTTTAGGCGAGCATGAGCCCGCCCCATAAGCAGATAACCAATTGCAAACTCAGGAAGTCTTGAACGCGCAAGAGTTAGATAAGACAGTGCCTGCTCTGGAAGATTCAGCAGAAGTTTAACGCGTCCCAGGTTGTGCAGGAAGGGAAAAAACTGTGGGTCCTTCTTGAGGGCCAGGATAAATCCATCTTCTGCCGCAGTCAGCGCAGCGCGCCTTCCAGCTGAACCTGCATCCGTAGCATCAATTCCGCGAATAACTGCAGCCGTTATGCGATTATTGTATGCGCCGGCTGAAACCCCGGGTTCAATTTCATCTACGGGCCTGCCCGGAGGTGGCTCAGGAGAATCGCGGCTGGAACAGAGCACAAAATCGTATCTGGCTGCGCGAAAAGTTCCGAGCGTTGAATTTGATCTCCCTGAAGCTATTAGATCGGGGAATTCCTGGTCCACGTCCTGAGAATAAAGGGCGCAGACGGATACAAAAACGCAGAGTAAGAAAATCCGAGCGTGCGTACAAAATGCCATCGTTAGTTAGCAAGATCCGCCAGGAAAAGCTTTGCCTTTTCATGTGTTGGATCAGTTTGCAACGCGTCCTCAAGGGCGCGTTCTGCCAGATCGGAACGTCCTGTTTCTTTATAAAGTTTTGCAAGATGCAATAAGTTTCTGACAAGTGAAGGATCGCGTAGCCTGCAACGCTCCGCAAAAGCAATCGCTCTCTCTTGCGCGCCACTCTTTGCATATGCATACGAAGTTACGTACAGAAACTCTGTGTCGGCCGGAAATCGCATTGTGTAACTTTCAGAAACATTGGCAGCCCGATCGAATAATTTGCGTTGGATCAATACACGCGAAAGAAGTCGCATGGCAGATGCGTTCTCCGTCGTAAGGTCCATTGCCTGTTCCAGGATAAAAATCGCCTCGTCCAGTTTACCGTCCAGAGTAAGTGCTCTGGCCTTTCGCACCTCGGCTTTATATGCAGCAATTCGATTGTTCTCATCCACCTCACGCGCCATTACGCCCGTTTCTTTAAAACCAATACGCAATAGAGTGAAATCATCCGTAAGAGTACCAAATCCAAGGATCGATTGCTCAATTTTTCTAAGATTTGCCTCACCCTTTTCTACATGCCGCAAAAATTCCATCTCGTTCTCATTGATAATACGATTTCCGTTTTCATCCACCCCAATCTGCACATCGTCGCGCCCGTCAGATCCTATAATTACAACATCATTGGGTTCAAGCTGGAAAGTCTTAACCTGCAATACACCGGACATTCCGGAAACTCCAAGCTTGCGAAGTGTTATGTCATTCTCAAGGAATTCCGCAGCTTTGTCGCGATACAGAACAACAAATGGATGCTCAGCATTAATGTAATACAATAGCCCACTTACTTCATCCACGAGGCCAAACACAGCCGAGACCATCATACTTCCGTCAAAAGATACAAACACACTCTGTAATTCCAGAAAGCATTCCTTCAGCCACTGTTCAGGATACTTGTCCTGCGCATCAGGAGTCATTTGCGTACGCGCAACCATCGACTTAAACACAGTTCCAAGAACCAGCGCGCCTCCCGCTCCCTGAATGGACTTGCCCATCGCATCGCCGTTCAGAAATACCGTGTACGTTTTCTCCTTTAGCTGAATGTTCTGAGCAATGCAAAGATCTCCGCCAATTTCAGCCTGCCAGTGGCGAAACTGAAATTGCTTCTTCTGGCGTAAAAGCATATCAACTGAGACGTTTGGACTTTGAACATAGTTACCAGTCAAAGGTTGGATCAATAACGATGTTAAGAAATAGTCTCCATCCTGCTGGATCTTAAGCTTCTGCACTTCGTCAAGAGTCTCGGTCAACTGCTGGGTTCGGATCTTAACCCAATCACTGGGATACTGCTGTATTGCCAGATAGTCAGACACGTCCTGGCCATTGAATACGGAGAAAAAATAGTCAACGTAGAAAGAACCACAGCAAACCCCAAAATCACACCCCCAACCTTTGAGAATCTTCGATAGAAGAAGAGGGAGAGAAAATACATCAGAGTTGCCGGGATAAAAAAGAGACTCACGTATTCAAGCTTCAGCCTGAACATAACGTGATTTCCAAAGATCGCATCCCTGATTCCGGATCGGTTCAGCCAGTATACGGTTAATAATAAACAAAACAAACCAAACATCAGATTATATAGCTCTTTGGTCCGCCTTGAGAAAAGCAGCAGATGGTACGTGCCTACTACGAAATAGATTCCAAGCAAAAAGAATGATACGATCTCGTTGAAATAATACTCCGAGAAGACGGAACTGCCTCGCCCAATTATTGGCTCTCCATCGAATTGAAGTGGTCTCTGTCCGTCCGTGAACATTGCCACATGGATCATGCTCGTGTCATTTACTGAAAGGGCCGGGACTTCCTTAAGAAATAATCTGAATAAGCCCGATTCGTACGGGTCATCGCGACCTATCTGACCAATCTTCTGCCCGTTTAAATAATAGACCGTAACATCAGAAGTCCAGCCCATGCTGATTGCGGCTGCACCCTGGGTCAGAATCCCCGCAGCACTCGCTGGTATTAATCGCCTAACGGTGACCCACCCCGCCGTATTTATTTTCTTCTGATCAGAAATATTTCCGGGAACCTGCACGGGTTCCCATCCCTTACTTGCAGGATCAAGAAACGTCGCGTCAAATCCTCGCTTGAATTCCCATTCTCCTGCAAGAGAAATAATCTCCTTATCTCGCGCGCACGCAGATAAGGAAATGAGAACAATGATTACGAGGCCGCGCATGGATTAGCCTCGAATTTGGTAGAAGGTAGGTCAAGAGTTCTTTGTGCGCGGATTTGCCTGAGGGAAGCGGCTCCAGATCGCAGCGAGCGCGCTGCCAATTACAGAGTGAAACAGGCTAGAAATGGCCGAAGGAACGGCAACCAGAGGATTTGTAAAATTTGCTCGGGCGAGAACAACGCCCAGTCCTGAGTTTTGCATTCCAACTTCGATAGAGATAGTGCGCGCAGCTGATTCCGGGACAAGGAGTCTCGCAAACAAGTAACCCAGGAGAAATCCACCTCCGTGAAGCAGAAACACAGCAGCAAGCAAGACCAGGCCGGACGACTTAATGAGTTCCCGGTTGGCTCCGAGTATGGATGCGACGATTAATACAATCGTTAAAACGGCGACCGGCGGCGCAAATGGTAGAATTGCTGCCGTAAATCGTTTGAAATATCTCTGAATCAATACACCCAGGGCTACAGGGATCAATACAACTTGAACCGTAGACAGAAACAATCCGGCAGCATCTACTTCCATCCGACTTCCTGCAAGGAAATCCGTCAGCAGAGGTGTGAGTGCAACGGCAATAATCGTAGAAAGCGCTGTCATTGTAACAGATAGGGGCACATCTGCGCGAGCCAGATAGGAAATGACGTTAGACGCCGTTCCTCCGGGACAACAGGAAACTAGAATCAAACCGACAGCCAGAGGATCGGGGAGATTAAACAGCCTTCCTGAAGCCCAGCCCAGAAATGGCATAACTGTGTACTGCAATAGGATGCCGAGAATCACAGCTCCAGGAATCTTACCCACTCGTTTGAAATCCTCCAGTGTAAGAGTAAGGCCCATTCCGAGCATGATGATGCCAAGACCCCAGGTAATCCAGGGCCCGGTAAACCAGGTAAACATTCCAGGGTAGAAGAAAGATAGACCGCCAGCAACTACAACCCAGAGAGGAAAGAGTGCTGTAGTCGCGCTTGTAATTCTTGCGAGCATGGGCATGCGTGCTCAGACCGGATTCTAGCGCAACCCTTGATCCACCTGAACGGAAATTTTCCTGACAAGGTCGGTAACTCCAATCCGAATCTGGCGACCGGCTGACGTCTTTTGAATGCGAATTCTATTCGTTTGTTTCCAGATAAGCAAATCTAGATTACGCACAGATTCAGTTCGCCTGGTTGTGGATTCTTCAGAGAAACTAATACTCCCGCCTTGCTGTACAGCGCGCAGGTTCAAGCCAACCTCAACATCCACATCTACATCTTCCCAGCCAATCCCGGCCTTCCAGAAATCAGATCCCACCGGAAAAACAAACATCAGTCTGATCAATGTTTCAATGACCATGGCTCGAAAGCGCTTATCGTCGATTGCAAAACTGCCAACGAGCAGCAGAGCCCAGAACGGAACCTTCCAGTAGCTTGAGCTGCGTTTGATTTCAAAATCAGTACAATCCCCAGTGATCAAGAGCTGAACATTCAGATTCTTAGCAGCTGTAATCTGCGAGAGCGGGTCAGCCAATTCAGGATCAATGCGGCGTCTCTCTTCGAGGAACAAATGATACGGGATAACTTCAAATCTTCCCGATTGAAATAACTCTGTCTCCGCAATCTCACGATACAGATCGCCAGGCAGAATTGGATCTGGACCTGGATTAACAGGAATGACAGGCTCTCCAGGACCGATCGTAAGAGGAATCAATGAATCCGGAGAGACAGCGGTTCTCCAGGCATCCGTATCAGTGGGCGCCTCAGATTTCAACGGGGGGGCCGGGTCAGATGGACTCAAAATATCGTCTTTGTAATCGCCATCTGGAACTATGTCGAAGGCTTTCATTTGTGCGGAGTTTGCAAAAGGAAGCAGGACTACGCGCAGTTTTGTAAAACCAGTTGGGACGGGCTTGTATCCTGTCCTGCTATCCAGGCTCTGCATGGATTGCTGCACCTTTGTGAATGCAGAGCAAGAGAAGAGAAGGATTACGAGCGCGGAGGTACCGCGCATGGGAATCCGCATATTACAATCCGCGGATTACTTTCTCAACCAGATCGCGCATCGCATAGCGAAGCAGTTTGCCGCCGGAAGATTGTAGAATTTTCACATCCGACCTTGCGCCTGACAATAGCACTCCAGTTGAAGTTGATACATCTGACCTGCGGTTCTCAACTGAATCAGCTTGAATGATTTTTGCGTCTGGAACAGAAACAAGTCTGTAATCGATTCCTGTTTCAACGGAGTATTCTTTCTTTTCATGGGAGCCAAGAAGGCCAAGCAACAGACAGAATCCGGATTGGGTTTCTTTGATTTCGAAATTGGTTAAACTTCCAGTCAGGAAATATTCTGCTCCGAACTTCTCCTGCAGCGTTTTTAGCTTCTCAGTTGTGATCTTATCTTGAGCAGAAATCACGCTTTCTACCAGACCTGGCTCAATGATTTCAAAATAGCCGGACTGGACCATGAGCGATGTAAGCTGTGCAGTAGCAGGCTGGACCAGGTATGATTTGTCGGTTAGATTTCTGAAGTTTACCTCATTCCATTGGACGAACCTGAGGACGCAATGGCAATTTTTTTAGCGGTAAAACGTGGCCGTAATGAAATATCCAAGGATAATAACAAACAAAAACGACACCACAACAGCCTGACGCACGGCGATACCAACCCCAATTGCACCGCCGGAAGCGGCTAGTCCCTGCCTGCAGGAAATAGTAGAAATCGTGATTCCGAATACAAGCGCCTTCAGTTGCCCCACCCAGATATCCTTCAGCCCGGTGCGCGTTAGCAGCGCATCATGTACGCTTTGAAAGTAGATAGGATAGTCAACACCCAGTTGGGTTTGGGCTACAAGACCTCCGCCCAGGATTCCAAGCGCCGTACCATATATAGAAAGAATCGGCACCATTAAGCTGAATCCTACGATTCGCGGCAATACTAGATACCGGACAGGATCAATCGACATTACTTCAAGTGCGTCGATTTCTTCTGAAACGGTCATGGTTGCAACCTCAGCGGCGATGGCAGACCCGACGGATGCGGCTAAAATTAGAGCAGTCATAAAAGGCGACATTTCGCGCGTGAGGGTAACTACGATTACCTGGCCTATCAGATCCTGTTGTCCAAAATCCTTAAGAGCCAGGCCAGTTTGAAGCGAGAAAATCATCCCAGTAAACGTCGCAACCACGCTGACTACGAACAGGCTTTTAAAACCGGCTATATACATTTGCCGGATTACTTCTCCGCGCTTAAACCATATAGAGGGCAGATACAGAAGAGTGCGAAACAGTAAGAGCAGAGTCTCCCCTGCCCCCAGGATTGGTTCGAGTAGTTTCTGGCTCCATGCGATGATAGGTTTCATGCGCTTCCTTTTGAAATGAGGCCTGGAAGCGTCGTGTCAAGTGCAATCACAGACTAAACCAGAGCACGCGAAATACGTTCTTTGTCGTTTCCATGCGGGTGTATTCCCTTCTGAAACCCAGAAATCCACCCAGGAACTCTACCCCGGATTGTTCGGGTGCAGAATCGATATTGAACCCGGCCACAAAATGATGTTCGTCGGTTTCATTCCAGTAGCGCGAATAGATGCGAAACAGTAGCGAGAAGTAGCGATCCCGGTTTTCAAACCGGGAGTATTCGAAGATCGAATAGTACGGCCCCCAGACCCGGTCGAACTCATCAGAACGAAACGGCCAGAGCGTCAGCGAGCGAATTGAGAACGCTCCGGTTGAACTGTTCGAGACATAGAAGAGCGGCCAAACCTTTAGATAGGTTTCCATCTCTCGCTCCCGCTTGTAATACGTGCGCGCGTACATGAAAAATGGAATGAAATAAGTGTCCTCGGAAGAAAGCAGAGCGGAGTTGGTATTCAGACGAGCATAGAACGGCGTAATAAACTGCGCTTCCTGCGAGTAGACGCCTTCTGGATCTTTCACGGATCCTTTGGAACCAAACAGGTAGTGGCCGTATAACGGGAAGATTACGAGCTTGCGAATCCTGGGATCGTCGCTGCTGCCGTATTGGAAGAAAAACCAGAGAATGTTGAGGTCAAAGCCATTGGTCTTTTTCTCCGTCCCCCATGCGAATAACGGCCAGAGGACTGTGTGAGCGGAAAGGTTACCGTCATCCGACCACTTACGACCATAAAATGGAAAAAATAAAAAGATCGATCTGGGTTCCTTCTTGTCTAGACCTTCCCGGCTCCATTGAAAAAATGGCCACAGAACCGTATAACGTTCATACTTGCCGTCATGCACCTTGCGCGAGAAAAACGGAAAAATCCGGAAATCACTCCGGGTTGGGCTGCCTCCCCACATAGCAATCGGCCAAAGAACACCCTTAGCTTCATATTCTCGATGAGACCAGCTCGAATATAGCGGAAACATGAAATAGTGTATATCGCTGTAGCTTAATTTGTTATGTATGTGACCGTATAACGGGAAAATGCTGAAATATCGCTCACGTGTTGTGTCACCCCGGCCCCAGTAGAGAATTGGCGTGAGGAACACGTCTTCATCGTCGCCTGCATCCTCATGATAGAAATCTTCGCCTGCAAATAAGTAGAGTAAGGTCCAGCGACTCCAACGATAGGTGCCATGCAAATAAAAAGTGGGATAAAGGACTGTCGTATACGTATAAGATCGTTCAGAATTTTGATAACGGCTTGCAAATGGATGCAGCATCCATTCCGATTGTCCTACAGATGTTGTCCTATCGAACAGGAAGAGGAGCTGGTAGTAACTTCGGTCTAGTTCGCCGGTAACCGTCGTGGAAGGGCGAGCTTCAAGGCGCTGCAGAGAAATTAAAAGCAGCGCCAGACAACCGCCAATCCGCAGCGTGTAATGGAGGACACCGGACTGAACTGGCACTCTGCTAGCATTTTTGGTGGACACAGATGGAGAAAGTAAAAATTCAAACGTGATGGCAGCTGAAACTAAAATAACGCCCACTCTGACAAATCCATTCGAGGCCTCGAATGAGACAAAAGCAGAGCCCACCACAAATGCGAATCTCAGAGCCTACGAAAGTATGCTGGAAATGGGAAGCGATCTACTCGCTCGCCCTGTCAACGGCGGCGGAACTTCCCGTATCATGGTGCAGCATTCTAAAGGCCGGATGACGGTCTTTGAACGCATTAAGGTACTCACAGAAAGCGAACCTAATATTCTTTTTCAAAACTGGGGACGAGAGCTCGACG
The DNA here is from genome assembly GCA_021413825.1 of Spirochaetia bacterium. Classification (GTDB taxonomy): domain Bacteria; phylum Spirochaetota; class Leptospiria; order Leptospirales; family Leptonemataceae; genus JAEUSB01. The sequence goes on along the minus strand of JAIOPQ010000026.1, from coordinate 557 downwards.
GAGCCAGCATTGTCACTGGAATTTTGCGCATTGGAAACCGCGACGTAGCCCTGTACGGTCATGATTTCACAAATCGCGCCGGTTCCATGGATGCAACAAATGGTGCCAAGCTCGCGCGGCTAATCTACCTTGCAGGCGAGCAGGGAATTCCCCTGATCGGTATGAACGACTCAGCAGGCGCATACGTGCCCGCAGGTGTGGGGGGTCTGGACGGATATTCCGAGGCCTTCTGCGCGCTTCGTAAAATCTCAGGCGTAGTTCCAAGCATTATGCTTATGTTCGGGTTCAATGCGGGCGGCGGATCGTATCTGCCTCGCCAGGGCTCGTTTATGATTCAACCAACAGGAACGTTCTTTGGTCTAACCGGGCCCCAGGTCGTTAAGGACGTGCTGGGCGAAGAAGTCACTCCTGATGAACTTGGCGGCCCAAATGTGCACGGTCAGAGTGGTGTAGTCGATCTTGTGGCCGGGGATGAACTGGGTGCGCTTCGTAAGGCTCTGCGTCTCCTTTCTTATCTTCCTGACAACAATCATTCATTGGCTCCGTTCCACGATACG
>JAIOPQ010000025.1 GCA_021413825.1 Spirochaetia bacterium | reverse complement strand
AGCCCGAGCCAGAAGCAGTTCTACAGACATTTTACAATAAAATCAAGCCAGCAGGACCCGGATTTGCCCGATTTGGAACTGGACCCCGAGAACCGCTATGGCCCAAATTCCTGGCATGGATTTCAGGGACTGCCCTCACGTATGGCCTATTATTCCTTGGCGGGACTTTGATATTTGGTAACTATTCTCAGGCACTGATGTACGGGATTGGTTCCGCCTTCTCTCTTGTTTTTTTGATCATCGCAATTCGCAAGGACGGCTAACGTGGGATATTACGACAGATTTACGGCCAGGATCTATTACAGAACCAAACAGGATGGACACATCTACTCTGAAACTTTCGAAGATCGCGGAATTGTTCGAGATTCGGACCGGAATACATTTCAGTGGAAACCTGGAGAAAAGGACGCAACGCTTAAAGGTACTTTGAAGCTCAAAGGCACAACTGAGGTCTATCTAGAACGATTTGAACTTTGCCTGAGCGCACGCGAACGGAAGGTCCCTGCTGTTTCCTTGCACGACGATATCTCTCCGGATTCTTCTTTACGCTTGTTTCAGCACGGCTATCATTCCTGGTCCTGGACTGGTGCCAGACAACCTGGGGAGCGCGATAACTTCTGCTGGCTAAAATGGAAACATGACATCGACGAAAATCCGGAAACGCTATTACAGGGAATGCTGCCGCTCCCGATAAACATCTTCCCGCGCAAGGGCATCTTCCATTCTGAATTCCTAGTAATGCTTGAGACCAATACTCAAGCTCTGAAGCGTAAGAACGGAAAGTGTATTGCGTTTGCAAGTACGGGTCCTGGCGATCAGTTTATTAAATTCAGAATTCAGCTGGGTTCGCATTCGGGAAAACTCGAAGAGTTTGCAATCGTATGGGATGGAGCCGGAATCCTGCTCCCCGGGCATGCAATCATTTCCCTGGCAGGCGTTAAACACTACGAAAATGTTCAGCAAAGATCTAAAACGCGCACGCCAATCAGACGAGCACAAACAGATCCGGCTAATTTCCTTGAATCAATGGCAACTGACGTAGCTAAATCTTTTGACACACCACAATTTGGTCCCGCAATCACTGGCTGGTGCTCCTGGTATCACTATTACAATAAGATCACAGAGGGCATTCTTCTTCGAAACCTCAGGCTAATCCGGGAGAGAAAGATCAAGATTGATTTCTTTCAAATCGACGATGGCTGGCAGAAGCATATTGGCGACTGGTTGGAGACTGCGCCTACGTTTCCGTCTGGAATGAAATTCCTGGCAGATGCAACAAAGGAGAACGGACTTACTCCTGGTGTATGGTTGGCTCCGTTTGTAGCAAGACCAGATTCAGATGCTTTTAAACAAAATCAAGATTTCGTTTTGAGAGATCGCGAAGGCGATCCTGTCTTTGGGCTCTTTAATCCACTCTGGGGCGGAAATACCTTTACGTTCGATGTTACTCATCCGCGTTTTAAAGCCTGGCTTGAAAATGTGATTCATACAATCGTCCATGATTGGGGGATCCCATATTTGAAATTGGATTTTCTTTATGCTGGAGCCTATCGGGGTCAGTATCATGACCCGCGCATTGCCCCGGCAAGCAGACTCCGCCAGACCTATGAACTGATTCGCAAAGTTGCAGGTAAGAAAACATTTCTTCTGGGCTGCGGAAGCCCAATCGCTCCATCGATTGGACCGTTTAATGCAATGCGAATTGGTCGTGATGTAAATTCAATGTGGAAGAACGATTGGCTTGGCACGATTCTGCGCGATAGAAACTATCCGAATGCAGAGGGCTGTCTGCAAAACGCAATCACACGATCGTTTATGCATCGAAAGTTCTTTTTGAACGGCGACAATGCTACAAAGTTAAATCTGGATCAAGTTAGGCTCATGGCAAGTGTCATGTCTTTGACGGGCGGAATGATTTTGCTGAGCGACGATCTCGAAACGCTGGCAGAAGATCGCCTTACAATCTTTAACACGGCCCTTACAATTCACAAAAAGTGCGCAGCACATACTGCCCTGCCCCTTGGACTCATGGACGATCACTTCCCCAGAGGCCTCTACAATCCTGCAGGCTTCCTGAGCCTTCATAATCCAACGGCAAGAGCAGAACGGATCCAGGTTCGGCTCCCGACTGGCGTAACCCGTGGCCTGAGCAAGGCCAGAAATATATGGGATGGGCGCCGGATCCCCTGGAGCATTGCCGAAGACATGGTAGAATTAAGTCTTGCACCCTACGAATGCGTGCTCACTGAGACATAACGTGACGGCATAATCCTGGAAAAAGAGTGCGGGAATCCAGGGCTTTCATCGACATTGAATAGAGATACCTATGGGCGACGGTTCACTTACTCAAGAAGAGATTGATCTACTCCTGCAAGGCGCTGATGATATCAGTGCCGCACCGGTTAGCGGTGGAGCACAGGGCGGCGGGGCGCAGGGCGGCGGTGAGCTTTCACCCCTGGAGCGCGAGGCCGTGGCAGATGCAATTCATACGGCAATCCAGTCTGCAGCGCAGAGCCTTGGGCTGATTCTGTCCAAGTCGATTCGCCTTGGCGCACCGTATGCAGACGCACGCAGCTTTGACGATGTGCAAAAAGAGTTCGCAGCTGGCTCAGTTTTATTCTCCCAGAACCTGACTGGTGGCCTCAGCGGCACGCTGGGCATCATGATCCCTGTGGGAGATGGCGCCCGAATCAGCGGCATGGTAATGGGAAATGAAGGGGCAGCAGCAACTGCAACCCTGGATAGTGCCCAGGTTGCTACGCTGAAAGATGCGATTGGCCCCATGATGTTCTCCGCTGCCACGCAACTATCCATTAAGATCAGCCAGGCAATCACGCCCATGCCAGTTGAGGTCAAAACCTCCGGTATGCTGCCGTTTGCTGTGACAGACGGCTCCAATCTACTCCGCGTGCAAATCCCATTCGCCATCGAAGGCGCCGTAGACACAAGATTGACTGTTTTGCTTTCCATGCAGTCTGCCCGCGATCTGTATCGTCGCCTGAAAAGTGGCCCAACTGCATCCATGGATTCTGGAATGTCAGACATGGGCCGCGGTGGCGGAAACGACTCCAGGCCTACGCTTGGCGTCAAAGAAGTATCATTCCCATCATTATCTACAGCCAGCGCTGGACCACTGCAACCTAACATGAATTTGCTCCTGGACGTGCAGATGACCCTGACGGTGGAGCTGGGCCGCACAAAGATGTTCATTAAGGACATTCTTGGCCTGGGTGAAGGATCGATCATCGAGCTGGATAAGCTGGCCGGTGAGCCGGTGGATCTCTACGTGAACGACAGGCTGATTGCGCGCGGGGAAGTGACGACTTGAAGAAATCGACCGTACCTGGATGCAGACGATTCACTCAGGTAAGCCAGAAGCGACTGAGCAGAATTCAAACCAGGCTGAAAAACCAGCCGACCCGGAAAATCCGGATCGGTTGCTAAATCCTGGCCCGGATTCAGCGGAAAACAAAGGTGAAACATCTCAAGCAGAAGGCACAAAACCTGGGGCACCTGGAACGGCCACACAAGCAACCGCACCGCAATCGCTTTTTCCAGAAGAAGAACGACCTTCATTTGTTTCTACGCTGATTCGATTCCTGGGAATGTTTGTGCTGATGATTGGCGCATTCTATGGTGTTATGCGCTATTTGAAATCTAAGTCTGTAGGCGGTAGCATGGGTGACCTTGCAACCACGCTGGGCTCCGTTGCACTTGCTCCTGGAAAGCATTTACAGGTAGTGGATCTTGCGGGGAAGATTCTTGTTCTGGGCGTTTCGGAGGCTGGTGTTCAACTTGTAACAGAGGTTGAAGATGCGCGCACAGCAGAACGAATTCGCATCTGGCATTCAAGCAAGCCTGTAATCCCAACGCCAGAAAACCTTTTGCAGAAAGTATTGCTGGCGCTGAAGGGATCGGATTTGAAGTTCTGGAACAAACGAGAACCGAGCACTCCAAGCTTCCGTGAACATCTAGACACTATGATTCCTCGCTCAAGAGGCGAGTCACTACATGACACATCGCGAGCAACCTTTACTGATCATCTCAAAGACGCGCACGAACCGGCCGAGCAAACCGATCTATTCCGTGCAGAAGACGATCTGCGTAGTATGATTCGCGATCAAAAGAATCGGCTCGCAAAAATCAAAGATCCTGGGATTCGCAAGCGCCGCGAAACCGGTGAGCTTGCACCGGAAACCTGATGCCGGAGCCAATCTTGAACGTAGCCTACCTTGGGCGCAAGGGTAGCTTCGCATCCCTGGTTGCAAAGCAACGTTATGCGCAACTGGAGCAAATCCCACAACCAAGCGTGGCAGACGTAGTAGCCTACGTTACGGAAAGAAGGGATAGAATTGGAATTGTGCCCATCGAGAACAGCTCCGGTGGAATCATCCACGACAGCGTGGACGTGTTTGTAGAGGATTCGTTTAAATTATTCATTCGGGAAGAAACCCGGATTCATGTAAGATATGCACTCCTCGGTCGGAAAGGGCAGGAAATCAAAACGATCTATTCACATTATGCGGCTCTAAAGCATTGCGTGGATTGGATTCGCGCACAATTTCCAAATGCAAAAACTAGAGCAGCCGCAAGCACCTCGGAGGCTGCAGCAATAGCTGCCGAAGATCCAGGTGGTGTTGCAATCTCCACAAGGGACAGTGCGCTCGAGTACGGCCTCGAGATTCTGGAATTCCCCATCCTTGAAAAGGTACCTAACGTGACCCAGTTCTTCACAATTGGACATGAGCGTGCCGATTCCATAACGGAAGGTGGAAACACGAGCCTGGTTGCCAGCCTGAGTAACCAGCCCGGGTCACTATTTTCATTTCTTAAGCCATTTCATGATTTCAAGGCCAACCTGAACCGTATTCAATCCAGAGCTATTCCTGGCAGAAGTGATGCGTGCAAATTCTTTGTTGGGATCGAAGGCCTGGAAAGCGATCAAAACGTCCATAGGGCCCTGGAGCTGGCGCGACCGCTCACGGAGGGAATTAGGGTGCTTGGCTCTTATCCGCGGATTTTAGCGCCATATGAGTCCTGAATCGTCCAAATTTTTAGTTGTACTTCTAAAATATTCTTGTACATCGGCCTTGAACCGGTAAAACGGGTTGGGGCCGAATTATGTCACTAACCAGAAAGACGCTTTTATTCATCGGCTTACTACTACTCGCCAGTCCTGTGCTCGCACAGGTTCCTGGCTTTCAAATCCCGGTAATCGATGGAATCCGTGGCGCACGCGATGGCCGCGAAGCTTCTTTCTCGCTCTTGCTCATCATCATGTTCACATTGCTCAGCCTCGCGCCAGCCCTGGTGATGATGATGACCTCATTTACCAAAGTGGTAATCGTATTTGATTTTGTAAGACGTGCGTTAGCCCTACAGAATATGCCTCCAAACCAGGTTCTGTTTGGCCTGGCCTTGTTCGTAACTTTCTTTATCATGGCGCCAACTGCAAAAGAGTTCAATGAGACAGCCTTGCAACCTTATTCCCGTGGCGAACTTCCCACTACAAAATTCCTTGATGCTGGCATGAAACCGTTTCGCGATTTCATGATTCGTCAGATTGGAAAAGACGGTGCAAAAGAGATTGGGCTATTTATCAATCTATCTGGAAAAAATCGCGCTGAGATCAAGAGTGTAAACGACATTGACTCCTATATTCTGGTGCCTGCGTTTATGCTTTCTGAAATCAAGAAAGCTTTCATCATCGGAATTGTGATATTCATTCCGTTCATAGTTATTGATCTAATTGTTTCTTCTACGTTGATGTCGATGGGTATGGTAATGCTACCGCCAGCAATGATATCGCTGCCGTTCAAAATCATACTGTTTATTCTTGTGGATGGATGGCACTTGATCACTTATAATCTTGTAATGTCGTATAACGGTGGTGGATAATGCTTGAAGCGGATGCAATCAAGCTACTCCAGGATGCCCTGATCGTAACACTGAAAGTTTCAGCACCAATGCTGCTTCTTTCGCTATTTGTGGGGCTGATCGTTTCAATTCTCCAGACTACTACTTCGATCCAGGAACAAACCCTGACGTTCGTCCCAAAACTCCTTGCAGTCTTTGCTGCGCTTGCTCTGTTCGCAAGTTACATCATTCAAACCCTTGTGGATTATACAGTGGGCGTTTTTGCCCTGATTCAACGATTCTAGGTAAAAGCGTTGGAGATTTTCGATCGCAACACCCAGTACTTCCTTCTGATCTTCGCACGCATGATTGGATTGGTCTTCATTGCTCCAGTATTTAGCGCAGAAAGCATGCCATACAGGTTGCGAATGGGAATTGCATTTTTACTCTCAGCAGTCCTGTATCCGGTATCAGTGAATTTTTTACCAACCCTCCCAACGCACCCGTTGCTTTATGCAGTCGAGGTGATGGCGCAGACATTGCTTGGCCTAATGATAGGATTCTTGATTCAAATGATCTTCGCCGCTTTCCAAATGGCAGGGGAACTTTTTTCAATTCAGGCTGGCGTATCTTTTGCGGAAGTCCTGGATCCGAGTTCGCAGACTACCATGCCGATTATAGGCACGCTTAAGAGCGTCCTTGGGCTTTTACTCTTCCTTGTCCTTAGTTTTCCCATCGATGGGATCAACGCCCCTGCGTATCTGCATATGATTCGCGCTCTTGCCTACTCCATTCAAATGGTTCCCACACTTGCCCTCGACACACAGACGTTAGGCGGAATACTAAACACAATTGATATGACAATGGGAGTACTATTCTTGACGGCGCTTAAGATTGGAATACCTGCCGCCGGAATTCTCTTTATCACTACTCTCGCATTGGGACTTGTAGGACGCGCAGCACCGCAACTCAACTTGATGAACATGGGTGTTCATATTAATATCATGGTCGGGTTGTTGCTTCTGCTTACCCTTTCACCGATCATTATTGGAATCATGGGTGAGTCGTTTCACAGAATCTACGACATAATGGGCCAGATGATGCGCGCATGGCCGGTGGCCAGATCATGAGTTTGCAAGCTCTAACGGAACTCGGAACCGAGTCCGCCATCGTCAGCGGAATGGATCCGTCTTTTATGGGATTGGATTTCCGTCGCGATTTTGTTCATGTGACCCGGAGTATTCCTTGCCATGCGCTTCCAGATATCTATCTGGCGAGGTTCGCTGCCGAGGACGAAGGTCGCACAGAGGAACCGACAGAGCGCCGGATTCGCGAAGAACGCGATCGCGGCCGAGTCCCAAAATCGCAGGATTTGACTAACGCAATCATACTACTGGGTGCCGTTATCGCTCTGTATATTGCAGGTGGTTACATGGTGAACCAGTGCATGCAATTGTTTCATAAGTTTCTGGGAGCTGGGGCATTTAATCAGACAGAATTCCGGGCAGAAGATGTTAAAAGTTTTGTGGGGGCGTTGTTCTTTGAAATTTTTAAGATCTGTATCCCGTTATTCGCAATATCTTTATTTATGGGTGTTGTTGGAAATATTGTACAGGTTGGCGCGATGTTCACGGTCCAGCCCTTGTTCATGCCGGAACGGCTGATACCGGATTTCAAGCGCATTATTCCGGGACGACGCAACCTGTACATGATGCTCAAAACGTTCGTGCTTGTAGGGATCATTGGCTTTGCAGCGTACCTGGTGATAACGGATGACTTTATTCCAATGCTCAAATCTTCCGGTATGGATTTGCGGCAGGCTACGGTGCTGTTTGCACATTCTGCATTCAAACTCTTGATTGTTTGTGCGATTGTGCTCCTGGCTCTTGCAATTCCGGATTATTTTTACGAGCGCTACGAATATTTGGAAAGCTTGAAAATGGATGTTTCAGAAGTGAAACGTGAAAGAAAAGAGGATTACGGAGATCCACTTATTCGCCAGCGTCAACGCGAGCGCTACTTTCAACTCTCTCGACAGAGAAACATGCTCAAAGAGGTTCCAACCGCAGACGTCGTAATTACCAATCCAACGCATTACGCCGTAGCATTGCTGTATGATCCAACACTGGTTGGTGGCCCAAAACTAATAGCCAAAGGCCAGGATTCCATCGCGTTCGAAATTCGCCGGATAGCACGCGAGAATGATATTCCAATTGAGGAAAATCCGGAAGTGGCGCGCGCGATCTTTCGTACTGTGGAAGTTGGTCGGGAGATCCCAGAGAATCTGTACCGAGCAGTGAGCTTGATCTTTGCCAAACTAGATAAATTCCGTACCAAGGTGAGAGCCTGATGCTTGAGCAGATTCGATTTAATCTAAGGAATGCTGATACGATTCTTGGAATCGGCGTAATTGCTGTATTCTCCCTTATCGTAATTCCAATGCCGGGCGTGGCACTGGATGGCTTGATTGCGATCAGTCTGCTCACGGGCCTGCTTATTTTGCTAACCGCCCTTGGCTCAAAAGGGCCGGCTGACTTTACGGTCTTCCCAACGATTCTACTTGTGACAACGATCTTTCGTTTGGCGCTTAACGTCTCCTCAACAAGGATGATTCTTTCCAAAGGTGGTCAGGCCGACTCCGCCCTGATCAATGCGTTTGGGACGTTCGTAGTAGGCGGCGGCGGATCGACTGGAAGTTTTGTAATTGGTGCTGTGATTTTCTTGATCCTGATCTTAGTTCAGATCATGGTCATTACCAAAGGTGCAACACGCGTATCAGAAGTTGCGGCAAGATTTGCTCTCGATGGAATGACAGGAAAGCAAATGGCAATCGATACTGATTTGCAGAACGGGCATATCACCGAGGCTGATGCCAGAAAGCGCCGCGAAGAGCTACACAAGGAATCGCAATTCTACGGGGCTATGGATGGTGCTTCCAAGTTTGTGCAAGGAGACGTTCGGGTTGGTTTGATAATTACGGCAATCAACATCATCGGCGGTTTGATTATTGGAATCAGCATTCGTGGAGAGTCGTTCACAGATGCCCTGGCGCTTTACACAAAATTTACGATCGGTGACGGTCTGGTAAATCAGCTACCTGCACTCATGATCTCAACGGCAACGGGTATCATTGTTACAAGAAGTGTCGGAGATGGCACTCTTCCCGCAGATATTCAAAAACAACTGCTTCGAAACCCACAGATTCTCTACGTTGTAGGTACCGTCCTGGTTCTTGCAGGTCTATTGCCAGGATTTCCAATATTCTCACTCTGGGCATGTGGGGCATTTCTGCTCTATCTGGGCTACAAAATGGATCGCGCACTCCGGCAAGATAAGCAGGAGGAAGTTCGCAAAGAAAAGGAAAAGGTCGAAGAACGCAAACCAGAATCGTATATTCAGCAAGCCAAGACTGAAAAGCTCGGGGTTGAGATTGGCTATAATCTGATCCCGCTTGTAGATCCAAAGTCAGGTGGAACATTGCTGGATCAGATTTCACGACTTAGAGGTAAGTTTGCCAGAGAGATGGGTTTGATCGTTCCTCCGGTTCGTATTCGCGACAACATGAGCTTACAACCCAATCAGTACCATGTGCGCCTCGATGGCGATGTGGTTGGTGATTTTACTCTGAAACCAGATCACCTGATTGCAATCAATTCTGGGCGCGTGAGCGAACCGTTACGCGGCGTTGAGGAATTCAATGAACCTACATTCAACATGCGCGCAGCGTGGATTACTCCGGAACAGAAGGCAGACGCTGAAAACTGGGGCTATGACGTGGTCGATGCATCAACCGTAATCGCGACTCATCTTTCAAACCTGATTCAAAAGTCAAGTGCTGACATCATGGGACGCCAGGAAATCAAAGAGATTCTGGATAGCATCCAGCAGGATCATCCAGTCATCGTGCGTGAAGTACTGGAAGAAAGAAAAGTTCCAATGGGAAGAATCCAGGAAGTTCTCAAGCTCTTACTCCGCGAGAACGTTTCAATCCGCAACATGGTACGCATTCTTGAAGTAGTAGCTGGACAGGCAGAGCGTCTGCCTCAGTGGGATCCATACATTGTTTGTGAAGCAGTACGTTTTGCCCTGCGCAGACAGATAGTGACAGAATATGTCCACGATGGAACACTGCAAGCAATCACAGTTAGCCCGGACATTGAGCGACGCATTCGAGACGCAATCCATGCGGATCCACAGGAAGGATACATTCTGGCGCTTAAGCCTGAACTCAATCTTGCAATTCGTGAAGCATTCATAAGCGAATACCAGGGATCCGCGCAGAAGCAACGCGTGCCGGTGTTCATGTCGAGTCGTGTGATTCGAGGTCCATTGTTTGATTTCTTGCTGCGCTTTCTTCCACAGGGAAGTTTTGCAGTGCTGGCGCATGAAGAAGTTCCGCAAGGATCGGGCATCAAAATGGAGATAGTAGGTCAGGTCGGACTACAAAAACAGGAAGCGGCAACAGCTCAGTAGCTTTTTAGATTGCTCGAATCGCGCAACTCGGATAGAAAGGGTCATGCGATATTTCTCACTCATTCTACTTCTCGCGTTTGTTTCCATTCCGTCCTGTAAGGATAAATCCAGGAATGCATCACAGACAGCAAACATAACCGGCCTGGTGCTTTTCAAAATCGGCACAGTGCAAGTTGCGGGTCAACCCGTAGAGATCGGTGCTATTATCCAGGCAAGGGAGAAGATTACAGTAGGTCCGCAATCTCTTGTGGACATTCAAGTTCGGGACATGGACTCATCCATAACATTGCGCCTCCAACAAAATAGTGTTCTGTCCCTGGCTGGATCAAAGAGTTCCGATGGCTTGACGCTTTCTCCTAAATTGACGCAGGGTTCGCTGCTTGCACAGGTTAAGAAACTTGACTCCAGTGAATCACTCCATGTTCGCCTTCCTTCAGCAGTTGCGGCCGTACGTGGAACACAATTCCAGGCGACGGTGGATGCGTCCGGCAATTCTCAAATCGATGTTCACAGCGGTAAGGTGGCAGTCCGTCCTCGATCCAATTTCGAAGATCTGCCAGCGGGATTGGTCGAGAAAACGCCTGAGCTTCAATCTCTTGTAACCGCTCTTGAAAAATCAGAAACAATACTGGAAACCGGGAAGTCTGCCGTAGTTGACTCAAAAGCGTCTGACCGTTTGATAGAAGAGGCCGGATTGCAGCCAGTCCTACAAAATCCCACAATCGTATCGTTGTTGAGCAAGGAAAATGCGACTGAACAGGAAGCTGCAGCCGCGCAGGCAATACTCACAAAGCATTTTGAAGATACAGCGCAAAAAGAGAAAGTGAAAGCAGCCGTTCAGAAACCGATTGCAACCCCACAGGTTAAGGATGTCCCAAAAGAGGAACTGCAACAAAAACTCAAAGAATACGAAGAATTCATATCAATCGAACAGGCAAAAGCAAAAGATAATGCAGCCGCTGGAGTTGCGATTAAAGAACGAAATT
>JAIOPQ010000088.1 GCA_021413825.1 Spirochaetia bacterium | reverse complement strand
ACTGCATGCCCAATGCGTTCAGCTCCAGAAAGTGCCGAGTCACGGATATGCCAGTCCCAGGCTGTGATTTCCCCGGCGTGCAAAGCGATATGCACCCGTGGATATGTCCGTTTTAACGTTAGCAGGTAATCGCGCATGTTTTCCGGTCCGGCAATAAACTGGCCCGCCTTAAGATCTTCAGAATATTCGTTGCCAACGAGGTTGATACCGGCAATAGCCTGGCCCACAGAATCTTTAGCGGATGCAATTTCAAAAGCAATTGGAAGCTGAGTTAGAATGCGCGGACTGGTTCTAAGAAATGCCAGGATAAATCGTACCTGGACCTGCTGATGGGCCGGGGCTGTTTTGTTTTCCTGTTCAACAGTATCTACTAACGTCTGCAAAAACTCACGAGCGCTTGTGACATTCATAGCCCGCTCATTCTCTGCGGACTTAAGTGTAGGATCGGCCGGGAAAGGGTTGAGTTGCATTTCAAGATAGCTCAAACGATGGCGCCTGGCCTGTTTGATTTCATCCACGAGCATGAGCGGAAGCATTTCACGATTGTTTACAACTGCACCCCTGCGCTGAAAGGTAGTTGCATAGAATGTGGCCAGTGGTTTTGCATCATGCGAGTTGATCAAGTTCGCCTGACGGAACTCAGCCAGGTGCGCTTTATATTCTGACGACTTTAACAATGCGTCCGGTGTTACGTATTTTAGTTTGGGATTTGCTGGAGGTTGCTGTGTTGTTGTTGGATATGCAGAGAAAGCGTATGCGGTTGGATCTTCGGTTGCTTCTGCTTTTATGGGGAGACTTACGAAGTACTTAACTGTTTTTGCTGTTGCTGCAAGTTGTAATAGTCTATCCGGTCCTGGCGTTCCAGACAGGTGAGTGTGCAGCTCAGCACCCTTGGGCATTCGCCGCAAAAAAGTGCGCAGGGCTGCGGGACTGGAACGGACTTGCCGCAGATATGCTTCAGCGTTGGGTGAACTTTTTTCTGCTACAATTTCATAGGTGACGAAAACGGAAATAAGAAGCGACACCTTGAGTAAGGCCTCGATTGATCTTGTACGCATGCGCCACGATGAATGCGAGATCGTAAGCTGGTCAAGCAAAACCACACTGCGATGGAGTTCATCCCCGGATGCTCCTAAAAGGATGCGATCGCAATGCTCTTAGCTCCGGCTCCCGTGGGAACGCTGCCGAGTGACGTAAGCCCGCCAGTCGTTTGATCGATTGCAAACATAGAAATATCCAGAGAACCAGTGTTAGCCACGTAGAGGAATGCCCCTGTTGGATGCATTCTGACTCCAAAAGGGTTGGTTCCAGCTGCAACAGATCCCACAGGAGTTAAGAATCCCGTAGTCGTATCCACGCTTGTAATAGAAACCGTTCCCGCTGTGTTGTTAGCTGAATACAGAAACCGATTGCTTGGATGGATGGCAAGTTCCAGCGGAGCGTTACCTGTTGCGACTGAATTTACAATCGTAAGAGTTCCTGTGCCCTGGTTGATGCTCGCCGATGATACAAGTGCACCACCGTTTGAATTCGCAAACAAGAACCTACCCGTAGAATCGATACAAATTCCCGCAGCACCAAATACACTTGCCTGCGTCCCGTTCGCAGTTAGACTTCCAGTACTCGCATTCATTGTGTAGAGCGAAATCGAATTGCCTGTGAAATTCGTTGCAAATGCAAAGCGGCTTTTCGGATCGATTGCAACTCGCACGGGGCCTGTGCCCGTAGCGATCGTTCCATTTGCTGTAGGCAAAGCTCCGCTATTTATTCTGTACATCGATACGGTTGCTGCTGTCTGATTGACCAGGTAAAAAAAGCTCCCTGTAACATCCACGGCAGATCCCTGCGGATTGGCGCCCGTTGCGCTTATACCCAGAGCACTTAGCATTCCGGTATTTGAGTCAATTGTAAACGTCGAAAACTGCGAAGGAGTGTTGTTGGAAACAAATGCAAATCGGCCGGACGGATCTACTGTAACGGTGCTAGGCGAGGATGATGCTACAGTTCCAAGCGGGCTCAACAAACCGCTGGACTCGACTCTGTACATAGAGACGGTGTTTGCGCTTTCGTTGGCTGCATACGCAAAACGAGGGCGGTTTTGGGTCAAGTACGTTGAAACCATGAGCGCGAACACTTGATCGGAGGAATTCGAGTCGCCAAACGACCGTGCGCAGCCCGGGGCAAGAAGAGTCCCAAAGGCCAGCGCTATCACCATTCGTTTCATCTTTTGCATGCCTTTATAGTGACGGACAAAATCCGTTTCCGTCCCGAAAATTAACGGGCGGTCCAGTTCGAAAGAACAAGCAGACCACAATCCGATTTCAGAGTTGACGGCACACGCCTGTCAGGCATTTTTGGCGCTGAGGAAGTGGGACCTTTCCGCCAGTCGCGGAAAAACCCGCTTTTTTTTTTGGTCACGGGCACCGGGAACATAACGGAACTGGCTTCGCAAGCCCTCAGGCCTGGATTGGGAATCTTCAGCGCTAAGATCCAACCAGCCAGGCATGGCTTTGCCATTCAGATTGAATTGGATGGACTTGAGCATCCCCTCGGTTCCGTAACCGTAGGTGAGTGCGAAGAGTATTCAGTTCGACTGACAGCTTGCATTGATGAAGCGGTCAGAGCAAACAACCCCGGCATTCCTGTCGGGCTGACTGAAGAAAATTACACGCTCGAAGTGTCCTCAGCTGGAGCAGAGCGGGAGCTCAGGCTGCCCCAGGAATTAGAACGATTCCTCGGACCAGCGATCAAAGTTCTCTACAAGAATGTAGAGGGCAAACTGGAGACAGCCGTTGTTGTCTGCCAGGGGAAGCAAGAAGACGGATCGTATGTTTTTGAAACGTATGTGTCCAGGAGAAGGAAAGGAAAAAAGAAGCCGCAGACTTTGAGGCTCATGGCCTCGGAGATTCAAAAGGCAAATTTATTTCTGGATTTTTAATATGGCAAGAGTTACTAAAAAAAAGACAACGCAAGAGCCTGATATCCGGGCCTTCTTCGATCTGCTGGCAGAGATCTCTACAGAGAAGGGTCTTTCGCGCGACGAAGTCGTAGAAGTTTTCAAGGGAAGTTTGATTACTGCCTACCAGAAAAAATACGGAATGGACGCAAACCTTGAAGTAATTCTCGATCGCGAAACTCCGGAAATTTCCGTAATCTGCAGACGCAAAGTAGTCGCACCTGTCTTAAATCCCGCTCAGGAAATTTCCCTTGCTGAAGCGCAAAAAATTCAAGCCGATATCAAAGACGGCGATGTGCTCGAAGTTAAAGAAAATCCATTCGAGTTTTCACGCATTGGAGCAACCAACGTCCGTCAGATTCTTTTGCAGCGCTTGAAAGAACTGGAACGCGAAATTCTGTATAATGAGTTTAAAAGCAAAGAAGGTGAGCTGGTAAACGGTTACTTCCTGCGCTGGAGAGACAAGGATCTGATGTATGTCGATCTTGGGAAACTTGAAGGTGTAATGCCCAGGCGCGAACAAATTCCAAATGAAAAATTCAGACCAGGCGATCGTGTAAAAGCAGTGGTTAAGATTGTTGAACTACGCCGGGAGAAGACGCGTGAGCCGGGACCGTTTGTGACGCTTTCGCGTGCCTCCGGTGACTTTGTTAAAAAGCTCTTCGAGATGGAAATTCCGGAAATCTATGACGGCGTCGTGGAAATCGTTGGAATTGCCCGTTATTCAGGCTATCGCACAAAAATCCTGGTTAGATCCAATCGATCTGATGTAGATCCAGTGGGCGCCTGTGTGGGCGTGCGTGGCGTTCGCATTCAATCCGTTGTGCGCGAGCTTGGCAATGAGCGCATCGACATAGTAAACGATACTGGAAACTCAAGCGATATCATCGCAAGCGCCATGTCGCCTGCAACCGTTACGGAAGTTCGAGCTGATCCTTCAACGCGCGAAGCTCTCGTTCTGGTTCCGGACGATCAGCAAAGCAAGGCCATTGGCAATGGCGGGCAGAATGTAAGGCTTGCCTCCCAGCTATCAGGCTATAAGCTGACCGTGAAGACCCTGTCGCAGTTCAATGAGGAGATGGCTTCTCCTGAGGCCAGAGCTAAACTGGAGCAGTTGTTTAACCCAACTCCGGTTGAGCCCGAGGAAGAATACACACCCCTTTCTGAATTGCCGGATCTGTCTCCGCGTATCAATTCATTGCTGGAAGCAGCTGGAATTAAGAGCGTGGAACAACTGGTCGAGACCGACAAGGATGATCTGGAAAGAATCCTTGGTGCGGTCACTGCCCTGCACGTGCAGAAGATAGTGGCAGAAGTTGTAGAGGTTACGGAGTAAGGGATTAGATGCCAGAGAATAAGAGTCAGCCGGTAAAAAAGAAAATTACCATTAAGAAGCCTCTGGTAGAATCCCAGAAGGCGCGTGATATTTCGGATACGTTCTCCAATAAAGCGGAGAAAAAGCCAGAGCGTACTGCTCAGCCTGCGCGGCCCGTAACTGGGGCGCCAGCGCAAACGACTACGCCGCCTCAAACAGGAAATCCTACTCAGAGTGCGCCCAACCCACGCCCAGAAGGAACGGGTTCACAACCACCCCGTCCGCAAGGCGGAACCGGAACAGGCGGCTACCAGGGTCAGCGTCCGCAGGGTGGAACTGGCACGGGCGGCTACCAGGGTCAGCGTCCGCAGGGTGGAACTGGCACGGGTGGCTATCAAGGTCAGCGTCCGCAGGGTGGAACTGGCACAGGCGGTTACCAGGGTCAGCGCCCGCAAGGCGGAACTGGAACAGGTGGCTATCAAGGTCAACGTCCAGCAGGGCCTGGCGGAAATCGTGGGCCAAGGCCAGCACAGGGCGGAACCCCATTCGATTCATTATTAGAAACAGTACGTAAAGCGCAGCAAGGCGGAGCAACGCCCGTTCAGCGTAAGGCACCGGGCCCTGTTCGTCGAGGTCCAATCAGTCCAGAACGTCGTCGCGCAGAAGAAGCAGAACAACGCATCCAGAAGATGTACAACCGCATTGAGCGGAAGAAGAAAGCTGAGTCTGGCACAACCGTTCCAAAGTTAATTGAAATTATGGAAAGCATCCAGGTGGGTGAGCTTGCCAAAAAGCTCAATCTCAAGCCTGGCGATGTAATCAGCCGTCTCATGAAAATGGGCGAGATGGTAACCATCAACAAGGTGATTGATTCTGATACAGCCACGCTTCTTGCGGGTGAATTTGGATGCGAAGTCAAAGTAGTTTCTCTCTATGAAGAGACTGTCATTCAAGATGAGGAATCGCGCGAAGAGGATCGCACACCAAGGCCTCCAGTCGTTACCATCATGGGTCACGTTGATCATGGTAAAACGCGTCTGCTCGATACAATTCGTAAAACGAACGTTGTTGCAACAGAGGCGGGAGCCATCACACAGCACATTGGTGCGTATCAAGTTACAACAGCCAGTGGCAAAAAGATTACCTTCCTGGATACGCCAGGTCACGAAGCCTTTACGGCAATGCGTGCTCGTGGTGCGGCCATTACGGACATTGTAGTACTGGTAGTTGCGGCAGACGACGGCGTCAAAGAACAAACCGTTGAAGCTATTACGCATGCGCAGGAAGCAAAAGTTCCAATCATCGTTGCAGTAAACAAGATTGATCTCCCAACTGCAAATGTTGAGAAACTTAAGCAATCACTCGCAACCCATGGTCTTCAATCAGAAGACTGGGGCGGCCAGACAATCTTCTGTGAAATTTCAGCCAAGGCAAACATTGGAATCGATCATCTACTTGAAATGATTCTGCTGCAAGCTGACATTCTTGCTCTTACGGCTAACCCAACGCTGCGTGCTGTGGGTCGTGTGGTTGAAGCTCGAATCGATCCAGGAAAAGGTCCGGTAGCTACCGTTCTAATTCAAAAAGGAACGCTTCGCGAAGGAGATCCGTACGTTGTCGGTGTATTCTCCGGTCGTGTGCGTGCCATGTTCGATAGCTTTGGTCACAAAGTGGCTGAAGCTGGTCCTGCAACGCCAATTGAAATTACAGGTATAGACGGAGTTCCGGAAGCGGGCGATCCGTTCACCTCAGTTATCAATGAAAAGTATGGTCGCGAAATTGCTTCCAAACGCCAGCATTTCAAACAGATCTCGGATGCAGTCGAACGGGTTCAGCCAACGCTTGGCGATCTCAAGACCTGGATTCAGGATCACAAAGAAGTCAAGGTCATCATCAAAGCAGACGTGCAAGGATCTGTGGAAGCAATCCGCGATGGTCTACTCAAACTGAGCACAGACGATGTCAAGGTTCGTGTTATTTTTGGCGCAACCGGTGCAATCAGCGAATCGGACGTTACGCTAGCATCTGCATCCAACGCAATCATCGTTGGCTTCCAGATTCGTGCAACGCCACGTGCAGCAGATCTGGCAGAGAAGAACCTCGTCGAGATCAAGTACTACAATGTAATCTACAACGTAATCGAAGAGATTCGTGCCGCTATGGAAGGCATGCTCGAACCGGACAAAGTCGAAGAGATTACAGGACGTGCAGAGATTCGCGCATTGTTCAAGATCTCCAGACTTGGAAATATTGCAGGTTGCATGATCATCTCTGGCAAGATGAAGAAATCGAACAAAGCGCGTCTAATCCGTGACGGCGTTGTGATCTACACAGGTAACCTCAAGAGCTTGCGTCGTGGCAAAGACGATGCAGCAGAGGTTGCAGAAGGTTACGAATGCGGTATGGCGATTGAAGGGTACAACGATGTGCGCGAAGGCGATATCATCGAAGGATTCGAAGTCAAAGAAGTGGCGCGTAAGCTCTAATTCGCTCGGGCGGCCCTGCGGTTTTGTGGCCGGAAAGTCAGTTGCGTGCTTCGCCGTCGCTCCGCCGTTGCGGACGCTCCGGACGCGCCGGTTGCGCTCGAAACACGCAATCTGCCTTCCCGGATAAAATCCGCTTTTGCCTTCTCGCGAACGGGGTCTGCTTCTCCAGAATGCCCAGGAGCCGCTTTGCTTTCCGATTAGTGCTTTCATATGAGGATGCTTTGACGTTTTTTGTATTTTTGAATGGTTCTACCGCGAGAAAAAGGATGAATGCGGTTCTTACAGATCATTCATTGCACCAGGCTAACCAATGAACGATATTCGACAAAAGAAACTTGAATCCGCGCTTGTGCGCGAAATGGCACTGACGATTCAAAAACGCAAGGCTAAAGCAGACGGCATTGGCCTTGTTTCTGTTACTCGAGTGGAACTCAGGCCAGACCTTTCGGAGGCAATTTTCTTTGTATCTCCCTTTGGCTCGGACGAGGAGAATCGCGACACTATGCAGGCGCTTCGCCGACTTGCAGGTCAGTTTCAATCTCAGATCAGCCGTGATCTGCATCTACGTAGCACGCCGCATTTTATTTTTCGCATCGATACTAGCATCAAAGAGGGAGATCGCATCCTTGACCTGATTGACAAAGCATCGAAGGAAAAGACCCCGCCCGAATGATTGGTGGATTTGTTCCGGCCTACAAGCCCTCTGGAATGGGATCATCCCAGCTTGTAGGAAAATTAAAGCGACATCTCAACGCCGATCGTGTTGGCCATGCAGGTACTCTTGACCGGTTTGCTGATGGCCTGGTTCTTCTGATTGTGGGAAAATCCACATGCTTCTCTGATTTCTTTTTGCACGGCGATAAACGTTATACGGCAACCTTTACATTTGGTCGCTCCACCGAAACCCATGATCCGGAAGGTGAAACTGTCGCAGAGCGCTCCGAGCGCGATGCAATCGACTTTGTAAATACAAGGAAGGTGGAGATTGCAAAATGGATTGAAGATTTGACTGCAGTCACAGTGCAAACACCACCTTTGTATTCTGCCCTTAAAAAAGATGGAAAACGTTACTCTGATCGGGCCCGCACGGGAATCACAGAGCTTCCTCCGTCGCGCAGCGTTCAAATCTACGAAGCGCGTTTCACAGGATCTTCTGCAAATGCGATTTCTGCTGAGTTTGCTGTATCCGGGGGAACCTACATTCGTTCCTTTGCCCGCGACCTTGGACAGAAGTTTGGATTTCCAGTACACCTGAGTCGCCTGACTCGAACCGCAATCGGAACATTTCTATTGAATGAAGACTGCTGGCGGGTGGAGGAAACCGCTCGCATTATCCCACCACACGAAATATTAAAATGGCCCAGAGTGCTTGCAAGTCGCGCCGAAAGTGATGCAATAGGTCACGGTCAGACGCCAAAGCTCAGAATGCCAGAATCGGGCCAGTTTGCCTGGATTGTAGATTCTGCTGACAGTCCGGTAGCCTGGGTTGAGTTGCTGGATTTCGGGCTCTATAAAGTCCGTCGGGTTTTTCTCTGAGCCGGGAAATCCGCAGATGGACGCAGATGAAACCAGAGAAGGAAAATAGACGACGGATAAGAAAGGCCTGAATCTGCCCGTCCAAAATCAAAATACAATGAGCCACAAGGTTCGCGCAGTTGCATCCGGAAAGCCAGATTGCGCGCATCGAGCGTTTCACCGCGCCCCCGAGCGTCGCAACAGCGAGCGAAGGGCGAGGCACGCAACTGGCTTTCCGGCCAGAGAGTGCGCGGGCCGCCAGAGATTTATTTGCTTTGCTTGAGGGGCTTTGTTTCGATACTGGCCCAAACAAGAGAGTAAAATAGGAAAATGACTGAGTTACAGGAACAGAAGGACCGCAAGAAGACCATCGTCAAACAATATGGCAAAACCGAAAAGGACACCGGCGCTCCGGAAGTTCAAATCGCATTGCTTTCCGAACGTATCAAAGATCTGACAGACCATTTCAAAACGCATACCATGGACCATGCATCCCGTCGCGGGCTCCTCAAGCTCGTTGGCCAGAGAAGAAGAATGCTGGAGTACCTGAAAGGGAAGAACCAGGACAAGTACAAAGATCTCATCGTTAAACTCGGTCTCAGAAAATAACATCTGCATCCCCCGCGCGGGCTTAGCCCGCTCCTGTAACTCCCAGGAGGACCATATGTTCAAAGAAGAGGCCGTAATTAGCGGCAAAACAGTATCACTCGAAACCGGCAACTGGGCAAAACAGGCAGACGGAGCAATCGTATATCGTTGTGGCAATTTAGTTCTGCTTGCAACTGTATGCGGTGAAACGGACGCAAAAGATGGTCAGGAATTTTTTCCACTCACGGTAGAATACCGCGAGAAGACATACGCAACGGGAAGATTCCCTGGCGGTTATTTCAAAAGAGAAACGCGTCCTGCTGAACATGAAACTCTGATTTCACGTATCATCGATCGCCCAATTCGTCCTTTGTTCCCGGAAGGATTCTTTTCAGAAGTTCAAGTATTTGTAACCGTACTTTCTGCTGATCCAAACGTAAGCGTAGAAGGGCATGCGGTCACTGCTGCGTCTGCAGCAATTCACACGTCTGATATTCCATTTCATGGCCCGATTGCAGCTGTAGTAGTTGGTAAAATCGACGGTCAGTTTGTTGCTGATCCAGGTCCAGATGCAATGTCTAAGAGCGACATCGAGCTCGTAGTTGCAGGATCAAAGACGCATATCGTAATGATAGAAGGCGTTGCTGCTGAGTATTCAAAGCAGGACATGCTAGACGCAGTTGCTTTTGGCCACAAGGTCATAATCGAGAAAATTGCAGTTCAAGAAAAACTCGCAAGCAAAGTGAATCGCGTAAAACGCGAAATCAAACTTCGTCTGCCGGATCCAGAGCTTACAAAAGAAGTATTTGAATTCGGTCGCGAGAAAATGCGCGCAGCTTCCAGTACAAAAGACAAGCTCAATCGCCAGAGCCATGTGGACGCAGTAATCAAAGAAGTGAAAGAGCACTTCGAGAAAAAGCTGCGCGATGCAGGCAAAGATGACAAGAGCATTGAACGCGCACTCAAAGAAATCAAAGCTAACATGGAACTACTCGAATACGAAGTGGTTCGCAGCGATGTGTTTGCAAAAGGTGTTCGCTACGACGGTCGTAAGCTCGACGAAATTCGCGATATTTCGGTAGAACTCGATGTTCTGCCTGGAGTTCACGGTTCCGCTGTATTTACCCGCGGTCAGACCCAGTCGCTTGGTGTTGTAACGCTCGGCACAACTGGCGATGCGCAGAAGTATGAAACCTTGAGCGGGCTTCAAAGCAAGAACTTCATGTTGCATTACAATTTCCCGCCGTTTTCAACCGGTGAAGTGAAACGATTCAGCGGACCCGGTCGTCGCGAAATCGGTCATGGAAATCTAGCCGAACGTGCACTCAAAGTAATGGTGCCAGGCCAGGATAAATTCCCGTATGTTGTGCGTGTAGTCTCTGATATCCTTGAGTCCAATGGATATTCATCCATGGCTTCAGTTTGCAGCGGCTCCCTTGCAATGATGGCTGCTGGTGTTCCAATCCCGCGTGCGGTTTCTGGAATTGCAATGGGTCTGATTCTTGGCGATAAAGACGACTTTGTAGTTCTGTCTGATATTGCAGGTCTCGAAGATCATTTTGGCGACATGGACTTTAAAGTTGCCGGAACTGAAAAAGGAATCACGGCCTTCCAGCTTGATATTAAACTCACAGGCGTTTCAATTGAAATCCTTGGCGCTGCAATTGATGCATCGGCAAAAGGCCGCGCTCATATTCTTGGGATTATGAACAAAGCCATCCAGGATGCTAGAACTACGGTTTCCCAGAATGCTCCGCGCATTACTCAGATCCAGATCGATCCAGAACGCATTGGCGAACTGATTGGGCCGGGCGGAAAAGTAATCCGCGCCATTATTGAGAAATCCAAATCGGAAATCAATGTTGAAGACAGCGGTGTTGTAACCATTGCATCTTCTGGTGGCGAAGCAAATGATTACGCCAAGAAACTCATCATGGATCTGTTCATTGAAATTGAACCGGGTTCTGAGTTTAATGGAACTGTCAAACGTGTTGTAGACTTTGGCGCGTTCATAGAAATTCTTCCTGGCAAAGAAGGCCTGCTGCATATTTCTAAAATGGCTCCAACACGCATTAACTCCGTTCGCGATGTAATGAACGAAGGCGACAAAGTTGAAGTTGTTGTAACTGGTGTAGATCGTCAGGGAAAAATCGAACTGGGTCGCAAAGATCTGATTGCATCCGGCCAGAGTCGCCCGTCGCGTTTTGATGCGCCAGGTGAAGGTGGAGCAGACGGTGATCGTCCTCCGCGCGAGGACAGAAATGGCGGCGGCTATCGCGGTGGGTCTGGTGGTCGCTCAGGTGGCGGAGGACGTTCCGGCGGTGGTGGCCGCTCAGGTGGCGGCAGACGTTAGACGATGCACGTTCGCATCGCGCTGAAGCAAGGTGCAAGAATTCCGGTGCGTGCCACAGAAGGTGCGGCCGGTTACGACGTATGTGCGTTTCTGCCAATCGATACTGAACTAACTCTGAATCCGGGGGACAGAATCCTTGTCCCCACCGGAATTTTCCTGGATATTCCCGAACACACGTTCATAACGCTGCGTCCGCGTTCGGGTTTAGCCCTCAAGCACGGAATCACTCTGCCTAATTCACCGGCCACGATTGACTGGGACTATCGCGGTGAGCTACAGGTAATTCTGGCACACCTGGGCCAGCAGCCGTTTGTAATTCGTAGCGGCGATCGCATTGCTCAGATGATCATTGAGAAATGGGAACCGATTGATTTTGAAGAAGTGCCCGCTTCCTCTCTGACAGAAACGTCGCGAGGCGTAGGTGGATTCGGTAGCACCGGTCTTGCTTAATTCTAATTACAATAAGTAAGGATAGGAAGAAACCACAGATGGATACCGATGAAACGCAGATGAAAACTGTTTCCGTTTCGTCTTGATTTCGTTCCGCGTATCAGTGCCATCTGTGGTTCCATTTCGTCCAATGCAGAAGGCAGGGATGATCCAAATGTTTAGATATCTTAAGAAAATAATCCTGTGGGGATCTGTGTTCGTTATGGCATCAGTCTTTGCCGCCCCGAGTGCAGACTTGATTACCGAGCATCTGCGTCAGAAAAACTGGACTGCGGCAGATATTGAACTCAAAGCCTATATCTCAGAAAAGCCTGATCAAGCATGGGCCTATTCGTCGCATGCATGGGCCCTTGAGAATCTGAACCGATACGATGATGCAATGACCGTGGCACGGAGTGGCCTCAAGCGCTGGCCAGACGATGCGAAGATCAGCACTGCCCTGGCGCGCGTTCTCATCAAGAAGGCAGAGACCATGCCAGCTGAATCAGCGCATGCTCTTTTTTCTGAGGCAGCGCAGATAGATCCACGCGAGTACACTGAATTCTGTCTGGCGCGTTCGTTTCGTAGTCTCGGCAAATTTGAAGAGGCCATCGCACTCATGGAAAAAGGAGTTCGCAACTATCCGGATTCGGAACGCTTCCGCGAAGGACTACCGTTCACGGAATATCAAAGTTTTAAAGCGACACGCGTCTCCGGGAACAAGAATCAAATGCGCGTTCACACAGACCGTGCATTAAGCAATTTGCTTCAAGGGAAATATAACCAGTATTATCCCAGGCTCATCCTGCGCTTCGGTCTTCGGGACATTGGAGATCGTGGATATTTTCAAACCGTGTACGATCGGCTCTTGGCTCATTTCCCAGATGACCCCTGGCTGCATGATGATTACGGTTTCCAGCTCTACGCCAACTACAGGCAAAATAACGCTTCAGACACCGCGCTCAGAGCAACCGCTATTTCGTGGCGAAGAAAAGGGTATGCTCTGTATTGGAAAAGCAGGACGCTCCCCTCACCAGTGCGTGGCCTGGATTTTCCCCTGAAAGGGCGTAACATCATTTGGAGTGAGTTTGGCGGAAGTGCCATGACGCATAACGGGTTTGCAAACTACTGCTACGACTTTGCTGCGGTGGATGAGGCACGTAACATCGCAAAGCCTGGGACTGCGCGTAAAAGTAATGCTGACTATTTCATGTTCGGCAAGCCAGTCTTTGCCGTGGCAGATGGAGAGATCGCGGGTACAATCGACGGATTCCCTGATAACCCGCCGGGGGGATTCAGTAGCGATGCAAATACGATCACAATCCGGCACAAAGGCTACGCTTCGTTTTATGCTCACATGAAAAACGGGGGGATCCTGGTAAAAAAAGGACAGCGGGTGAGCCGAGGAGATTTGATTGGATATGTAGGCAATAGCGGTATGTCCAGTGAATCACATCTGCACTTCTGCATTCAGGCAGACAACACGGATGATATTTCCGTGCCATTCGAGTTCAGTGAAGTTACAGTTGAAAAGAAGGATGGCTCTAGAACGCGAATGTCGGGCTTCTATCTGGAAGACGACGTTGTAGTTTTCCCTTGAATTGAATTCTCGCTCGCGCTACATTCTGCGTTTCAATCTGGAATTTACGTTTTCAGTGTTCATCCTTCTAATGTACAAGGTTCGTTCACCGCGGGCCACAACTGTGCCCTTGTCATTCTGGATCACCACGGGAAAGCTCCGGACAGATTTTTTCTTTGCTCCGCACTCTTGAATGATTGAATCGATCACTTCTTGACTCAGCTCAAAGCGGGCAAAGCCTGCACTTGTTAGAGGTTTGATATATTCCATTCTGCCTTCCTTATCGATTACAAAATAATCGCGGCCTAGAGCCTGCATGAGCATCGCCATGTAGATTGGGTCGGTTGCGGCAAACAATGAACCTCCAAATACTGAATTCACAAGATTGCGTGTAATCCAGGTGTGCGGAATTCGGATGATCAGATCTCTGAAGTCCTCTGAAACGTATTCGATTCTGCCGCCGGAAAGATAATACACCGGAGTGATACGCAGGAAGCGCAGGGTTTCCCTGATCCGTCTCCAGTAGCCTGACCAGCTCCAGTTAGTTTGA
This sequence comes from Spirochaetia bacterium, assembly GCA_021413825.1. Taxonomy (GTDB): domain Bacteria; phylum Spirochaetota; class Leptospiria; order Leptospirales; family Leptonemataceae; genus JAEUSB01. The sequence goes on along the minus strand of JAIOPQ010000088.1, from coordinate 82,784 downwards.
CGTAAAACTATTTGATCGGTTTCCATATATGCTCCCTTGATCTTCAGACTATAGATTCGATTGCAATTTGCTTAATAGACGGCGCAGTTCGTTGAGTTCTGAATCTTGGAACCCCGCAAAGAATTGTTGATTCATTTTCTTTGAAACAATTGTGAATTTCCGCCTGGCTTTCCTTGCGCGATCTGTGAGCGAGATTCGGGTAATTCGCAGATCCTGAGCGTCTGCCTGTCGTTTAACGTACCCGAGCTGCTCCAGTCGATTTACCAGCACAGTCAGCGTGGATTTATCACGCCCAACAATTTCGGCTATTTCGCCCATGGTTAGAGAATCCGTGCGATCGAGCGCAATGAGTATACTGCCATGAGAAGGCGCAATTTCTCCAAGGTCGTACTCGCGCAAATATTGTTCCATCCGCGAATGGGTCTTCTCGCGAACGGTTGCTATCTGCTGGATGAGTCCCCTGGCTCTCATGGTTTTACATAAAACTAATTGGTGTGCGGCTTGTCAAGGCGAGAATGAAGCGCAGATGGATAGGGATGGAACGCAGGGAAAAATTGAATGAACGACTCGGTGTCTTCCGTGCGCCCTGTGGTGAATTCCTTTTTCTCCATCTGCCGTTAATTTCCGACACCCCCGATAAAAAGAACCAGGTCCAGGCCCAGAAGGCCGAAAATAGAGGCATGGCCGAGCGCAAAAACATCGGGGATGCTATCTCTTTCCTCGTATTTCTCGGCGGAATTCTCATGTTTCTGGCCCTTGCCACTCACAGGGAAATTGACGGACAACCGGAAAATCTGATAGGACGGGTGGGTGTGGCCACAGCCCAGGTCCTGTTTCATCTCCTGGGCAAAGCGGCCTTTTTCGTTCCTGTATTTTTGCTGATTCAAGGCGGCACCGGCCTCTATAAAGGTGAGCTTGTTGATCCGCTTGTGCGACTGGTCAGCACGCTTGTGCTTACTACTGCGGCTGCAATCTGGATTGGTTTGCTCTCAAGTGCTGCCACAGGGCTAATTGGCGAGTCAATGGGTGGCGCGCTCTCATTTGCGTTTGGACGATGGGGTGCGGTTCTAATCTCGTTTGGAATTTTTCTGCCGGCAGTGTTTCTTTCAACCGGTTCCACTTTCGCCGAGGCCGGGCGCGGGATTCAAAAACTCTACGGCACGTTTGAAACTAAAATGGAAGGCAACGGAAGCAACGGAACCGGCGCAGATACGCCTGCAGGGACAAGCACGGGCGGAAAGATCGCCGCTCTTGCTGGAATCGCAGGTCTTGCAATGACCTATCTGAACAACAAGAGAAACAATGAAACGGGGGAGTCCTTGAAATTCGACAAACACGAGGCAGGGGATCTTCCACTGGTTCAGAAAGTTTCACAATCGCCGGCTCCTCAGGAGTCGCCGCGTGCCACGTCGCAACCTACGGATCAAAGTAGCCTACTTGGAAATCTGGTAGGTGTTCGTCATGCGGGCCGACCCGCTGTTATTGATTCAGACGCTGCATTTCGCGGATCATTCAACCTGGATCATTCGCGTTTCATGTTTCGCAACGCAACCGTCGGGGGTGCACAATCCCTCACTCAATTGGCTGCCAGCTATGTCAACCGTGAGAGGACGCCTGGAGTCGAAACGATCCAGATTAGGCCGAACTCATTTGGAGAAGCAGGTCCGCGCACAGAGCCTCAAATTGATCTGAGATTTCCAGAGCATGATGACTCGCCTGGAACGATAGGCGCTATGGAATCCAGGTTTGAGACTTCCGAAGTTGAATTTCTCCCGGGCTCAACTGGAGTTCAAGAATTGGAGCCGGACCCGGTTGATTTTAGCAGCGAAGTTCCTTTTGACGCCACAACCAGCGAGACTTCGCAGGAGACCGTTATCCGGCCAGTCACTCCGGTTCTTGATCATGCAAGGAACGATTCCAGCCCGAATGATTCGGAAGATGAAATCAGCGAGACTCGCGAACAAGACGCGCGCGCACGCGAAACAGCCTCCAGGCTTCCAAGCGGTCCAGCTACTGGAGTTCCACCTGTGCGCCGCCGCGGTGGGCGTTATCATTTACCGACCGACATACTTCAGCTTTCCCAGCCAATTCCTGCAACTGACGTGGACCGGGAAATGCGTGAAACAACAGAGAAGCTTGAGAAAGTTCTAAAAGACTACGGAATTCCAGGTCGCGTCACATCTACGCAACGCGGGCCAATCATTACTCTTTTTGAAATATTGCTCGATCCAGGTGTAAGGCTTAACAAAATCCTTGGAATTGAAAACGAGATTCGGATGAATCTTGCTGTCTCTTCTGTGCGAATTGTTGCACCGCTTCCCGGTAAGCCAACCGTAGGAATCGAAATTCCAAACCGAGTAAGACAGACTGTAACTCTGGGTGAAGTAGCCAGGAAAGATAAGGAGTTCTTTGGAAAGCAAAACAAACTGGGGATTATCCTTGGAAAAGATATCTCAGGAAGAAACATATATCTGGATCTTGCGCGCGCGCCGCATCTGTTGATCGCTGGTGCATCCGGGCAGGGTAAATCTGTTTTCATGAACTCTGTAATCGCATCGCTTCTGTATGCACACAGTCCGGAAGAAGTTCGATTTATCATGATCGATCCTAAAATGGTGGAACTGAAACTCTATGAAGGGGTTCCACATCTACTGATGCCAGTGATCACAGACCCGCGGATTGCGGCACGTGCTCTCGCCTGGGTTCTGCAAGAAATGGAGCGACGCTACGAGCATCTGTCGTATATGAAATGCCGCGACATCGTATCCTACAACGAGCGCATGAAGGCCAGAGGTGAGTCTGCGCAGATCCCATACATCGTGATTGTAATTGATGAATTGTCAGATCTGATGCTCATCTCTCCAAAGGAAGTGGAAGATGCCCTCTGGCGTCTGGCGCAGAAAGCGCGGGCCGTTGGAATTCATATGATCATGGCAACGCAAAGACCCTCCGTCGATGTGATTACGCCGCATATTAAGGCCAATGCTCCGGCGCGGGTTGCGTTCCATGTGGCGCAAAAGACTGACTCGCGCATCATTCTCGATCTAAACGGTGCCGATGCATTGCTCGGCGGCGGGGATATGCTCTACAAATCACCGGTGAGTACGGGCCTGACTCGCGTTCAGGCCCCGCTGATCACAGAAGAGGAGATTGCAAAAATCGTCGAAGAGACTCGTCGCTATGGTGAGCCAGTGTACGTCGATGTGTCTGTTCCAGATGAGGAAGATGAAACGATTGAGGATGAGCCAATTGATGCGGAGCTACTGCAGCAGGCCTGGCAGATCATTCAAGAGAGCGGAAAGACCTCTACTTCATATGTTCAGCGCAGGCTCAGGATTGGCTACAATCGGGCCGCAAACATAATAGAAGCCCTGGAGCAAAAAGGGCACCTTGGACCAGCAATAGGGACCCGCCCCAGAGAAATCCTGAAAAGGTCTTGACCCTGGACCCTCATCCGCGCCTCCTTGTATATGAAAAGATGGGCACATACAGCGCTCAGTTTCAAATTACAACCCAGGATGGAACCTCAAGCAAGGCTATGAGCGGGTCCTGCGCATATAAGAATCCAGGAAAGATTCGTTTTAGTTTTGATGCTCCTGCCGGAAACTTGATCGTTTCAGATGGCCGCACACTCTGGGTGTACATTGCTCGCCTGAATGCAGCAGGAAAACAGGATCTGCGTCTACAGAAGAAAGACGAAAATGGAAAGAATATCTTTTTGGATACTGCCGGACCCGGTGTGTCTCGTCTATTCCGCAAGTATCACTACCGTTTTGACGGCGCAGACCAACCCCGCAATGAAGATGGAATGAATGTTTTTGTACTACAAATGGATCAGCGCGAGAAGACTGGCGGATATGAAAAAATCAAGTTGCTCGTGGATTCAAGTTCGTTTCTGATCAGACGTGCAATTGCCTCAGACGGGCAGGGTAAGACAAGCACGCTTACATTCAGAAACGGAGAAGTAAATCCCACGCTTGAAGGAAAGCTCTTCCAATACGACCCACCGGAATCCGTCCGCGTCGTAGCCAATCCCCTGGTGAGCGAATAACGTTAATGCTAGCTAAAAGACTCGGAACAATTTTAAAAGACGCCCGCGAAGGCAAGAAGCTAACGATTAAGGATGTTGCGCGCGAAACGTTTATTAGCCCGCGCTGGATTGAAGCACTCGAAAATGAAGACTTTACTATTTTTCCGGCTGAAACGTATGCGCTGGGTGCACTCAAGTCTTATTCTGAGTTTCTAAATCTGGAAACAGGTCATCTTGAGAACTTGTTTCGCGGTCAGCAAATTGACCTTACTCAATCGCCCATTGAAGAGCTTACCCGTCCAACCGGAATCCGTTTGCCTGCTGTGGGTAAGAATGTTGTTTTCATCGTGGCCGGTGTTGCAGTAGTCCTTGGAATTGGGCTACTTTCAATGTCTGGTGTCTTTAGATTCTCAAGCGGTGGAAGCACGACGCAGGGAAATACCGCCGCGACTAACTGTCACGATCGCGAGATTATTCCCATAGCCCTTCCAGCAAAAGGAGCGCCTCCACGCCAGGAAGCAGTATCAAAAGAAAATGCAGTCAGGTTCAATCTGGAAAGCACAGCTATCAAGTTATGCCTCGGGGAAATTCAACCCACTCCGGAAGGAAAGCCGCGTGCTCTATTCCTGATGCGCATCAATGATGAAACAGATTTTTCATTTTACGCAGCAGAAGGGGAGCTAGTAGCTCTAAACTCTGATACCCAGGCTCTTAAAGAGCTAACAGGTGAAGTTAGAATTACTCCGCGCGCAATCGGAGAAGCGTCAGCTCGCATACAGCTTGAATCCGGCGATAAAGTTGCTGTGCAGCAGCAGGGTGCCATTCAAGTTACTCTCCAGTTTGTAGCTGATTCCTACGTTGAATGGACCGATGACGGAAACTACCATCGCGGTGTTGAGATTCGCACAGGTGAATCCCGCACGTTTGAAGCCAAGAATAGACTGGAAATCAAGGTTGGAAATGGCGCAGGCGTTCAGGTTCTAGCACCAGGCAAGCCACCTCGCATAGCCGGTCCTCCTGGAAAGATAGTTAAGATTACCTACAGAAAGGTTCCGGATCCTCTGGATCCTGGTCTCGCTCAGATTGAGGAGAAAATCGAAGCGGCACAGTGAGTTCATCCTACTTCATTACAACGCTTGGTTGTCCAAAAAACCAGGCGGACAGCCGCGAGATGGAACGAAGCCTTTCAGGTGAAGGCTTCACCCGTTCAGAAACCGTAGAGACTGCAGACTTTCACCTAATCAATTCTTGCGCTTTCATTGAAGACGCAAAAATGGAAACGATTCGCACGGTCCTTGACGCGGCCAAAATCAAGAAGAAGCATAAGAATCAAAAGCTGGTTCTTGTGGGTTGTTTTAGCGAACGTTATGCGGATAACGTTCGTAGCGATCTCCCGGAAGTTGATTTCAGCTTTGGGACGGGTCGCTATCATGAGGCTGGTACTCTGATCGGTTCAAAATTTGGACTGCAAAGTGCTTCGGAAACCAGGTCGGATACAGAAAACCTCTCGCCGCTATTCGCAATCGTAAAAGGTGCTTCGTTTGCACCCGTAAAAATCTCAGATGGTTGTGATCGCGGCTGTTCGTTCTGTGCGATTCCAATTTTCCGCGGTAAATTTCGCGACATTCCACTTCAAACGATTCTCACAGAATGCAGGGACCTTGCGGCAACTGGAGTGCGCGAGGTTTGTCTTGTGAGTCAGGATTCAAATTCGTACGGCGGAAAACCGGAAGCTTTTCTGGATCTGCTTGAAGCCCTGCATGAAGTGGACGACTTGCACTGGATTCGTATGCTCTATATGTACCCGGACGGCAAGACTGAGGCCATTCTAAAAGGCCTGCAAAATCGCAAGCTGCCTAAGCTCGTGCCGTATCTGGAAAGCCCGGTGCAGCATGCTTCTACTCGGATGCTTAGAGCTATGCGTCGAATTGGAGATCGGCAACGCTTCAAAGAGATATTTGATCTGGCACGCAATGTAATGCCAGGGAGCGAGGTTCGCACTTCTATCTTGCTTGGCTTTCCTGGCGAGACTGAGGCTGACGTCGAGGAAGTGCTCGCTTTCATAGAAGAATCCAGACCCGAAAAACTGGCGCTATTCAGCTATTCACCAGAAGAGGGAACTCCAGGTGCCCACCTGGCCGATCAAGTTCCAATTGAAATCACCCGCGAACGCGTGAATCGTGTGCGAAACGCATTTTTATTGCAACATGCGAACCGACAGAGGGACCTGGTGGGTCAAACATTTCGCTGTATGGTCGATGAAACTCAGGATCAGGAAATCATCGCTCGGCGTGCCCAGGATGCGCCGGAGGCAGATGGTGTAGTATATCTTCCAAATTCGAGGTTGCTTAGTCCAGGCGATCTTGTAAATGTGCAGATAACTGGTTTTGCGGAATTCGATCTAACAGGCGTAATTGTTTGAATTTGCCCAATTTTTTAACCGTACTTCGCGTTCTTTCCGTTCCTTTCTTTATCTATTTCTTGCTCCAGCCATCGTTCACGTGGAGACTAACGGCATTTCTCCTATTTGCGCTGGCTTCGCTTACGGACCTGGTAGATGGATATCTAGCTAGAAAATGGAATCAACAAACTGAGTTTGGAAAATTCCTGGATCCGCTTGCAGATAAATTTCTGGTTCTGGGCGCTTTCATTACGTTTCTGTTTTTGACTGAGCAGGCGCAGATCTGGATGGTGTTTTGTATTGTAGGTCGTGATATGATGATTACGGCACTTCGTTATCTTGGAATCAAGAAAGGGAGGTCGCTGCGCACATCTCGTTTTGGAAAGTGGAAAACTGCGTTTCAGATGTTTAGCATTGTTGTGATCTTGATGAGCTTCCTTATGGTGTCGTACGCCGATAAATCTGCTATCAATCATATCTACGAAGAAGCACGCGCGCAGGGAATTGGGCCCTGGGATGTAGCGGCGGCAAACTTCAGCGAATACATGGCTGGAAACCACCCGGGCTTCTTCTACAGCATTGCCAGTTTTGTTCCGTACTATTTGATGCTAATCACTACGCTTATTACCATCCTATCCGGTTTGCGCTATTTTGTGACTAACTACAAATTGCTTTTGCCGCCATACATAATGAAGAAACAACCAGTTGCTGAGGGTTGAAATGCAGGATATTCTAAAGAAACTCATCGTATCAACGGACTTAACGTCAGAGGAAGCGGCACACGCCATGACTATGATAATGACAGGGGAAGCAGGAGAGGCCCAAACTGCTGCGTTTCTTACTGCCCTGGCATTAAAACGGGAAACACCAATAGAGATCGAAGCATTTGCTCGCTCCATGCGCAAAGCCGCTGTAACCTGGAAGTCTAACGGAATTGAAACAGTAATCGATACATGTGGGACGGGTGGAGACGGAAGCAACACAATCAATGTTTCTACCCTCTCGGCCCTCGTTCTTGCTTCAGCTGGTTTGAAGGTCGCAAAACACGGAAATCGTGCCGTTTCAAGCGCCACGGGCTCTGCAGATTTGCTTGAGACTCTGGGCGTTTCGCTGTCAGTTCAAAGCCCGGAGGCCCTTGCAAATTGCCTCCAGAAGGCAGGGATTGCCTTTCTGTTTGCGCAGGCCTGGCATCCAGCCATGAAGCATGCAGGGCCTGTACGTCGGGCCCTGGGGTTTCGCACAGTGTTCAATATCCTTGGTCCGCTAACGAATCCCGCCCCTGTAACCCATCAGTTAGTTGGAGTATTTGATGCCAGGTTCCTCGAGCCGGTTGCAAAAACACTCTTAAACCTGGGAAGAAAGGTAGCGTACGTAATTCATGCGGACGATGGCCTGGATGAAATATCCCCGGCGGCTCCGACTCGCTACTTTCTGGTAAAAGACGGTCGGGTGGAATCGGGAACCTTTTCCCCGGAAGATTTCGGATTCAAATCCTTTCCGCTGACTGCAATTGTTGTCAAGGATCGCGATCAGGCTGTGACCCGCGCGCGTGCAATTCTAAGCGGAAAAGGATCAGATGAAGAGAACGCTGCTGTGGCAATGAACGCGGCCCCCATGTATAATGCAAAGTTTGGCGGAGACATGAAGTCTGCTGCAGCCGCTTGCGTTGAACTAATCAAGAGCGGAAAAGCGGGTGCGACGCTCGAACAATGGAAGCAGTTTAGTTCGGACAAAGCCTGAGGTATTCTACTTGCAAGCCACGTGGAAAGTAGACACCTGGTTTCATGGAAATTCTAGAGTTTCTAGCACAACAATCTGCCGCACCAACCGTTGCCCAGGCACCAGCGCAGGCTGCCCAACCCGGCGCCTTCTCCTCCTGGGGTGCACTGCTGCCTCTGGCAATCCTCCCCTTCATGTGGTTCTTCATGATTCGTCCACAACGCAAAGAAGAAAAGCGCAAGAAAGAGTTACTTTCACAAATCAAGAAAGGTGACGAAGTCGTTACCTCCAGTGGTATGATTGGAACCGTAGCTACAATCAAAGATGAAACAATTATTCTTAACGTTGGTGATAAAACCAGACTTGAGTTTTTGAAATCGCACATCACAAGCGTGCGCGAAGTTAAGAAAGCGGAAAGCAAGTAAGTCAAAATGCTTCGCGTTCTTCTCTGTTTGCTTTTCCCGGTTGTGCTCATGGCTCAGGAAGTTCCTGAGACTCCAGCACCACCTGTGCAGGAAACACCCAAAAAGCAGGAAGAGAAAAAGCGCGAACGTCCACAGCCACAAACTCCTGCTCCTGTTCAGCAGGCGCCCGCTGCCGCCAAAGTCCAGGGAATTGCTGATGATTTCCCAATGGGCGAAGAGAACTATCTGCCTGATTACAAACCGGAATCGGTGATGCCAGAGCCGGAAGCCAAGGTAAATACTCCGGAACCGGCACAGCCCTCAAACGGGAAGAGTTTCAGTATCAGCTCGCTTTTTCAGGGCGATCGCACGTTTTTAAATGTTCTCTTACTATGCGCTCTCATCGGAATTTTTGTCCTCTATCGCCTTAGAGGACGCAGGTAAAGGTAACTATGCGTTCTTTGATTCAGCGATCCATCGTGGTCGCACTTGTACTTATTTCTTGCGTGCTTCTAGTCATGCCAAACTTCATGAGCCAGAGCCTCGTGATTGTATTTAAAGAATACACGCGCGGCCCGGACGGTAAGAAGGTTCCGGCCAACGTATCTGAGATCAGTGATTTCATTCGCGATCGCGAAAACGGTCTGGGATTGTATTTTCCAAACGCCGTTTGTAAACCTCAGGCTGACAAGGTGTTTCCAGCAGAACGCCGTTGCATCCTTGAAGACAAATACATTACGGCAGCCCGCATTAACGAAATGTCACAGGCTCATCCGGATCTGATAGATGAATTTCATACCCGAGTCCTTCCGCATGGAATCGAACGAGCACTCAAATTCCTCTCCGAGGGTGATGCAAAACACCTAAAGATTCGCATGGGACTTGATCTGCAGGGGGGAATGCGTGCAACCTTCCGTGCGGACTTTGACAAGCATCTTGCGTCTCTTAAAGAACGTTATACGCCATTAATCAATGACATTGAGGCAAAACTCGCTCTGCCAACCACATCTCCGGAAGAAAAGAAGAACCTGACGGGCAGACTTGAAAGCTACAAGGAACAACTGACGATCAGCGAACAAAGAAAACTCGAACTACTTCAGGAAGCTAAGAAGATTATCGATGCACGCCTCGCATCTCAAAATCTTACTGAACCTGAGCTTCGTGTACAACCTGGAAGTTATAGCATTGGGGTGGATTTGCCCGGTATGGCAAACAGCTCCGAGGTACTTGCAAAGATTCGTGATACAGTCACCGTAGAGTATCGCATCGTAAATGACGAAGCAACCAATCGCCTGGGTTCATTTGAGCCGGAGATTCGTGAAATCCAAAATATGTACACCGAACAGCGTGTGGACAATGAGGAAATTAAGGCGATCCTTGCACGAGTTACCCTGAAGGCTGGAATCAAACCGGAAGAGGGGAAGGTTTTCCTCCGCTGGCGCCGGGGTTTAAAACCTGGTTCGGCGTCGTTACCCAGAAGTTTTGTAGTGCTCGGTCCGTTGCAACTGGACGGAAGCGATATGACGTCGGCTAACGCAAATCACGGACAGTCCTCTTCCTATTATGAAATTAGCTTTGTTCTCACTGCAGAAGGGGCTTCAAAATTCGCCGATCTTACGACTAAGAACGTAGGAAAACAAATTGCCATTGTTTGGGGCGATCGCGTTGTTTCTTCCGCAAACATCCGTGAGCCAATCGTAGGTGGTGTTGGACAGATCACGGGCGACTTTAGCCAGGCAGATGCACAGGATATTGCAGACGTTATACGCGAAGGCGCTCTCCCTCTCAATTTAGAGATTCTATCTGTCTCGTTTGTAGGGCCGAGCCTTGGTCAGGAATCCATTTTTGCCGGGATTGTTTCACTGATACTTTCCTTTATTCTGGTTATCATTTTCATGGTCGGCTATTATCGCATGTCTGGTTTGGTTGCTGTAACGGCCCTGTTATTGAATTTGTTAATCATGACGGCCGTGCTCAGTTTCCTTGAGTTCACCCTAACATTGCCGGGGTTTGCCGGGGCCATTTTGACTGTAGGTATGGCGGTTGACGCCAACGTTATTATCTATGAGAAAATGAAAGAGGATGTGCGCGAAGGCAAGACTGCATCGCTTGCAGTTGCCGATGGATTTGATTCCTCACTCTGGACGATCGTGGATTCACACGTTACTACAATTATCTCCGCTGTGATCTTGGGACTTGTCGGAGACGGTCCAATCAAAGGATTTGCAATCGTTCTGTTCTTTGGACTGATTACGTCCATGTTTACTTCATTATACGTTTCACATCTGATATTTGACTGGGCACTTCATTTGCTTCACTTTGAGAAACTTTCAGTCGGATGGGGCATGCATCCCAAAGGAGCTCAGAAATGATTCACTTCTCACGATATCGCGCGATCACAGTTTTCAGCTCCATGGCTCTTATGGTGATCTTCTATCTGATCACGTTCTTGAAGTATGGTGGATTTGAGCGTTCCATCACGTTCAACGGTGGGATTCGCATTAGCATCCTGCTGCCATCGGACATGAACCGCGACACGCTTGAGAAAGCAGCAATCGCCATTGGAATTCCTACACCTCAGGTCAAACTGACGAGTGCTCACAATAACCAGTACGATCTGGAAGTTGGGCCGGCCGCAAAAGAGCTACTTGAAAAGCAAGTTCACGCCAATGGAGACAAGAAGGCTGATTCAGGTATCGGTGCAATCGTGGAAGAGCGTCTGCTAGCCCAGCTGAAATTACCAGCACGCAGTATTACAGCTCGCGAAACCATGGCAGCCAGTTACGGGGACGAGCTCTGGGGAATCGCTACAAAGAGCTTGCTTGCATGTATCGGTCTGATTGGTATTTACCTGGCGCTGCGTTTTCATTTCTCATTCGCATTGGGTGCAGCACTTTCGCTAGTGCATGACGTTTTCCTGACGATCGGTTTCATTGGCGTTGCTCGAATTGAGCCGAGTATTCCGGTAGTTGCGGCAGTCTTAACAATTGTAGGTTATTCCATCAATGATACAATTGTGATCTTTGACCGGATTCGCAAGAATGCTGAAGATCATGCGCAGATGTCTTCAAAAGTAATAATGGATTCTGCTATGAGTCAGACTCTTTCACGAACACTCGTTACTTCGATTCTAACGCTCATTTCAATGCTTTCTCTTCTGATGGGTGGCGCTGAAACACTCCATGATTTCGCGGTTGTTTTGATTTTTGGGATCATAATGGGGACATATTCCTCTATCTTCATCGCAGCGCATTCGGTTCAGTACTACGAAGAGCTCGTCGCTCGTTTCAAACGTTGATGGGATGGACGCGGTAGTTCGGGAGATCTGCCGACAGTCCATTCTTACATCGGGTCAAACCTGGCCCAATCCCTCTGTAGCCTGCGTCATTGTCACGGATCGCGGTGTGTTTTCAGGGGCTACGGAAGTTCCAGGCAGACGGCACGCTGAGATAGTTGCGCTCGATCAGATGGATCAAACGTTAGGCGATGAATCGTACAGAACCGCCGGGACAATGTATGTCACTCTCGAACCATGCTCTACCCACGGTCGAACTCCTCCCTGTGTAGATCGAATTAAGAAATACCCGGGCCTTAAAGTTAACATAGCGTGCATGGATCCAGTTCTAAAAGGCTCCGGGCTTGGCGCGCTACAGGCCGCCGGGATCGAAACACGAGTTACTAAGTTTCCTGGCGCAGAATTTCTGTCTGGATTTCTCTCGCGCACGGTTGGCCGCGGACCGCGCTTTCACCTGAAAGCTGCCGCCCTTCATGATCTAGTTGGCAAGAGAGATGCGCGCATCAATATTTCTGGAGCGGACGGGCATTGGATTGGGCAGATGCTGCGCGCAAAGCTCGATGCGGTTCTTGTCGGACCGGGAACAGTTGCTCTGGATCTTCCCGGATTGAATTTTCGGCCACGGGCAGAGAAACCCCAATTCAAGCGATCGTATGGTCATGATATCTGGATGGATTCGCTCCTGGAAAATATGGACGAGTGCATGGCACTCAGCCACGGTCCCGCTTTTCAACCGGCGCGCGTATTTCTACTGGGGCGACCGTTCGCAAATCAAGATGCATGGTTTGCAAAACAGACTGAGCTTGGAGCGCAAACTGGTCGCAAATCAGTCTACTTTGATTTAACTGAAGAGCATATCTGGTCCAGATTCGACGCAAAACCATTGCCAGCTTTGTCACACCCTGGTTTTATTCTGGAACTACGATCGGAGCTTGCTGCTTGCGGTTTGAATGAAATTTTGGTAGAAGGTGGTCCAGGGTTGTTTAAAGCGATAGAGTCAGGGTTAACTACAGAGGATCGCATCCTCCTGATCAAAAGGAAGGCAGGCCCCGAGGGAAATGCTTCAACGTTTCCAGATGTAGAGGCCACTTTGAAAACTCTGGATTTGGCGTTGCCAGAATTCATGAAGCGCGCAGGCAAGATTGCAGAGTATTCCGGACAGAGTGATGACCTGGTGGTTGCAACGTATCAATGAAGAAGGAACTTGCTGAGAAGATTGAACAGGAACTGCTTGGGAAACTGAATCCGGTGCAACGTCAGGCTGTGCTTCACGATCAGGGGCCCCTTCTAATTCTGGCCGGCGCTGGATCAGGAAAAACTCGGGTCATTACGCATCGCATTGCATATCTCTGCAGAATCAAAAATGTTCCGCCCTATCGCATAGCAGCTGTTACATTTACCAATAAAGCTGCCGGAGAAATGCAGAATCGACTGTCTGGCTTGATGGGACCTATGGCAGACAGCGTGCTTGTGCGCACCTTCCATTCTCTCGGACTCTATATTCTCAGAAAACATGCAGCGCAAATCGGTCTAAAATCTGGGTTCAGCATCTATGATTCAAACGATCAGGAAGCTCTAATCAAGAAGATCATCAAGGATCTAAACATCGCTTCTGCCTGGATGACGCCAAAGACTGCGGCAGAACGGATCAATACAGCCAGGGATTTAATGCGCTCGCCGGACTTAATGGCGGAGAAGGGTGACAGATATGATGAGGAAGTTGTTCCCGTCTATCAGGAGTACATGCGCAGGCTGCGTCAAAACAACGCGCTCGATTTTGGCGATTTGATCTATCAGACTGTCAGACTATTTCAGAATCACCCGGATATTCTAACCGATTACCAGAACCTGTGGCGCTACTTTATGATCGATGAGTATCAGGATACAAATCACGCTCAGTACATGCTTGGCAGATTGATCGCAGGGTCGCATGGAAATTTAGCGGTAGTCGGCGATGATGATCAATCGATCTATTCATGGCGCGGTGCTGATATTCGAAATATTCTTTCATTTGAGAAAGATTATCCAAAGTGTCTGGTTCTAAAACTGGAAGAGAACTACAGAAGTACAGCGCCAATCCTGAAAGCTGCTTCTTCCATGATTGCAAACAATGAATCCCGCCGAGATAAAACGCTCTTCACTCGCAAGCTTGAGGGAGACAAAATCGAGTATACTATCTACGAATCGGATCAGGAAGAAGCTGCTGGCGTGATTGGGAAGATTCGCGCCCTGAAAACGCGTGGCATAGCCTACAATGAGCAGGCAGTATTCTATCGTACTAATGCGCAGTCCCGTGTGTTTGAGGAGATTCTCCGGCGGGAAGGAATGGCCTATCTACTGGTGGGTGGGTTTAGATTCTACGATCGTAAGGAGATCAAAGACTTGATTGCCTACCTTTCCGTAATAGTCAATCCAGACGACGGGATCAGCTTAAATCGAATCATAAATGTTCCCACACGCGGTCTGGGAGAAGCAGGTCTTGCAAAACTGGAAGCGCATGCACTTGCAAACTCGACCAATCTATTTGATGCAATGGCCCAGGCAGAAACCTTAAGCGGTCGGGCAAGCGCAGCAATTAAACGTCTATATGGTTTGTTTGAGAAATGGCGTGGGATGGATCAGAGCAAGCCGTCCCTGATACTTGAGTCTGTGCTGGAAGATACGGGCTATATGCAGTTTCTTGAGAAAGACGAAAATCCCGGCGAGTCTCGGATTGAGAACATTCAGGAATTCTCCAATTCAATTCAGGACTACGAAGAGAAAGAAACGAGTCCGACGCTTGCGGCGTATCTACAGCAAATATCCTTGTACTCCGCAGAATCGGGGACTGAATCAACTGAGTCAGTTAACTTAATTACTCTGCATAATGCAAAGGGTCTGGAATATCAGGCCGTGTTCTTTACGGGGCTTGAAGAGGGAACTATTCCGCATGTTTTTTCGCTTGAGGATGGAATTGAAGAGGAAAGGCGTCTGGCTTACGTTGGTATCACGCGTGCGCGTGAGCTTTTGTTTATTTCAGGAAGTAGATTCCGTAGAATTCAGGGAAGTTACCAGCCACGGTTACCGTCGCGTTTCCTTTCTGAAATCGATCCCGATGTTTTTACTCAAAGCCCGGCCCGGAGACCAACTGCACCGCCGTATGCGAACAGGGCCGTAGATCGTTCGCAGACTCGTCCGCCTGAAGTAAACGATCTGAAAATCGACGAGCGAATCCGCCATAAGAGTTACGGCCCAGGGACGGTTGTTGAAGTTGAATCGACGGTTGCCGGTCTGAAGGCCGGCATCCAGTTTGATGGCGAGGAAAAGACCCGGTATTTTCTTACCAAATATACGCCCCTTGAACGGATCAAAGGTTGAAAAATCGGTAGCCAGGCCCTCAATTTTGATCACATTGGAGCCGATTGAGGTATCAAATGAAAAAATTCCTTACCCTTGCTTTACTGATTTTAACTCTGCCTCTGCTTGCAGGTCGCAAGGAAGGATTGCAGCAAGAATTTCGCGCTGTAGAAGAAGCAATCCGCAATAAGCAAACCGGTCCAGAGGCCCGTCTCAAGACGCTGGAATCAAATCTAGTAAACGCAGTGCGCCTTTCTATAAACCGCCACTACTACGAAGATCGCGAGAAGATGCTGAAGGAACTCACCGTGGCAACCATCGACTACGAAAATCCAACATCGCCTGTTATATATTTTGTGAAGTATAAGAACGTCCTTTTGCGTTTTGAGTTTAGCCGTAGCCCTGAGCTATTCTTACAGTCTCCAGTGTTTGAGAAATTCCTGGATGCCGGTGAGGTGGATCTTTCGCATAAGGAGCAACCTGCTTCACAGCCTGCCCAACCAGCAGCTCAACCTGCACAGCCCTGAGCAAGTGATCACCTCTACAGAAGAGGAATCCCTTTTACAGGGTCTAACCGCGGCCGTGCACGAAGCAGCATTGGCCGTGCTGAGTGTTTTCAATAGTAAAGATTTTAAAGTTTCAAGCAAAGGGGAAGCCGGACCACTTACAACGGCTGACCTGCTTGCAAATTCAATTCTAGAAACAAAACTGAGCCAGTTATTGCCGGATGCAGGCTGGCTGTCTGAAGAATCAGTGGATGATGCCAGACGACTTTCCCGGAGATTTCTTTGGGTAGTTGATCCAATTGACGGGACGCGTGAGTTCGTTGAGGGACTGACTCAGTTTTCTGTTTCCGCTGGTTTGTGTGACAATGGTTTGCCCTTGATGGGTGCAGTTGCAATGCCAGCTGAGAATTTGATCGTGTATGGTTCTAAGAATCTGGGAGTGAAAAAGGCGCCACTGAACGCTCTCACCAGGATAGAAGATTGCAGCTTATCCGGCAGAAAGGAGTTGGAGGGTTGTGTTATGCTGGTCAGTCAAACTGAAGATAAGCGTGGAACGTTTGATAGCCTGAAGCAGGATTTTGACATCAGGCCCATGGGCTCGATTGCGCGTAAGCTTGCACTTCTGGCCAGCGGTGAAGGGGATCTTGTAGTTAGTTTGTTTCCCAAAAACGACTGGGATATTTGCGGAGGTGTAGCAATGATTCTAAGTCATCCCGATTCCAACGTAATTGATTTACGCACCCAGGCCCAACGTCTCTATAATCAAGCAGATCCAAAATCGTTTGGAATCTGTGGGGGAAATTCAGGACTTGTTGAGGCTTTTCGCAGGTATTTTTTGGACAAGAATTTGACCTTGCGTGAAAAGTACTGATAACTCAGGCTCTTTGATGCGCAACCGTAAGCTGGTTCTATCTTTCCCTATTGTTCTTGGAATTTTGGTTATAACTCTTGGTTCAAGTTGCGCAAAGCAAACACAGGCGATTATGAATAAACACGAACTCACGCCTGATGATTTTAGAAACCAGATTGAAGTTACATTCACCGGTCCTTCTTTAAAATCATATCCGTCGCAGGAAGAATGCGTCTATTTCGAATGGGCATATGGAAACAAGGTCGCAACGGATGGGGAGAGTGCCTGGGCCGAGTATTCAGTGGGATTCCAGTCAGATTCCAAAATTACTTTGCAGTCATCGATTGGCCAAATGCAACTTTCACGCAATGAAATGCGGTTGTTCTTAAGCCCAGAAATCAGTCGCATCTATAATCACAAGGAGCAGAGCCGCGCTCCAGAAGCCACACTGGCCTGGATTGCTGAGAATGGCTCAGTCGCCGTGGAAGAGTATATGCTCTTTTCGGATCGGACCTATTTTGCTGTACTGCACGTCGATACGTATAACCTGCCGCCGGATGGTGCTGGTCCGCCGCGTCGTGGACAGAAGAAATTGCTCTGGATTTCTGACCGTCCTTTCTTGAACGGAAAGCCAGTCGCCCCCATGACTCCAGCGTACAGAGGCTGGACATACTAACTAAGAACTTGACTTTTGCTAAGGGCAACTGAGCATGCGCAGTGCTCGTTGCGATTCAAGATGAACTTTTTGAAAGCGCCCTGAAGTCAGGGAAGCCCGTTTCAATGTATTTGAAAACAGGAGTTCCCGTGCGCGGCAAGGTGAGTGCACATGACAATTTTACGGTTCTGCTTCAACAAGAGGGCCGCACCATACTCGTTTATAAACATTCCATAACATCTGTCTTTGCTGGCAAGAAACCACCTCGGAACAATGCGCGTCCTGCGAATCGGAGTTGATGCCAGGCCACTGAGCTCACGCGTTTCTGGCGTTGCTCGCGTAATTACAAATATTCTCAGGCACTACCCTGATCACGGCAAAGGCACAGAATTCCTTCTGTACTCTGCCGGGCCATGTCACAGAGATCATATTGATTTGCTGGATCGGCCAAACATAAAATGGGTTCAGGGAAAAGGAGCACTTGCATGGAAACAGGGGCTCTGGTTTAATTCAGCGCTGCCCCTGAGCCTGCGGCATGATTCCCTCAACGTTTTCTGGGGATCGCAACAGGTGCTGCCCCCGCTGCTTCCCGCATCGCTTCCGGCTGTTCTAACGTTTTACGATTTAGTAGCATTGTATTTTCCGGGCGCGATGCGAAGGATAGCCCGGATCCAACAGAAAGCTTTCCTGAACTATAGCGTGCGTCGTGCGGCGCGAATTCTTTGCATTTCTGATCAATCGCGCGTTGACATGATCCGCGAACTCAATGTTCCCGAGTCGCGGGCAGGTGTTGCATTACTCGGCGCTGATATCCCACCCAGGTTTTCAGATTCACCCCGTAAGGCAGGCAACGCAAAGACAGCCACGCCCTATATCCTGGCTGTGTCCACCCTTGAACCGCGAAAGAATTATGGGATGCTCCTGGATGCGTATGCCGATTACGCAGCAAGGGAACAGAAACCCTTACGACTGGTGATTGCAGGTAGGCGTGGTTGGGAAACGCCTGAGTTTTATTTGAAACTCGCAAACCTGGAGAGCAGAGGACTCGTTAAAATTGAAGACTCAATGAGCGATGAAGCGCTTCACAGGCTTTACGCCGGCTGTGCATTCTTTGTTATGCCATCGCTCTATGAAGGATTTGGATTGCCCCTCCTTGAAGCTATGTCGCATGGAAAGTTTGGCCTGGTTTCGGATTTACCGTGCTTTCATGAAATTGGAGCGAAGCAGGCTCGCTATTTACCAGCAAGAGATTCAGCTGCCTGGTCGATTGCACTTTCTGAAACAACGGCATTGTCTCAGAAAAAGAAATTACCTGCGATTAAGTGGAACGCAAAAGATTGGTCGTGGGAAAAAACGGCGCGAATTCACGCCGATGCTTTTGCTTCAGTTGCGCGATTGGACGATTGACCTTCTGTAATCATCTCACAGTTGCCATCGAACACAACTCCGTCTGCAACCTGGAGTTTTGCTGTGCGAACGTTTCCGAATACTCTACCCGATGTAAGCATTTCCAGTTTTTGGCGCGCTTCTATATTACCCGTTACTTCCCCTGCAACAATCACAATTCCAGCGCGAATGTTAGCCTTAACAGTTGCGCCTTCACCCACAACGAGCACGCCATCTGTAATTAATTCACCTTCAAAATGACCATTGATCTGTAGCGGACGCTTGAATTCCATTACACCCTGGAAGGAGGTTTCCCGTCCAAGGATTGTTGAAATTGGGCCACCCTCAGTCATGCCGGGTGTATTTTCTTTCTTTTTGAGCATATGAATCCTGATTACTTGGTTTTCATGACGTATACGCCATCCCAGTCTTCCCCTGGTGGATCTGCAATGTATCCGTCGCAACGATCAATGTACAGCAAGGACGGGCCGTCTCCTGGCACAAGTTCCAGCCCTTTCTGAAACAGAGCTTTGGCCTCTTTGAACTTACGGTTTTTATAGAGTGCCAGGGCCTGGTTGTAGACTACGATGAGCTCTTCTTGCTGTTTTGTGAGCATACTTCGATTTGAGGAGAGTGCTTTTGCCGGGCAATCAAAATTTATCGAGTGCATGCGAAGCCGCAGTCAGGATCCCGAGGGCATCATTTTCAGCAGGGGGAAGGGTCCGGTATACCTCGCTCAACTGTCTGACATACTTAACTTTGCGCATTCCCACGAGAACTGTTGCTGGAACACGTCCCGCCAGGAGGAATAGAATTGCCTGCCTGGCAAGCGGTTGGCCTGCAAGAGCGGGGTTGGCATCAGAGAGAGCTCGCTCAAGTTCTTCCATGTGCTGATGATGCAGAAAGGCCGTGTAGTTTTCCCAATGATAGAGTACGGCGTTTACTACTTTGACATACTGTTCGAATGCGATTTTTTCACGCTGCTCACGCGCAGCGGTTTGTAGTCGACGGATTGTTTTTTCAAAGACTGTAACAATTCCGGGGACTGCGACGCGCAAATGATCGGTTGAGTGAAACGAATCTCTATGGCTGCCCAGGATCTGTGAAAAGGAAGGCGCATCACCTCCAAAATGAAATCGATCCCCAAATACTTCTTCCAGCCTATTTTCAAGCTCAGTGAGGCGGCCCTGCATTTGATGAAACTCAGCGATGCCTGAGTCACCACCATCCGGCGGTGGCTCCACGAGCCGCGCCAGGCGTACAAGTCCGTTTGAGCTCCCAGCATTTAATGGCCGATTGCACAGAGTCCACAGGCCAGCAGCAGCCGCTGTTTGCGCGAGAATTCCGCCGCCAGCGTTTCTATTGTACCTGAAGTCTGTTTCGATCAGATTTCCCGGAAATTGAACTGCCTGGAAATGTGGTCCTGCGGCGCGCAGGATTGCATCCAGATGAGTAGACGTATACTCCGTCTGAGAAGCGGCTAACGTATTGGAAGAAATTCCGTAATAGCGGATGGCCCCGCGACTGGCCAGTTCTTCAAGGGCTGTGAATGCGCGCTTTAACCGACGTTCGTATTCGTTCCGAGCCTCGTCGGCTAAGACACCGCGCTTTTTTGCATCCATCAGAAAGTATTCCGGATTGTGCAGCAGCAAAAAATCGATTGTTTTGAGGCCAAGCCTGTAACGCGAAAGTTGAATATTGGCGCGTAAGAAATCGGGATGAATACAGTGCCAACAATTGTCCGCGTATTCCACCACATCTCCGTGCTTTGTATCGCGCATCAGTTCCAGGCTCTTTCCCTGGATGTATCCCACCTTGGTGACTACAACAACCTGTTCGCGTTTGATTCGATTGGCAGAAATTAGTTCGCGAATGACGTCTCCTACGAGCTGTTCTGAACCACCGTCAGAATAGTTGGTTGAAGTATCTATTACGTTTGTTCCGGAAATAATTGCTTCTCGAAGTGCATCAAAGTGCGGTCTAAAGCCAGACGTTACACGGTATCCACCAAAGCCCAGGCGTGAGAGTGCAAGATCTGTTTTAGGATGAATTCTAAACCAGGACAACTCCCTGTAACCCAGCGAGTCTTTTAGTTCACGAAAATAGTTGCGAGTTCCCTCTGGAGTAGCAAAGCCCGGGATGAGTGCAGACCCGAAATCTTGAGCAGAACTCATCCGGCCGGATTGAAGTTTCGGATTTGGACCTGGATGCGGGCTGCGTCTTCATATTTTTCTGCCAGGATTGCTTTGAACTTATCCAGGTACAACGAACTGAGCTGAACGTCGTCTTGTCTTGCAGCTGCTTCCAGATTTATCATGTCCAGCTGCGGGTGTTTTGTTTTTAGAAAGTCAATTGCATGAGTAAGGCCCTGCTTGTCGTTGAAGCCGTCGCGTATGCATTGTTCAATACTCTGGATTGCGCTTGCATCATCCATGGTTGGCCCGGGAATCAGCAACGGCTGGTCTGGAAAGAGTGGATCTTTCAGGCCGCTTGAAACGCGTTTGAGTTTTTTATCCAGCTGCTTGCGATACATTTCAACGTACTCGTATACGCGATCATTGAAGCGCTCCAGCCTTTCATTCATGTAATCCGATTCTGCCTTGCCTTCCGGAATTTCAAAGTCTTCCAGGCGAACTACATCGCTTTCTTCATCAAGCTCAAGCAGATCATAGAATTCCTGCTCCGCGTCCAGGGCAGAGGGAGGAAACACAACTACAGGGAAATTGTTAGAGCGAACGCCAAGATAGCTTACCACGACGTGGCAAATTAGGAGTTTCGCGTCTGGCGCAAAAGGATTTGGCCCACGCACGCGGCAATAGAACAGGAGGCTTCCGGAAGGGGCCTCGGGATTTCCACGATAGAATTCAAGCATATCGCTACAGAACCTTCTCAGGTGCCAAATGCGCGTCAAGTGCCATTCGACTCCGCTTCAAGCTCATCTACTCTATATTGACTGACTGGAAGCGATTCCGGGCGCTTTAATTTTTTATGTCCGCGCTTCACAATTTTGCCCGGAGTGCCCACAACCGTGCAATCTGCGGGAACGTCGCGATTTATAATTACAGTCTCCGCGCCAATCTTCGCATTGTTGCCCACGCGAATTGGGCCAAGCAGAGTAGCCGAGGTTCCAATCAATACATGATCCCCGATAATCGGATGTCTGCGTTCTTTATGTTTCCCGGTTCCGCCCAGGGTCACTCCGTGAAACAGCATAACATCTTTTCCAATCTCCGCCGTTTCACCGATTACTACGCCCATCCCATGATCGATGAAGAATCCGCCATCTATTTTGGCGCCCGGATGTATTTCTATTCCAGTAAAGAAGCGTGAGAGCTGCGAAAAGAATCGCGCAAAGAACCTGAAGCCCAGCTTGTAGAGCGGATGGCTGATCAGCCGATGGCATGCGATTGCATGCAGACACGGATAGAGCAAGAATTCCAGACCCCGCGCAGCAGGATCATTCCTGAAAATTGCGCGCACGTCCTCTGCGAGACGAAGTTTCATTTATGTTTTTTCCAATTCTTTAAACAGAAGGCTGGGTTGAATTCCTTTGTTGTTCTGATACTTGCCTGATTTGTATTCGACGATTTCGCCTTCAATCGTGTGATAAAAAATCTGACAGATTGAAACAAATGGATAGATGCGAATCGGCTGAATCGCAGAAATTTCAAGCGTCCAATAGCCCCGGAACCCAACGTCACCAAATCCTGCTGTAACATGTACAAAGAGCCCCAGCCTTCCGATTGAAGATCTACCTTCCAGCATGGGCACCAGGTTGAAGGTCTCAGTATATTCTACAGTTCTTCCAAGATACAACTTCCCAGGCTCAATGACCAGTCCATCTGCAGGAATCTTGATGATTTCTGTCTCAGAACTTTTCTTCATATCAAGCTCGTGATTTTTATAAACCACGAGTTCATCGTTTAATCGAAGGTTGTATGAGTTTGGATTAACGAGCGATGCATCGTACGGTTCGATGCGGATGTCCTGCCCCATGCGGCGAACGATTTCAGGTCCGGTCAGAATCATTGTTACTCACCTGTAAATTGTGGTTTGCGTTTTTCGCGGAATGCCTGGAGCGCTTCCAGGCGATCTCTTGTTGGAATCGTAATTTCGTATGCGTTTCTTTCCACTGTAAGCCCAGTTCCGAGATCTACGCTGGCTGCAGCGTTTATGGCAAACTTTGCCTGCCGGACGGCTATGGGAGCATTTTTTGCAATCTCAGCGGCGAGGCTAAGTGCTGTGGCATCGAGTTGTGCAGGCTCGACCACGTCTTCTACGATGCCAATTTGCAGGGCATCAGCAGCGGTGATTTTGCGGGCCGTTAAAATGAGGAGCTTTGACTTTGCAGTTCCAATCAATTTTGTAAGTCGCTGTGTTCCGCCAGCACCTGGAATGATTCCAAGCGACGTTTCAGTCAGGCCAAGGGTTGCGTCACTTGCAGCTATGCGAAAGTCGCAGGTTAAGGCAAGCTCAAGACCGCCACCAAATGCAAACCCGTTGATCGCGCAGATAGTGGGAAAGGGCAGGGCCTCAATGGCGGCAAACAATACGCCAATTCGATTCAGAAAATCACGCACTTCGGTGGGATTCATTGTGGTTCGTTCTTTAAGATCAGCCCCCGTCGAAAATGACCGGCCAGTGCCTGTGAGAATGAGAGCTCGAACAGTGGTGTCCAGGGCAAGATCGTGGATGGTTGTTTCAAGTTTTCCCAGAAGTTCGCGGCTCATTGCGCCAAGGGCCTCAGGGCGATCGAGCTGGATGCGGACTGTATGTGTCTCCGGGCGACTGACTGAGAGGCTCATGGAACAGGGTTTTATGCGGCCAGTCATGGACAAGGATTTTCAGAGGGGTAAGCGGATTCAACTACCAGTACATCCAGTCGGTCATTGAGGTCCCTGTGGTCAATTCCCCTGGTTTCTTGGGCGAGGAACCGCAAAACCCGCCGATAATCAAAATAAGGTCAAAAAATCCTTGTACTTTTTTCTATAAGAAAGGGAGTCGAACAGAATGGCCACAGGCAAGCTCGTATTCAAACCCGCTCAGATCTCCCAGGCCCGTGACCTGGTCGAGCTTGAGATTCCAGATAAATATAAGAAGTTCCAGGGGATTGAGGATACAGACGAATACGAAGTAGATTCAGAAGGGAATGTAATCGAGCAGTACCATGGCCCGACGATTGAAGAGATCGAGGCCGAACTCGACCGGTATCGCAAAGAGACTGAAGAAAAAATCCAGAAGATGCTGGAAGAGGCCCATGAACGGGCGCGCGCGATTGAAGAAGAAGGGAAGGGCGTTGCCTTCAATCTGATTCAAGAATCGAAAGAAAAAGCCAAGCGCGAAGAAGAAACAGCCCGAGTAAACGCAGAACAGCTGGTAGACCGCGCAAAGATTGAAGCGGAGCGCATGATCAAAGAAGCGGAAATGCGCGTGGCAGAGATTGAACATGAGGCGTATCAAAAAGGATACGATGCTGGCCGCGAGGTCGGTTTCAAAAAGGGTCAATCGGAAGTGCGTAGGCTCATTGATCGCATTGGAACGATTGTAGGTCAGGCAATTGATGTGCGCGAGGAGATCATCGCAGCATCTGAAAAACAAATGGTAGATATGATTCTGATGGTTGCTCGTAAGGTCATCAAAGATGAAGTCGCAGAGCGTAAAGAAGTAGTACTGAATAATATTCGTGAAGCACTCAAGCGAATCAAAGATCGCGACCGCGTTGATATTCGTGTTAACTTTGCTGATCTTGAATTAACAACGGCGCATAAAGATGAACTCATCAAGATGATGGAATCATTGCGTAAAGTAAACATCTATGAAGATTCAAGGATCGATCGTGGTGGTTGCATTATTGAAACCGATGTTGGTTCAATTGATGCGCGGATTTCTACTCAGCTCAAAGAAATCGAAGAAGCAATTCGCAATGCGCAGCCAATGGCCGGGAAGTAGGGCCAGGGCTTCTTGTAAGAAAGAAGAGTCGAAGGCATGCCTTCGACTCTCATAATCAGACTATTCGCCCCAGACTACGACGCATTCTCGGTAGAAGAAGCGTCCAAAAACGTTGAGCGAATTGTGATCAACTACAGCAATCTTGGAGATGCCGGCCTCAGCCGCAGCCTTCTGAATGCTCTGTGACGGTCCGTTCCAGAACCAACCAACAATAGGTATGCCATAGAGGCAGTCTTTCCCACTCTTCTTCACGCTTGCAGACGTCGGAATAGATCCGCCGCGATCATGCACGTTTGAAGTTGAGTACGTAAAGGCAATGCCTTGAAGCGGTGCTGACAGGCACCCACCGCCGATCAGTAAGGATGCCATTAAACCTAATCCTAGAATTCTATGCAACATGTCCATCCTCCTTATTTACCGCGAACAATCGTGCAATATTGAGCATAGAGCACGCTCAAAACGTTAACCGTGGAATGGTCTATTGTTGCGATTTTTTCGACACCGCCTTCTTGGGCCGCGTCTCCTGCTCCGGAACTCCCAAAAGCAATCAACCCGAGGATTTGATGCTGGCAGGATTCACCGGTTTTCACAATAGGAACATCATTTGCTGGATTGATCACACCTGCAAAACTGTTTGATGTAAAGAGCAAACCGCTTGTTGGGCCCACGGCACAATTCGCTCCGAATAGCAGGCAGATTCCTGCAAAGAGAAATGATAGTTTACGCGTTGTGTTCATTCTCATTTCTCCCCGCGCACGATTGTGCAGCGTCTATTGTAAATTCCCGAAATGATCATACTATGATCTTGCTCAACGGATCCAACTTTCTTGATATTTCCGTTTTGCATTGCAGTGTAGATGCTTGAATCCCCAAAGGCAACCAGACTCAATACTGCGTGCGAGCATGCAGTGCCCTCAGCTGTGATGGCTGCTGATCCAAGCTGCGTAGCTTCGCCGTCACTAACATAAAACAAACCCCCACCCCTTGGATGTTGAATGTTCGTATAAGCTGGAATTGGATTAGTATTCCCGACTACCCCGACGAATGCTCCGATATTTGAGCCGCTGGTGCAGGCCACTGAAAGGCCCGCGAGTACGATCAGACTTATTCCAAATATTCCAGAAAGTCGTTCTAGTTTCATTTGCACACCTCCTGTACGTGTTTGATGCGCTGGACGTATCGAAAAGTGTAAAACCATTTTTCAACACAACGGAGTTTTTTCCCATCACCGACATCGGGTAGATGAACGTGCGACGATCTTTTCCAGGGAGGCCCCTAGAACACGTTAGGCGGCATTGCGATACGAGGCAGGGCCCAATCGATGCCCTGGCTGCGGATATCGTGATGTTGTTATTTCTCTTTAACGGGAATACCAGTGACCTTATAGCAAAGACCGTTAATGAACAGGATGTAACGGGTTTCTACGACGGCATCTTTCAACCCCGTGGTTCCCTCAGGGCCGCGAAGAATTGCTTCATTTGTTGCTGCTTGAAGATTGGGGTCTCCCGTCAGGGGAAAACCATAGACACAGTTTTCACCAAAAACGGTACCGCCCAGCTCGGTTAGACCAGGAGGTGCCTCCTTGTCCATTCGCTTAAAACTGCCAACTTTGAACTGGCAACCTGCCATGATGATTGTCAAAAAAAGAATTAGAGCGAATTTCATTTTCATTTGGATTCCTCATAAACACGAAGGGTATTGCAAGAGTCCATCAGACCAAGGTCTACGACAAGCACGCGCGCATTATAAGGCTTCTTGGTCCGGTCTGCTAGCAAAACGGTAGATTCGACCATTCGGTTATCCAGCAGATATGTCCAGACTCCAGGAGCTCCGCATTTTTTATACGGAGTCATGTTGCCGGTCTGTTCTCCGCCGGGAACTAGATAGCCAATTTGACCCTGCGGCAGCGTGATACAGGCACCACCTAACAGCAAAGTGCAAAAGATCAAACACATCGATAGAAAACGCATCGCCGAGAGATGTTCTCGATCGGACAGATGTCAATGCAATATTTGAAAATGTAATCCTATTTGCGCGAAGATGTGGAAAGTATTTCATACCCGGTTTAGAGTATTGCAGACTGTTGTTTGCGAATTCACTACTATCGCAAAACAAATCGTTCAACAGATAATCTAAGAGCACAAATTCGAGAGCCGAGTTTTTTGCCATGGCTCGGCGCAAAGGATCGCCAGATCAAAGTTTCTGAAGCGATCCTTGCCCTTTCAAGATCAGGGTACGTTGCCCATTCTGGCAGGGTATCCTTCTACTACATAGCACTCCCATGGTGCAACAATCGGGATGAGCATCAGCCAACCGAAAATTGGAATGGGTCTTTCGATGCTTACACTCATATTGGCCATAGCATTCGCCTCTGATCCGGCGCCTTCCATAGCGGAAGCATACGCGTCGTTCAGATTGAAGCCCCCCACCGGGGCAACATGTAGCAACCACACGCGGCAGGACTTTCCCTTTACCTTCGTTGTTGAAAGCTCTTTGAAATCCTTGAAGTTGGATGTGGCGACAAACGTGCCCGTTCCAATTCTACAATCGGCGGCCATGAGAATGACCATCAGGGTGAACGCCATTAGAGTTTTGCTGGAAGTCATTTGGCACCTCTGGTCACTGGGATTCCACGGATTTTCCAGCAATTCCGCACACCTGAAGCAGTGGTATACATCTCAAAATCTTTGAGACCCAGGAGATCATCCTTCTGGGACTTTATTCCTATCATCGCGTCAGTGAGATTGATTGGATCGCACGTTCGCACCATGATAGTTCCTTCCGTATCCTCGCGCAGCGGAACCATTTCCCCTTTGATTTGAACAAGGGGAAGAGTTCCCATACTGGAAGTATAGCAACCGCAGAACAGAAACAGGAATATAAGGGAATGTTTCAACTTCATCATTTACCTACTCAATAAATCCTGAAGACTCGTGCATTGTCTTCAATGCTCGTTTTCCCTGAAGCATCGCATATGAACACATGATGCTCTGTCTTCTGAGTAATCACGTTTGCGTAAATCTTGCCATCGTTGAGTTCAACGTTCTGATGGAAGGCGCGTGCTGAAGCAGGAATCGAATCCAGGCTGCCGTACTTTTGCTGCCAGGCGTCACGACTCCAACCATTCACAACCACCTCGTAGATGGAATAAACCTGATAGTTCATGGATTTTAGATCCACAGAGAAGACGGCCACCACGGGAGAGCTTAAACTTACGCTTCCGATATCCTTCTCGCCAATGCAGAAATAATTTCCATAACAGCGATAGCCGTACCGCACCGTAGAGGGGCCGCGTGGAATTTCAGTTACGTAACCGGGTTGAGTGATTACTGTAAATAATCCGCCAGTGGGCTGAGCCTTTGGGGCTCGGTGCAGCCCATTTGTTGGGCCGAAAGCAATCATTTCGCTCGGTGCAACGCAACCAGCCCCCGCAGCTATCAACGCGAATACTAAGACGATCGAACGCACGATCATTCTCCTGTTACGATGATAGTTGTTTTGTTAAACACAAAACCCAATATGCTCGTGTAGTGATAGTCTACAGCTGCAACCTTGGTTAAATTTCCTTCTTGAGAAGCTTTGTTAATGCTGCAATCACCAAAACAGACAAGGCCGAGCATGCAATATGCGGATGCTTCACCGGTCTTCCCGCGTCCAGCATTGGATGTGGCCTGGAACGGTCCGCTGAATGAATTAAATATAACGGCACCGCCGCCGCCCGGGGCAACACAGGAAATCCCAAGTGAAATCAATAGGGTGAACACGAGACGTTTATACATTGGATCGAATACCTCTGCCATGAGGGACGTTAAGCCGCATCAGTTGTCAATAGTTACGCGCGAACGTATCTTGTTTTTTTTTATCGCTGGAACAGGTTAGATTAAACCGCGTTGAGCAGAAGTCAAATGTGAAAACCGTCAGAGAAATAACTGGAGTAATGTCGCATAACGTTGTGTATTGCGGAAAGTTTTGAAACTCGCCCCGCCTGCAATTGGGACTCTTCAAGGGAAAAGGTTCAATATGAAAACACTGCAGGAAGTCGCTCGGTTTGAGATTTCAAATGTTCAGGGCGGGTTATTCTTCTTTCCTTTTCACGGGTGGCCCCATCCGGTTTAAGTCCCGAGGGCTTCAACGATTCCAATAATTCCGCTTGACGATCTTTCCCGGGGATCGTCAGTCTCCGTATGCGCATTCGTTTAATTGGACTTTCATTTTCCGTGCTACTCACATCCTGCATGACCGGGTACACCGCCCCGTACGGTTCATTGTATATGGACGTCACGCTTAATAAAGATGTAACAACACCGACTCGCCTTGGTTCACGCGAAGGTATGGTTTGTGCCACCGGTTACTTGGGCCTCATCTCAAAGGGCGATGCCAGCATCAAATCTGCGGCTGCCGTGGGCGGTATCACAGAAGTCAAAGCTGTGGACTACCGGGTGTCGCAAACTCTAGGTACATTGATTTCTGAAACGTGCACAATCGCGCGCGGGGATTGATGATTGGAAGGCTGCATCGCTTACGTCTTCAAATGATTTGACCTGGCGGGTTCCTGACGCACTTTGTCGTAATGATTTTGCGTAACCGTTCGTCTACTCTCCTTGCAGCCGCTTTGTCCTTTGCGTCTTTAGTCCTGACCTGCAGGGCGCAGGATGTGCGCACTGCACCACAAATTGATGGGCGCTACATAACAGAGCAAACTGCCAGCAAGAAATGGTATGGTGTAAGTGTAGCATTTAACCTTTGCGAAATCAAAGGGGACGATAAGGCAATGATCCGTCAGATTGAAGCAAACTCATGGAAGTTGCTCGATTTGAGGGTTACGGAAGAGATTACACGCGAAACCTATAATTCCCTCATTAAAGAAGTTCACGATGACCTTGTCATTCTCGACAAGGCATGTATGCGCAGTGCAAGCAGGAAGGCTCCTCGCGGGCAGGAACCGTACACCCCCGAACAAAAGCTGACAGATGTCACTAAAGCCATTCAAAAGACTTTGAAAACATCGGAAGATGTATTGAAGCGCGCGAAAGACGGTTAATGAATCGCAAAATCATCGCGCGAAGCCAGATTACCCGATATCAGTTAATTTTTTGTTGATCGATTCTTAGGGCAGTGTTCACTGGCATCAAAATAATGTTCATGGAGAACAAAAAATGAAACAACTTCTTCTGCTAGGGGCAGCCCTCATCGTTGCAGCTTCTGTTGCATGTTCCGGTGGCGGCTACTCAGCTCCGTCTGGATCCATTATGCAAAACACCACTCTCCGTCTCGGTGATGATGGTCTGAACAATGGTCCTACTGGCGCTGGCTCCAAAACTGGCGAAGCTTGCGTATCTGGTATCCTGGGGCTCATTTCTTCAGGTGATGCTGGAACTAAAGCTGCAGCAGCTGCAGGTGGAATCACAAAAATCCAAACAATTGACTACAAAAATGACAATCTGTTGGGTTCAGTTCTTTCCAAAACTTGCACAGTCGTAAACGGCGACTAATCAATGCAATGCCCCGGTTTACGCCGGGGCATTATTTTCTCTGCTAACTTAATTCCCCTCGCACATTTTCACTACCAAACAAGACCACTGCTCGCATTCGCTTAGCCGCATCGGCTCTAAACTCCGCTTTTTGATATGCGTATTTGCCCGCTGGCGCCGAATTGACTCGGAAAAAATCCACCATGATTATCTTACGTCACAAACTTCAGACCACCTTACTGGCCGTTATACTCTTGAGTCCCTTTGCAATCCAGGCACAAACCTGGCGCGATGAATCTAAAAATAGCTTCCTTGCAATTGCAGCCAGGCCTCCGTTCGGAAATTTAAGGGTTCAACTGGTGACAGTTACCCCGGGACTAACAGTCACCACGGCCTTTGGCCACTCAGCCCTGCGCGTCACGCGCGGTGCTGATCTTGCGGCTGAAGACTTCTATGTGGATTTCGGTGAATACGATCCTTCGATGTCTTTTCTCTGGCGCTTTCTGCGCGGCCATGCTCGATTCACGGTCAACATTCTGCCCATGCGCTCGGCTTATGAAGCCTGGGATGCAAGTGGGCGAGGAATGTTTGTGTCAGATTTGATACTCACAGAAAATGAAAAGGCCCAACTGCTGGCTCATATTGTAGAGAATGTTGGTAAGAACGCAGAAGGCTACGAATACCATAACTTCAAAAACAATTGTGTCACATTCATGCGGGACATGATTAGCAATGCAAAAGGGAAAAAAGTATCCCTGCCAGACTCTGCAATTGAGAAGAAGAACACCTGGCGCACGCGTGTGCTGGACTATTCAAATGAAAACGTTTGGCTACGAATTCACGAGAAACTCCTCTTTGATTACACCACAGACCAGGTTCGAGACGGGCATACCCTGATCTATCTACCAGACGATCTTAAACTTGCGCTGGAAACAGCGGGCTGGGTGGGCAAGCCAGTTGAAGTCATTCGAGATAGAACCTTCCACCCACCTAAAAATCGCGATATCTTTGGAACAGTGGGCATCCTGTTCATGTTCCTTGTATTAATTGCAATGCTTCCCGTTCCGGCCCTGAAGAGGTTTCAAAGCAAAGGGATTCGTGCGTTTGCGGTTTTTTCCGGACTCGGTGGTTTGTTGGCTTTCCTGGTGTTTGCAGTTACATCGTTTGATTTCATGTCGCACAACGTAACCTGGTTGGCGCTGTGTCCCGTCGATTTCGCCCTCTGGACTTATAAGCCGTCTGCGCGCTGGTTTTACTTTGCGGTCACAAGATTGAGCATGGCTATCCTTGCGCTCTTGCTGACTCTCACTGTGGTTCCTCAAACTCTGACAGTAATCCTTGCTTTTTCAATTTCCTTCTTTGTTCTGTTTACACTTGAATGTTGGAAGCAGAAACAAGCACTCGTATCAAATTCATGAAACGCGTCGCGTTATTCTTACTGCTGTCTGCGACCGCCTGTCATGTGGACAAAGAGCTTAAGACAGCAGACGTGGATCTTTCTGCCTGCAAGGGTTCCATGCTCTACCTTGATGGGCTCTGTGCGGACGAAGTTGCAAATCTGAAATGGGCCCAGGATTACAAACAGTATCCACGAATTGAAGACTTGACTCGCGAGAGACTCAGCCAGGTTTCTCAGACAGAGAAGAGCGTCGACCGTGCCGCCGCGTTATACTATCATCGTATGGTTACAGATCCAAAGAACGTGGAGTTCATGGCCTACCTGCTGCGGCGAGAAAAGGAAATTGAGAAAAAGCTGCCCAACTTTGTGGATAAGAAGGTTCTACTTCTGTTTGCCCCCGGGATGTTCTACAGGGATAATCCGCAAGTAGGGGCAGATGGAAAACAGTTCCGCATGATGGCTCGGAAGCTTGGAATTTCTGATGGGATTATTCCAGTCGAACAAACTGGAACCATCGAAGAAAATGCGCATACAATCTGTGAATACGTAGAGAAGGAAGATTTTTTTGGATCGATCATTCTTGCGTCTTTAAGTAAGGGCAGCGGCGATGTTAAACGCGCCATACAGATTTGTGGCAATGAACCATACTTTAAAAAGGTTAAGGTCTGGTATAACGTTGTTGGCATTAACAAGGGAAGCCACTTGATCACCGACATTGACAACACCTGGCAGTACAAAATGGAAGCCAGGTCATATTTCTGTTTTAAGGGTTACAACTGGGATGGGTTCATGTCCATGCGCGCCGGTGCTGGCGCTCCACTGGAAACTCCACTCGTAGTTCCTGCTCATATGAAAATCATCAGCGTTGTTGCAATTCCGGGAAGCAAGTATGTTTCAGAACGCGCTAAACCGTTCTATGATTATCTAACACGCTATGGTCCAAACGATGGTCTGACACTGCTTGCAGATAGCCATATTCCAGAAGGCGTGACGTATGCATCGTGGCGAAACGATCATTACTTCCGCTACGAAATCCCCGAAGCCAGGCTCTATGCGATGATTGCGTACGCCGTAGAAGTGGGGATGCGCTAATATGCGCCTGGCTCGTATCGCTGTCCTGCTTCTGCTCGGTAGTCTTGCCTGTCATGTGGATCGCAAGCTTGAGGTACCTGAGCAAACCCGTGTTGTGAAATGTGAAACCAATGCATACATGCTTAAGGGACTTTGCGACGATGAAGTCGAGTACCTGAACTGGGCCGCTAAATATCCAGGCATGCCAAAGCTCGCTGACGTAAATCAAGAAGGTCTGCACAAAATCGTTCAGGATACTAAGGATGTAGATCGCGCCGCAGCCGTGTACTACCATCGCGTGATTTCTGAATCCAGAAATCGTGAGCTCGTGGAATTCCTTGATCGCAAGCAAACGGTAATCGCCACAAAGAAACCCGATTTTTCGAGCAAGAAGCTGTTACTTGCCTTAGCCCCGGGAATGTTCTATGCTGACAATCCGCAGACTGGTGCAGACGGCCAGGAATTGCGGACCATGGCAAAGGAATTGGGCCTGGCGGAGGCCGTCATTCCAGTAGAGCAAACCGGAACTATTGAAACCAATGCTACAATCATCTGTAACTTTGTAAAATCTCGCGACGATGTTCAGGGAATCATCATTGCATCGCTCAGTAAAGGGAGCGGAGATTTTAAACGGGCCATTCAAAAATGCGGCGATGAACCATACTTTAAGAAGGTGCGCGCATGGTACAACATTGTTGGTATTAATAAAGGCAGCCATCTAATCACGGACATTGATCAAACCTGGCAATACAAGATGGAGGCGCGCGCATACTTCTGTTGGAACGGTTATAACTGGGACGGATTTATGTCTATGCGCGCCGGAGCAGGCGCTCCCCTGGAATCGGAACTTAAGATCCCACAGCAGATGCTGGTCGTCAATGTTGTAGCAGTTCCGCTGTTTCGTTTTGTAACGGATAGAGCCAGACCCTTCTATGAGTATCTGATCCGCTACGGACCAAACGACGGTATGACTTTGCTTGCAGATAGTGCAATTGCAGAAGGTGTCACCTACGTATCCTGGAGAAACGACCATTACTTCAGATTTCCAATCTACAGGCCAAGGATGCAGGCATTTCTTGTGTATATTGTAGAGAAGAAATTCGCAGATCTTTAAACGATTTCCTTTAGTGGACCGTCGCCGTAGTCTTTCTTGATCAATTCGAAGAACTGTCTGCTGCCCATCAGAACACCGCTTTTGATGCTGATCCCGCGCGGGCGCGTGCTATTGATTACCTGCTCAATCAATCGCTGTAAGCCCAGGTCCAGCGTGAGGCGGTAATCCGACCAGTTCACTTCAAATTCAAAAGGCACAGGGTTTCTGTCCTGTTCCGATCCGGAGATTTGACCTGCAACCACACTGCGTCCTGTTTCTGCCTCCCACTTGTGAGCCATTTCAAGCAGGAAGCGACTTCCGAAAAACGGCATTCCGCGCATGCTAGTAATATCACCTAACGTTCCGCTTAAGACCAGCCAGCCGCTGCGCTCCCCGCTTCGCACCTCGAGATTTCCATCACCCAGGTGTGCTGTTCCCTGGCCAAGGGTGAAGAACAATTGCGCTGGTACTCCGACATCGACGCTTCCATTTCGCACGTGAATTTTGCTCAGTTCGAGTTCATAGCGCGGGGTCCGAGTTTCATCGGTGACTTTGATTCGCCCATTCAGGATTCGTCCGCCTCGAATCAGGAATCGGCCCGGGGCCGGAAGCAGACGATTCTTTTCATGCGAATCTTGACGATTGAAGTATTCGAGAAATGGATGAATCAGGCGCATGTGTACAAGGACAATTCTACCTTTTAACA
The DNA here is from genome assembly GCA_021413825.1 of Spirochaetia bacterium. Classification (GTDB taxonomy): domain Bacteria; phylum Spirochaetota; class Leptospiria; order Leptospirales; family Leptonemataceae; genus JAEUSB01. Next base: position 48,513 of record JAIOPQ010000088.1, on the reverse strand, counting down.
GATCAAGTGGCGAAACCCAGAATGAAACTGAATCTGCATGCAGATAGACTCGATCCCGATCCGGACCTCCGCGAATCATGAGTGAGAGTTTCTTTGCGCGAAAGAAGAATAGCGGGAAGATCCATCCAGGCCCTGTGAAATGAATCGTGAATAATTCAGGTGCGATTCGATTTAGAATGGGTTTAAGCACAACCAGTAGCAGGACTTGAATGAAAAGCAGCGAGCCCAGAAGCCACAGGAGCATTCTGCATTATGTCGCGCTTGTCTCATACAAGTCAATTCGAGCTTGATCTCAGGAGCGATTTTCTCGAAGGTCGACACGTGGCAGAATTACCTTTTCACCCTGGAAAATCCCAGTGGCCCTCCAACATTCTAATCTTCCTTGGGAAGTACGTACTCAGACTCTTCTTTAAGATTCGCGTCACCGGCGCAGATAATATTCCGGAAACCGGCAGTTTACTGATTCTTGCCAAGCATCAGCGCAATGAGGACATTCCCCTTGGGTTGGGTGCTGTTTGTTACTCGCGCAAGCGCCGTGATCAATGGTGCGTGATGAAGCATTCGCTTGCAGATCCAAAGTTCTTTGGCTTCTTCCTGAAATGCGGTGGAATACCCATCAACAGAAAGGACGCAATTAAGAGTAAAGGGTTCCTGTTGTTAGCCAGGCACAAGCTTCATGAAGGGAGCACAGTCGTCATTTTTCCCGAGCAAACGTTCTTTTTGAATAAGATGGGGAAGGGCAAGGTTCCTGGATTTCGCTTTGTAGCAGGGAGACCTGAGACCCCGATTTCTGTTTGTTGCGTGGGCTTTCGCTATACCAGAGGTTTCATTCGAACGCACGTGGATATTCGCATTGGTGCGCCCACGCCTTACTCCATGCACGACGAACCGGAACATTACCTGCATGATCGTATGCTTGAGATTGCGGAATTGAGCCAGCTTGAATATCCGCATCCTCGCCCAACTCCCCGGAAGGGGGGCGTGGACGAGGATGAAGACCTGGAATAAGAAATTAGCGAAGCAGGGACTCGAACCCCGGACCTGCGGATTATGATTCCGACGCTCTAACCAGCTGAGCTACTTCGCCACAAAAAAGGCCCTCGCGGGCCTTTTCATTAGCGCGGACAGGATTTGAACCTGTGACCTTTGGGTTATGAGCCCAACGAGCTACCAACTGCTCTACCGCGCGGTGTAAGACTAGGTTTTCCAAAAGGGGGCTAAACGTCCACCCTTTTTAGGTGTTGACCAGGTTACAGGTATCAACAATGTCATGTCCGCCATGTCATTCAGCTTTCCAGAGGAAATTCAACACTACGAGAAGAAGATCTACGACCAGCGTCAGCTCATCGAGATCTCGCGAGCGCTAAACTCAACGCTTGATTACAATTATCTGATCCAGGCCATACTTGATATTTGCCTGGCGCAAGTGCAGACCATGCAGGCTGCACTTTTTCTGACTCCGGAAATGGATTCAGACTTCATTGGGCCTGTGGATAGTTTCCGTGGCTTTGCATTCTTAAGACCAGAGGAAGAATATCGCATTCCAGTTCAATCGCCGCTGGTTCAACTTCTGGAGACTACAAACAAAACCATTAAACTTGTAGATCTTGAAGAGCCAGTCGCTTCACAAAAACCAATGCAGGCTTTGCGGGAGCTGGGAGTGGAACTCATGGTTCCACTTAAAGCCAAGGGCAAGGTAATAGGATTAATTCTACTCGGGGAAAAGGCAGTAGGCGGAGACTATCCGGATAGTGAGAAAGGATTTCTTTTTGATCTCGCCTCGCTTGGTGGAATTGCAGTAGAGAACGCAAGATTGTATGAGCGGGCCACCGTTGATATGATGACGAGCCTGAAGAATCACGCATACTTCCAGAGTCGTTTCCGTGAAGAACGCGATAAGGCGCTTAAACGCAAATTGCCATTGGCTTTGCTCTTAACTGACGTAGATAAATTCAAGAATTTCAACGATACCCATGGACATCAGGCCGGTGATGAAGTGCTCAAACATGTTGCGCGCGTTCTAATCGATTCTGCGCGTCGCACTGACTTTGCTGCACGTTACGGCGGAGAAGAATTCTGCGTGGTAATGCCAGGCGCTGACGAGAAAACCGCGCGGGATCTTGCTGAGCACATTCGCACTACGGTTGAGTCAATGGTAGTAAACCACGAAGGCAAGGAAATGAAGGTTACCATGTCCATTGGAATCTCCATTTTTGACCCGGAACTTGACGCCAGAAGCAACAAAACCATGATCGAACGTTCGGACAAGGCTCTGTACGCCTGTAAACATGGCGGCAGAAATCAAGTTCGCAGTTACAGTCCCGACATGGGATAAACCGATAATCCTAGTATAGAAAGAACCGCCGAAAATGGCGGTCGTACCGTCCAAGCACGAATGAGCAGTCATCCACGGAGGGATGTCATGCCAAAACTGATTGAACTCGAACGAGACATGGAGCGGCAGTTTGAGCTAGAAGGGCTCGATTGTCTGGTTGAATACAGGGCGGAAGATCCGATTACCGGAATTCAGTACCGCGATTGCGTAATTGATCACAGCAAGTGCCCCAATGGGCGTTGTATTAAGAAATTAATGTGATACCGAAGGTCGGACTTGAACCGACAAGGGATTGCTCCCGGTGGATTTTGAGTCCACTGTGTCTACCAATTCCACCACTTCGGCGTCAAAGTGAGCTTGCAAAAGGGCCTGCTCCTGTAAATTACAAATAGCAAGGCCAGCTATTTTGTTTCTTATTTTTCGCAACCAACCCCAAGCACTCCTGGAGTGGACTCCGGAAGAAAAACAACATGTACGCGCAAGACGACTCCGGCCAGGTGATCCGATCTTCTGCGGAGATGGTCGATCCAGACGGTACCCAGGCATTGTTTCTGATACTGCCGGGGCGAATGCCGGCGCAGCAATTGACTTACTTACATTTGAAGAGCGCATCGAGTCTCGACGTGTTTTACTCTGTGCCGTTCCAGAGGGTCCCAGACGTGACTGGCTGCTTCAAAAGTCGACTGAGCTTGGACTTACAGATATTGTTCCGGTTGCATTTGAACATAGCGAAAGAAACGATTTTGGAAAACGCGCAGATCGGATAGTCACAGAAGCTGCAGCGCAGAGCAGGCGTTTCACTCTACCAGTAATTCATCCTGGCGTTACGCTTGCAAAAGCAATCGAATGGGGCCTTGAGCAGTCGCTGAGTCCTGTAGTCCTCGATCCAACGGCCGCGGAGATTCTGGTTCCTCCAGAAAGACCAGCCAATTCCAATTCAACCCGGGCCATCTGTTTTGTAGTTGGGAATCGAGACTGCAGCAATCGCCGCGCTTGCACTGAGCCTTTCATGAAGCAATTGATTCTGGCCTCTGCTTCCCCTGCACGCCGGCGCCTGCTTGAGTCAGCCGGATTTAATCCAATTATTCTTGCTGGTGATTTTGATGAGAGTTCGATTCTGGAAAAAAATCCCGAACAGTTGGTGCGAATCCTCGCACAGAAGAAAGCAGAGAATGTTATTTCCAAACTGCAATCAAAACTCCAAAGTAACGAGAAGCTCCTTTCCGCCACCAATCCAGATGAAAAGATGCTGGATGCGACCTACGATTCATCGATTCGATCGGGTGATGCATTTCTTCTGGGTTGTGATTCAGTGCTTGCCTTACGCGGAGAAATTCATGGAAAACCGCAGGATGCAAGCGACGCGATCAATCGCTGGAAGATGATGCGCGGACAGACAGGAGAGCTCTGGACTGGACATGCCCTGTATTTACTGCGGATGAGTCCAGATGGCTGCGAAATTCTAAAATCAATCGTGCGAGCACCCTGCACAAAAGTTCGTTTTGCAAACCCAGACGACCAGGAAATCGAATCATACGTAAGGACCGGCGAGCCCTTGCAGTGTGCTGGCGCATTTGCCCTGGAAGGTCGTGGCGGGCTATTTGTAGCTGGACTAGACGGCTGTCACTCAAATGTAATTGGGCTTTCTTTGCCCGTGTTTCGCGAGATGCTGATTGAAGCTGGTAGTGGGGTATTCTAATGAGTTTCTGGAAGAATGTTTGGTCTGGAACTAAGAAGGGCGCCTGGGCTATTGGACGTGGAGCTGGCTTTGTATACCGCAAAGGCAGCGAGAACACGCACTATCTGCTCCCTGTGCTTAACGGAGTAATCGGTGACAAGCTTGCTGAGTCAGGTGATTTTCGCGCAATTCAAATGTCTTTTCGCTTGAACGGGGAAGACATAGCCATCACAGATCCTCGTTTTAAATCGATTGTAGCGCGGAATGCACGCGTCTTGATTTTTGTGCACGGACTTATGGTGGATGAGGTTCTCTGGCAGGAGCATGCACCAGATAAACCTGGGTTCGCTCCGCGTTTGGCAGAAGCATCGGGTGGAACGGCTCTCTATGTGCGCTATAATTCAGGAATGCATGTCTCCGAGAATGGCCGTGCCCTTTCCAATCTAATTCAGGCATTCGTCGATGAATTCTCTCCCGAGCAAATCGCAATTGTAGCGCATTCCATGGGTGGACTGGTATCACGCAGTGCTGGTTACTATGCGGGAATTCAGAACCAAAACTGGACACAAAGACTTCGCCGTGTTGTACTGCTCGGTGTTCCAAACGATGGATCCTATCTTGAGAAACTGGGGCATCTCACTACCACAATCCTTAAAACTATCTGGACTATTCCAACGCGAATCATTGGTAATATTGCAAACCAGCGGAGTAACGGAATCAAAGATCTGCGCTGGGGCTTTCTTGTAGATGAAGACTGGAAGCACGCAGGCGCAGAAGGCATACTGAGCGCCAAAAGAACAAATGTTGCACCAATTCCAGATGTTACGTACTACGTAGTAGTAGGAACCCTAACTAAAGATGATCAGTCTCCAGTGAACTTGTATTTTGGGGATGGCCTGGTGGGTCGTAAGAGTGCGTCCGGCGAAGTGTTCAGGCAGGCGCAGGCAGCTCACGGGAATTCGGCCGAACAAGACTTCCTGGTGTTCCGAGTATTTCCCGGGCTGGGTCATGTTGGCCTCATTACCAATGAAGAAGTATACGATTATGTAAGAAGCGTGCTGGTTGTTGAGAAATGATTCAAATACGGAGCGAGCCGCGGAAACCTCTGGCAGCATAGTACGACTCTGCGCCGTTGTGATACACGAATACCCTGTCGTAACGAAGATCCCCAAATATTGCACCGCCCAGTTTCCTGACATCAGCGGGCGTTAATAGCCAGCTCGAAGTCTTTGTGTCGAACTTTCCAAGTTTCTGCAATTCGCGATATTTTTCTTGAGTCAAGGGCTTTGCGGTCGTAACAAAAACTCCGGCGATCCTTAGGACTTTCTTCAGAGCAATCGTAGAAAAGGAATTCTCCCTTCTTCTTGTCATAACCAACAACATCGGGTTCGCCACCTGTCTGTTCCATTTCGTGGAGCGACCAGAGTTTTGAACTGCCCTCGAGCCTGGTCTGAACTTTGGACCATTCAACAACCTTATGGCGAATCATGTTCTTCTCGAAACGTGTCTTCAGCGTTTTGATTAAATCTTCGCTCTGTTTGGAGGAGAGTTTCTTTTTGCTATCTGCTTTGCTCATGTTGTTCTCGCTATTTGATTATGATTGGCTGACTACTTTGCGATCCAGAGGGCGGAAATACCACGATATCATTGTGAGAGCCAGGAGCAGCAGGGGTGGAAAAATTTCCTTTACCTGGTCGCCTGCCGCCAGGTGCGAAAGTATAGCGCCGGATGATAGAAAGAAAAAGCCGGCGTATGCCCATTCCTTTACTAAAAGAAATTTAGGAATAAGCACTGCCGCAACTCCAAGGAGTTTCCAGATACCCAGGATTGTCAGAAGATATAGCGGATAGCCCAGATGGAGGATGCTATCTACTCCGCCGGATCCCTCTTTCCCTCTGGTCAATTGCACTACTCCGGTCGACACCATTCCCAGTGCAAGCCAGAGCGTAGAAATCCAATAAATGATTTTGTTTCGCCTTGTCATAAGCTGCCTATCTGCTTTGCTATTTCTTGTAATCTGTTATGCGCCATATTGATTCCCTGCGCAAAGGGCAATTGCAGCATCTGGTCTCTGAGCGCGATGGTTCTGTATACTATTTGAATAGCAAGATTGCTTGTTTCATCCGTCAGGCGTTCAAATTCCAGGAATTCAAGCTGCACGCCAAACGGTGTGTTCTCCATCTCGAATGTTCGCGTGATCTTTTGATTTGGAATGAAGTCATGAATGGTTCCGTTGAATCCGTGCTTGTTTCCCTTAGAATCTGTTGTTTCGAACTGATAGCTACCGTGTTTCTTGTTCTCGAGTTTTAGCACCTTCGTGCCCATCCATTGTTCAACAATTTCTGGCTCCACGTAGCCTCTGAAAAGCAATTCCACGGGTAATTCAAACTCCCTGTTGATGAATATTGATTGCTTGCCGTCTTCTGCCTGGACTTTTGTTTTGAGTTCCATATTTCTACTTCTTTGATTTATACGTTTTCATTATGCTTTCAAGTTTATTGAACCTGTCGTCCCACATCTTTCGGAATGGTTCAATGAAATGCGCTACTTCTTTAAGTTTCTTTGCATTGATGTGATAATGGATTTCTCTTCCATCCTGCTTCTGCGAGAGCAATTCGCATTCCGTGAGTATTTGCACATGCCTGGAAACAGTGGGTCTGGCCGTGTCGAAGTTTGCAGCTATTGCACCTGCTGTCATGGATTGGGAAGCGACCAGAAGCAGAATTGCCCTTCTTGTGGGATCCGCTATTGCCTGGAATACGTCTCGTCTCAAATTCATTGTGTAGCCACTTGACGACAAGTCATCCGTAGCCACTTAACTACGCAACTATTTTTTGAGGGAAAAACGGACAGAGTAACAAAGCAGATGGATTCGGATTGGCGCTGATGGTCGAATTCTCTATCGGTGTTTATCTGCGTTAATCTGCGGATAGCTTTTGAGATTGACGTGATGCAGAAATAGGCGAGCATTGTGGGTTCGCTCAGCGATTTCGCAGGATAGATTAAAGCATCTCGCTGAGGAATTTTTAGGGGTGGCATGCGTAAGAAAATACAGGAATATTTTGCGGTAGTTTTGCTGTTGGGTTTGGTATCAGGCAGTGCCGCCAATGTCAACGGTCAATCGGTCTCACGTCAAGCAGTGGGCGCAGGCCGTGCTGCCTATGCGGACATAAACGGAATACGAATGTATTACGAGGTTCACGGAAAAGCCAAAGGCATTCCGCTTGTCCTGTTGCATGGGGGCGGCTCAACGATTGACGTGACATTCAGCAAGGTTCTTCCGGCGTTCGCGGCGAATCGACCCGTGATTGCCATTGAAGAGCAGGGCCACGGTAGAACGAGCAACCGTGATAAACCGGTGCGATTCGAAAGCTCGGCGGACGATGTGGCCGCGCTGCTAAAGCTCCTGAAGATTGAGAAGGCAGATATTTTTGGATTTAGCAATGGAGCGAGCGTAGCAATGCAAGTTGCAATCAAACATCGAAGTTTGGTTAGGAAACTCGTGTTTGCATCGGCTGCGACCAGGCGCGACGGAGCACACCCCTTGCTCTGGAGATTCATAGAGGAGTCTACGCTTTCAAATATGCCCCAACCGCTCAAGGATGCCTTTTTGAAAGTAAATCCTGATCCCGAAAAACTCAGAGTGATGTTTGAAAAGGACAGGGAGCGAATGCTTAACTTCAAAGATGTTCCTGACGCGGATGTAAAATCGATTCAAGCGTCCACTTTAATTCTGATTGGCGATAAGGATATTGTGAAACCGGAACACGCAGTTGAACTGACGCGCCTCATCCCCAAATCAAGGCTACTGATCCTGCCTGCCGGTCATGGCGATTACCTGGGTGAAGCTGTGACAACGACACGGAAGACGAATTATCCAGAGCTAACGGTAGGTTTGATTGAGGAATTTCTGAATCTGCCGCCGGAATGAGCATCGTTTGGGAATTTCACCACAGAGTTCACTGGAGACATAAAGGCAAATTAGCCACGGTGGTTCTGAGGGTCCGTGGCCGTTGCTGATGGGTTTGCATCAGAAGACCGGGACTAATTGACTTCGGGAAGACGGGCGCAAACCTCACTGCCCTTTTTTGAGCTTGAAACCAATGATGATTGGCGTGGGCTTTGGTTATGCCCTTAACAGATTCGCAAATTCTTCAGCTAGTTGCCGGCGGGGAGACGTTGACGGTTGATTTTAAGCGAGAAGGATACAACTTATCGAACGAGAAAACGAAAATCGAGTGCTTAAAAGATATCTTGGCGATAGCTAACGTCTTAGCAAAAGACGAGAAAGGCTATATCGTAACAGGTATCAGTTTGGTGAGCGCAAGACCTTCGTTCGTAGGCATAACAAAGGGAGAAGCCGACGACGCAAATTTTCAACAACATATAACAAGAAAACGAATAGGTCCGTGAGATTCCTCTATAGTGAGATCAATGTTCGCCGTAAACTAATTGGTATTTTTGAGATTCAGGGGAGTGGCCGACCGATCTTCCTTTTGAAGGATTTCATGAGTATGAAAGCTACTGATGTTCCTATTAGGAAGGGAACTTCCACCGCCATCGCAACACCCGATGAGATATATCGGATGGCGTTGGAAGATAGTGGTATCGATGCCGTTGGCTGCGAATTGTTCTTTTACAATGAACTTCTTGATGAAGATTCCGCAGGCTCGGAGATTAGCATCTCATCAAACGCTCGTATGGCGAAAAAACCAAGAGCAAAGGAGAGCAATGAACAGTTCCTTGCGGAAATGATGTCCCGTGCAATGAGTAAAGTATTTGGAATTCATCCATTCATGATTTTATTCAAGAATGTGGGGAGCAAGGCCCTTGAGAATGTGGTGATTATCATAAAGATATCAAGGGACGATCAAATTGAGATTGAATCCGACCGGGAATTCAAAGAGGAGTCGAAAGCGCCAAGTCATGAAACGCCAATATTGAAAACGGTGAACTCGCGTACGGTGGAATTGAGGTGGATAATTGAGCGCGCTGTTCCGCAACTGCTGATAAAGCTAGAACCATTTTTCGTCAGAACAGCCAATGTCACTGATATTGAGCTTACGGCACGAATCTATGCGAACTCTTTGGCTGACCCAGTGTCCAAGGACCTTCGGGTAAAGATAAATCAAAAAAAATAGACCTTGAGCGTTTATCGCCGTTGTGAAATGAAACCGGAACCCCTGAGCCTCAGCGTACTCTGCGGTCAAGATTCCTTCCTCGTTGGGAAGTCCCCGACCGTTTGAGAACGCCGTCTTTAACCGATTCCCGTGCGCCGAATCCTGGTGATATCCTTATCAGCTATGAATTGAACGTTTATCTACATCCATCGCTGCTTCCTTCATAACTTCAGCGAGCGTAGGATGCGCATGAAACGACCGTGCAATATCTTCTGCTGATGCGCCAAATTCCATTGCAATTGAAGCCTCCGCAATCAGTTCAGATGCATTTGGTCCAACGATGAAGACTCCAAGAATCGTATCTGTTTTTTTGTCTGCTATGAATTTCACCTGTCCTTCTGGCTCATTCATGGCTTTAGCCCGACCATTGGGTCTGAACAGAAACTTACCTGTGTTGTACTCGATTCCTGCCTTCTGGAGTTCTTCTTCTCCGCGGCCCACCCATGCAAATTCTGGCCAGGTATACACAACCGAGGGCAGGGCATTGTAGTTAACGTGACCTTTTTTTCCAGCCAGGTTCTCTGCAACCAGGACGCCTTCTTCTTCTGCCTTATGCGCAAGCATAGGACCTTCAATTACATCGCCGATTGCATAAATTCCGGGAACTGAAGTTGCAAGAGTATGCGGATCAACTGCGATGCGCCCGCGTTCGGTTAGCTTGACTCCAACGTTTTCAGCACCGAGTCCATCCGTGTAAGGTTTGCGGCCAACTGCTACAAGTAACTTATCGCCTTCGATGGTTTTGGTTTCGCCTGCAGTTGTTTGAATTGTAACCGTAACGGAGTTCTTCTTTTTCTCAGCCTTCACCACCTTATGTTCTAGCAAAAATTCAATTCCCTGTTTTTGCAAAGTGCGACGGGCCATTTCGCGCATTTGTCTGTCCATCATCATTAAGATATCAGGTAGAAGTTCGACTACTGTAACTTTTGCACCCAGACGATTCCATACAGAACCAAGTTCGAGTCCAATTACGCCGCCACCGATTACGATCATGTGCTTTGGAACTTCATTCAGTGCAATTGCATCGTCTGACGTAATTACGGTTTGTGAATCTGGTTCAAAACCAGGAATTCGAATCACTTCAGATCCGGTTGCGATTACACAATTCTTTGCAAGAACTTCCGTCCCGGTTCCATCCGCCAGAGCGATGCTGACTGTGGTTCCGTTTGAATCTTTTTTTGCGAGGGTTCCTTTTCCGCGAAACACAGTAATGCGGTTCTTGTTCATCAAATAGTTCAGACCATCGGTCAGTTCTTTAACAACGCGATTTTTCCGCGCCATCATGGTGCCAACGTCAATCTTGATGCTTCCGGTTTGAATTCCGTGGTCCTTGAAGTCATGAAGTGCTTTGTGATACTTTTCAGAAGAATCGAGCAAAGCCTTGGAAGGAATGCAGCCAACGTTTACGCAGGTTCCACCGAGTGTTGCGCGTGTTTCAACGATTGCAGCTTTAAGTCCAAGTTGAGAGGCGCGAATTGCGCACACGTACCCGCCCGGCCCGCCGCCGATCACTACTAGATCAAAGGTGTGTTCCATAATTCCTCGGTGACCCTAATCGGGCCTAAATTTCAAGAAGCATGCGTTCCGGATTCTCGATGCACTCTTTCACGCGCACCAGAAAACTAACTGCTTCACGTCCATCAATGATGCGATGATCATAGGAAAGTGCAACATACATTATAGGTCGCACCACGATCTGATCGTTCACCACAACAGGACGTTTAACAATGTTGTGCATTCCAAGGATTCCGCTCTGAGGTGGATTCAAGATTGGAGTAGAAAGCATTGAGCCGTATACGCCGCCGTTTGAAATTGTAAATGTTCCACCCTGCAGATCGTCGAGGCCAATGGTTCCCTCTTTGACTTTTCCTGCAAGACGCGTGATTTCCTTTTCAACTTCAGCAAAGCTCATTAGGTCTACGCCGCGCACAACTGGCACAACAAGTCCTTTGGGTCCACCTACAGCCACACCAATGTCGTAGTAGTTTTTATAGACTATATCTGTTCCGCGAATTTCAGCATTCACGGCTGGATACGCCTTGAGCGCATCGATCACAGCTTTAGTAAAGAAGGACATGAATCCAAGCGATACGCCATGCTTGTCCTTAAACGCATCTTTGTAACGAGCGCGCACATCCATCATGTTGTGCATGTCTACTTCGTTGAAGGTTGTAAGGATGGCCGCAGTCTGTTGCGCCTGCACAAGTCGCTCTGCAATTTTCTTGCGAAGCGAACTCATAGGAGTAATGGTTTCGCGCGGGCCGCTGCTTGCTGCGCGCGCTTTGCCCGGTGGGACGTCAGGCGTGTTTGCAATATGATTTACAATGTCTTCCTTTCTAACCTGACCGCGCAGGCCTGTGCCTTGAACGGCTGAGGTATCAACTCCAGACTCTTCTGCAAGCCGACGCGCACCTGGAGGAACTGTGCTGTTGGTCGAACCAGATTGCACAGCTCCTGCTGCCGGGGTCTGAGTTGCTGTTTGCGGAGCGGCTGACTGAGCTGCTTGTGGCGGAGTTGCGCGCGGAGGCGCCGACGTTTTTCCGGATGCTGCGCCTTCTTCGATTGTGCCAAGCAGGTCGCCGAGCTTTACAATATCGCCTGGCTTTTTATCTGCAGTGCGAAGCACACCAGAGGTTGGTGCTGGCACTTCCATTGTAACCTTATCTGTCTCAAGCTCGACTAAAATATCGCCGGTAGACACGGCATCCCCAGGCTGTTTGCGCCAGCCTGCTATGGTCGCCTCCGAGATTGATTCTCCCATCGGAGGGACCTTGATTTCAACTGCCATGTTATTCTCCCTTTTCGAATGCCTGGTCTAGTATTTCCTGCTGCTCTTTCTGGTGTACTTTAAAGTAGCCTGTTGCTGGACTTGGTGAAGGTGTGCGTCCCAGATATTGCAATTCCTGGTTAGGAGCAATCTGCGAACGCAGACGATTTTCAATGTAGGTCCATGCGCCCTGGTTACGCGGCTCTTCCTGAACCCATGCCACATCTTTTGCTTGCGGATAGGTTTGAATTACGCCCGCAATTTCCTTTACCGGATACGGATAGAGTTCTTCTACACGCACAATTGCAACATCACTGCAACCGAGTTTCTTCCGCTCTGCTGCCAGATCGTAATAAATCTTACCCGAGCAGAACAGAATGCGGCGGACTTTGTCTGGAGCGATTGTCTGATCAACTTCTTCGAGAACTGGATCGAATGCACCGTTTGCAAAATCTTCAAGTGTGCTTGTAGCTTCCGGTAAGCGCAGAAGCGATTTAGGACTCATCAAAACGAGTGGCTTTCTGTAGTTGCGCAGCATTTGCCTGCGAATCATATGGAAGTACTGGGCTGGAGTAGTGCAATTCGCAACGATGATGTTGTTCAAAGAACACAATTGCAGATAACGTTCGAGTCGCGCACTGGAATGCTCCGGCCCCTGGCCTTCGTAGCCATGTGGAAGAAGCATTACAAGCCCGCTCATGCGTTGCCATTTGGCCTCACAGCTGGAAATGAACTGATCAATAATTACCTGGGCTCCGTTTGCAAAATCACCAAACTGAGCTTCCCAGATTACAAGCGTGTGCGGATCTGCCAGCGAATACCCAAACTCAAATCCAAGCACTGCTGCTTCTGAAAGGAGGCTATTGAAGATTTCAATGTTTGCATTCTGTGCTGTAAGAGTCAGCGGCATGTATTCTTCATCGTTCTGGAAATCGAATAGAACTGCATGTCTGTGGCTGAAGGTTCCGCGCTTTACATCCTGGCCTGAGATTCGAACGGAAGTTCCCTGGCGAAGCAATGTACCATACGCCAGTGTTTCTCCCATACCCCAGTCAATGTGTCCGCCAGGAGCAACCATGGCTTTGCGCTGCTCCAGGAGTTTTTGAATTTTTGGATGAACAGAAAAGCCATTGGGGGTGCGTGTTACTATATCGCCGACGGCTTTGAGTTCTTGCATTGCAACGGCCGTAACTGGTTCAGATGGATCAATGCGAGTAAAGCCGCTCCAATTCCCTTTAAGCGTTTGGATTTGAATCCCTACGCCATCATCCTGCGAGCGCTTGTGTGCATCTTCAAAATGGTCGCGGCTCTTTGTCTTAATAGCCTCGATTTCTTCGGAAGGTAAACCTTCACGCAGTAGAAATTGTTCCTGTAGGGTTACGGTTGTAGGATGAGCTTTGATGGCGTGATACATCACAGGCTGTGTGAATGCAGGTTCGTCTGTTTCGTTGTGACCCCAGCGACGATAGCAAATTATATCGAGGAAAACGTCTGTACCGTAGCGCTGTCTCCACTCCATGCAGAGCTGAACTGCGCGGAAGCAGGCCTCTGGATCATCACCATTTACATGGAAGATTGGAACCTGTAGCATCTTGGCAAGATCCGTGCAATAACGTGTCGATCGCGCGTCGGCTGGAGTTGTTGTGAAGCCCAGCTGATTGTTGCAAATAATGTGGAATGCTCCACCGATTTTATATCCTTCGAGGTTTGACATCTGAAGGCATTCGTAATTGATTCCCTGGCCTGCAAATGCTGCATCCCCGTGAATGATTACGGGAAGATTCAGCTGACGCTTTGTATCCTGGCTTGTAGTCTGCCGCGCGCGCACAGATCCCAGGATTACAGGATTGATCACTTCCAGATGGCTCGGATTAAATCCAAGGCTCAAGTGGATTTTCTTCCCGGACATGGTTACAACATCGCTTGAATACCCTAAGTGATACTTAACGTCACCTGGACCAATTTCTTCTGTTAGTTTTTCATTGAATTCAGCAAAGATGAGCGCTGGATCCTTGTTCATTACGTTTGTAAGAACATTGAGGCGACCGCGGTGCGCCATACCGATTACTACTTGCTGCATGTTGTAGTCGCCGGCTAATTCAATTAGCCCACTGAGCGTTGGGATCAGACTTTCTCCGCCTTCGAGTGCGAAACGTTTTTTTCCTGGGAAGCGGGTTGCGAGGAATCGTTCAAAGTACTCAGCGTCGTGGAGCTTTCCAAACAGCTTCTTGCGCATTTCGGTCGCGAGAGGCCATTTGTTTTCCTGGGCTTCCATACGCTCAATGAGCCAGCCCCGGCGTTCCTCATCGCGAATATAAAAGAACTCAGCACCCAGCGTAGAGCAATAGGTGTTTTCCATCCGGCGAATCAATTCGCGGAGTGGAGCCGTGACCTGTTTGCCTGCAACCATTGTAGTTACATTGCGATCCAGGTCTGCGTCGCTTAGCCCGTGATCTGCCGGACTTAGATGATAACGTGCCGGTTTTACGAGTCCAAGAGGATCTGTAATTGCAGAGTAGTGACCCTGGCGACGATAGGACTGTGTGAGTAGAAGGGCGCGCATGTTGATGTCCGCCACTGCGTCCATGTCTGCGCTTGAAAGTTTTGGGATGTGAAGGGGAAGGGCCGGCGCATGGCCGTTAGTGCCATTGCCGTTTGTACCCTCGTGGTCTAGATCAGAGAAGAACGTTCGCCAGGCTTCCGGAACACTGGAGGGATTCTTGAGGTATTGTTCATACAGGCCCTCAAGAAGCTCCCGGTTTCCGGCATTAAGAATTCCCACTGCCATACTCCCCTCCGGTAGTTGTTGCGATTACCTTTTGCTAAATGCTAACAGTCCAATCATTCTAGATGCACGAATCTCGCGCGAAATCTTGCGCTGGATACGAGCCGTTGCACCCGTCATTCTGCGTGGCAGGATTTTTCCGGTTTTGGACACAAAGCGTTCCAGGGTTTCCGGATCTTTGTAATCAATTGTAAGATTTCTAGTATCGAGCACGCGTTTTTTGTAACGGGCTTTCTGATGCTTTTTACGATCTAAGTAGGAAT
Source organism: Spirochaetia bacterium (assembly GCA_021413825.1). Lineage (GTDB taxonomy): Bacteria > Spirochaetota > Leptospiria > Leptospirales > Leptonemataceae > JAEUSB01. Next base: position 33,505 of record JAIOPQ010000088.1, on the reverse strand, counting down.
CGCCACCTTCATGGTCGCCACCGTGTTCGCCTTCTGCGCGGTCTCTTAGATCTTTGCCTTCTAAGGCTTCTTGTTCTGACATAATATTCCTCTGAGTCTCTCTACATTCAGCGAAACGATTCGGGGCCCCTGTGTAAAGCCAATTTCCCTTAAAAACTGCAAGGACAGGGAAGGTTAACCACAGAGGGCGCAGAGATCGGGACGTGTAGTGAATTTATGCCGCGATCGTTCTTTAGCCGCAGATGCACGCTCTTAAACGCAGATGGGATAAAAGTTTCGGATTCCTGGTCTATCCGTATTAATCTGCGTGAATCGGCCCGCCCATCTGTGGCAAAGGTCCTTCTGGTTCTCAGACCAACCCCCGGTCCTCTCTGAGGCCTCTGTGTCTCTGAGGTTAATTCCCCTTTCTGGGGTTACTGGAGGTTTTCGGCCAGGAATTGGATCGATTTCTTGCGCTGCTCTGTGCCGTTTGGATCGCGCTCTTCATCCGGGAAGAGGTCCATTGTCTTGTCGGTTTGAAGGTGATTGAAGAGGGCAAAGGCAGGAGCGGGGAGGTTCTTCGCGTCGCCAAGGCCGACGGTTACAAAGAAGGGTTGTTTCATTTCCCGCACGAAGTACAGACAATCGAGGTATTCCAGGGCTTTTCTAGACCTGGTTTTCATCCGTGCCGACTTCGCATAGATTTCCCGCACCTCAGAAGCAATTGGCGAGAGCGATTCATTGTTCCATTTATTCAAATAGAGAAAGCCAGGTCGTTCAAGCGCCACAGCCTTCACTTTGTCCGGATAGAGGCCAGCAAGGAAAGCAGCCATCATTCCACCCAGACCGCGCCCAATTAGACCAATCTTGCTTGAGTCGATCGATTCCTGCAGACGCATATAATCCAATGCGCGGACAGCATCGAGTACGCAGTAATACGGATAACTTTGAATGGCCGGATCAAGTCCGGTTTCCAGGTAGTGTCTTGGAGGCACTAGCGGTGCCGGTTCAACCTTTTCATGCCCGCGCAGGTCTAATCTGAGATGTGCAAGACCAGCATCGCCCAGGGCTCGATCCACGTCCATGCTCTTGTTCTCCAGATAATCGTGAAAGCTGATTACACCGGGCACACGGCCGCGTTTACGGGGAACGGTTAGTTGAGCTCTGAGGTTATACCCGCCGATACTCTTGAAGTGAACCTCCGTGATTTGTTCACGCACAAGGCTTCTTTTGATCACCATTTTCTGTTTTGGCTCCACTGGAATCTTTTTTAATGATTCAAGCGCGAGCTTCCAGAACTGGGCAAAATCTTTAGGAGGATTCAGAGTTGGAAAAGTCCCAAAGCACTCGTCAAAGGTTGCGGGCATTAGAAGTGTCAGACGTGAATTGCTGGACGGGAAAGTAAAGCAATGAATAAAAGGAAGGGGTAAAATTAGAGATCATGGACAACGCGCATCCGGAACGAATTTCCCTGGAATCAATAAAAGGGATTGGCCGAGTGGTCTCGTTTGAAGCGGGATCAAAGATCTATGAGGCAGATTACCTCGTAGGTGAGCCCTGCTCATTTTTGATCCTGGAGGGTGAAGTAGAAGTCACCAAATCGTACACGCCCCTGCAAAAAGACGTTTTTTTATACGGCAAAGGTGAAGTATTTGGAATGCTTGAGGTGTATGTGAACACGGCCAGACTAACGGATGCGAGGGCGCTCACAGCGGTTCAGGCAATTGGATTTTCGCGCAATGAATTTGAACGAGCGATGGCGGCCAATCTTGGCTTCGCGCTCACCTGCATTCGCCTCCTGAGCAAAATGCTCAGACAGGTGAATCATAAACTGAAGCACATGTAAGGCTGTATGGAAGAAGAATTAGCGCACGATTACGATTTAATGAAACTCGGCTTTGAAGGCGAACGCGCCATCACAGCCGATCTGTTCTTCAAATATGGAAGAACCTACAAGCCCAAAGAAATTATTCTAAAAGAGGGCGATCGCGGAAGCGAAGTCTACCTCATTATTTCCGGGCGAGTTGTTGTAACAGAACGAATCGTCAAAGGATCGTATCGCGTTTTGAACTCACTGGGCCCTGGTGAAATCTTTGGCGAAATGGCAATGCTTGAAAATCAGGCGCGTTCTGCTACACTGATCGCCGCTGTTGATACAAAGCTATTGTGTCTTACTCCGGACAATTTTGAGAAAATATTTAAGACGCATCCCCGTTGGGCATTCAAGATTCTTGTGGCCCTTGGTCGGAGAATTCAGGCAGCTTTCACGCATGTTGAGACACATTTCGGCGTAAAGAAATAGGCCGTTATGCTACGCAGTGCGCTGCTTCGCGCTCTTCCTATTTCCATTCGAATTCGTTCTGCCCTTGAAGAGCAAGGTCTCAAGTGCAGATTCGACTACGATCTGCCCGATTGGAGTGGTTATTCCTCTGAATTCTTTTTCGATGATGGTAGTCCGCTCCGCTCCTGTTATGTGCTTTCACCTGAGGCAACGCCTGAGTCGGTTCAAGCCCGCTTAACGTCCCTTCAATTGTTTTCTGCCCGTGAGCTTGCCGCGATCCATACACAGGACTCTGCCTTTGCAGAGGGCATCAATGCAGCCGCCGTAGTTTATTGGCCTGCAGAAAAAACGCCGCTTGAAAAATGGCTAAGCGGCCGCGGCGCCGTCAAAGTCACAGAACTCCTACCAGCAAAAGAACCAACACAGGTAGAACAGCTGTCTGCATCGGTAGATGTCGGGCAAGCTCAGGAAGGCCTGCAGCCAGAATTCGCGACTCAAGAAACCAAACCAGAAATGGATGATCTCCCGGAATTGCAGGCTGATTCCTGGAAATTTACTCAGTGGAATTCGTTTCGCTATGGCGTAGCCGGAAATCTTCGCGGAAATACTTACAGAAAGAGCTTCTTGCTTCATCGTGCAGAAAACCTCTGTTTTGCAATGATGAGCGGCCCTCGCGCTGTGGTTCAAGAACGTCATGCGGCATTTATCGATTTTCTCAAGCAGGTCGAGGACTGGCCAGCAGGTCACAGGAAATATTGCGAGGACTATGGGATGCCGGCGGAGACCGTAACATTTACTCTTGGCCGCGATGGGCACTGTCGCTTCTATTGCAAAGGGATTCAACCTGTGTACTGGTCTGGCCGGCTCAAGAAGCTTATGCGTTTCCCCAATACAGAATCGCCGCTTAATAGCAGGTTACATGCAGGCGATTATATGCTAATGATTCCAGGCGGCGTTACTGGGCGTGAGGTTGCAGAAATGCGCGAAGCATTTTTTTATGGCGAGGAATCGAGGCTTGCCTCAATTCTGGATTACGGCGAGCGCGGGCGCGGTGTCCTGGTTGCTGTAGACAAGGAGAGTGGTTTGTGACTCAAAAACAAAAAGCCCTGATCATTCCACTTGTGCTATTTGGCGCAGTATTCTGTGCCGATCGCTTGATTTTTGATCGGGCCCTGTTTGCACTTTCAAACCCATCGGGCTGGGACAGTTTCCGCTGGTATAATTTTGAATCCGTATTTCGCCAGGTTGAAAATGCAAAGCGTGATAAACCCCTGGTTCTTGTAGTAGGTTCGAGCGTTGCGCAGTATTCCACATTGCCGCGTCTTTTAGAAAAAGAACTCGGTGATCGATACAATGTTGAATTGATTTCGCATGCTGCCATGCTTTCGACGGACCTGGTGCATTATCGCAAGAGGTTCTTACGCTTAAATCCGTCTGTAATTGTCTGGTCAGTCAACGCAGCAGACCTTGATCTTGAAAGAACAACTCCGCCCTGGGAAGCGGGCCCGGAAAGATCCGTAATAGTTGAGCGGCGCTTTCTTGCACAACGAGCGCCGGCTCGTTTGTATTACCCATCTGAGTTCGCACATGAGAGTGGCCTGGCGGGAGATTCCATTACGTCCTTTATGATGCGCAGTGCGCTGTACTCGCTCAGGTATCCGCGCGATGAATGGTTTCCGTTTGTTCTGTTTAAGCGTGAGTGGAGTGGTCCACTCAAAAGTTATTTGAATTATCAAGGTGAACCTATCATTGGAGGGATGTTCCGCGAAGGTTTTACGGGAGCATGTTTTGCATTTCCGGCAGAGTATCTTGCCGCGGACGATTTCATGGCTGAAATTCCTTCAACTCTGGTTCAGGCGGGCTTGCGCATAAGGATTGTTATGCGCAAAAAAGAAGAGCAACTTGTGCGATGCACGGCTCCCCAGGACGCCCAGGAGTTTGTCCCTGGTAGATCCGGCTGGCAGAAAATTCCCCTGAGCAACCCACAGGGAATGGTTCATGTTTACCTTTCACACGTTGTGACTTCTGATAAAGCAGACGCAGTACTTCCAGGGACTTCGGTATACCATGGACGCGGAATCAGACTCCTCGGGAATTTTGGACGGACTTCAATCGCCAATCGGGAAACTTTCTTCCGTCGTCCAAACCTTGAAGAAACACGCCTGGAAGCTCTGAGTGACGCTGAAATCCTCCCCGACTACGAAAGCAGAATCGAGCCACCCGATTGGCGCGAGCATCCTGAACTGACGTGGCTCAACCGCCTTCGTCTTGCTAAATTAATCAGTGCAACACTTGGATTTCATGAAACGCGCCAAACCACTGATATGCGAACGTTCGTAACCGAAACTTCGAAAGTCGTGCCGCTTTTGATTGTCAATCAGGCCGAGCATCCCTATTCGCTAGAGAATTACGGATGGAGCCAGTGGTATTCGGACTATATGAAGTTTGTGTACGCAATGCGATCGGATAGGGTTGAAATCCTGGATTTACACGATGCGCTCTCAGTGCGTGAACTGGGAGATCCGCATCATCTCACTTTAAAAGGTGCTGAGAAGATTCAACCTCGTATAGCCCGCTCCATAGAAGCGCTTGTTTCTCATCAAAAATGAAGAATCGACTCCGAGTCATTGGCTCTGGGAACGCATTCAACATGGACGGGCGTGCCCATGCGTGCTATTTAATTGAAGATAATTTGCTGCTCGATTGCGGGGGCGCTTCATTACTTCGGTTGAATTCACTCGGCGTTGATCTGAACAAACTGGATGGTTTGCTGATCACTCATTTTCACGGCGATCATTTTGCCGGCCTTCCGTTCCTGTTGCTGACGTATCAATATGTTTTGTCCAGAAATCGACCATTTGTAATAATGGGCCCTCCTGGGCTACGTGAAGCATGCAACCATATCCTTGATTTAATGTATCCTGGCGTTACGTTCTCCTTTCAGATAGAATATCTTGAGCAAATGCCACGGGAGAGTTTTGAATTCAAAGAGTTTCAGATTCTGCCAATGCCTGTCACCCACAGGCCAGAGAGTGTTGGCTACAGGATCACATGGAATGGTAAAGTCTTTGCTTTCTCCGGGGACGCGTCGTATGATTCACATTTGTTTGAACTTGTTTCCGGAGTAGACCTGGCCCTGGTTGAACTCAGTCTGCATGACAATGATGGAACTGTGGCGCACGTAGCTCTTTGCCAACTTGGCGATGGGAAACTGAAAGCCGGGCGAATTGTTTTCAGCCATGTATTTGATGAACTTGCGAAATCCGCGCGGGCTGCGGGTTACGAAGTGGCTGAAGACGGCGACGTTTTTGAGTTTTGACTTAAATTAGTTCCGCCCTCCCTTAACCCATTTTTCGCCGGAGGTAGAACATCACTCCAAACATAATTACAATCGTTGTGCCCATAATAATTGAAAAGAGTATCAGATCCATGCCTTTGTTGTCGAGCTCAAGGAGTTGAACCTCTTTAGAAAGATTCATGTTGTATTCCTTTACAAAGAACTCCTGATTCTTTCCAGATAGCCCCTCCCACAAAACGTTGCGAAGCACACCAGTAAATTCTTTGCGCGAAAGGACTTCTGCAAGTTGCTCATCGGAGAGGTCACCCGTCTCAACCACCATATGAACTTCGTCGCCTTCCTTCCAATCCGCGCCTATCAGGGGAAAGTAGAGTCGGACTGTTTTTTTTCCCTTTCTGGTGGTTGTATCCTGGAGTCCTTGATCCAGTGCCATGCCCGTGATTGTAAGATTGCGGGTATCCGTTTTGGTTCCGGTCACGAATTCTTCGACTGAAATTGTAGCGTTACCCCGGTCCAGGCCATGTATAAGGAATGGGAATGCAAGAGCGAACATAATGGCGATTACCAGAGCGGGCACAGCCCAGAATGCAATTTTAGCAGTGTCAGCCACTTTGAGTTTTGCAAGGGCTTCTTCACGCGCCAGACTTCGCAGGTCGCTTGCAGGTTTTTGACGTACCAATTCGTCAACCAGTGCGGAGAAGCCTGGTTCCCCTTCATTTGAATAGAAACGGAATTTCTTTTCTTTGCCGCTTGCGTTTCGGGTAACAACAATCAGTTCCAGGAAATCACCCGGGGGCATTTTACCTGCATAGAGAAATTGGATTTCCTGGATGGGTAGTTCAAAATTGCGGATACCCTGTTTCACTTTCAGGATGTTCTCTTCAATCCTGGCTACGATTTTGATGATTGCGTATTGGAATTCAAACTGCATCCAGTGATCCTCAGCAATCCTCACGGACCTGCAAGTTTTTTTCCGTTTACTTAATCATGACGTATGGCATGGGATCCGTGGGTTTATCCATGCCCAGCCGAACCTCATAGTGTACATGATGACCCGTGGCGCGACCCGTCTTTCCAAGCAATGCGATCTGCTGGCCGCGTTGAACGCGATCTCCAACATCAACTAACAGCGAGGAGCAGTGCGCATACAACGAACTATAGCCCAGGCCGTGGTGAATGCGTACGAACAGGCCATAGCCAGGCCGATCGGTTCTGGACACCTGCATAACTACACCCGGTGCCGTTGCAATGATGGGAATATTTGGTGCCGCGGCAAAATCCATCCCTGTGTGAACTTCACCCGTTGGATTTCCGAATGGATCGGGTCGCTGCCCAAAGCCAGAACTGATAAAGCCAATTCCAGTGAGGAGTGGTCTGCCTCTGGGCGTTAGATGATAAATTGAAATGCGATGCCAGAATAGTCGAAGAGCATGGCTCGCTCCCCGTGCCAGGGCCTGATCCGCATCAAGCCGTAGGGAACGCAGCTCATCGAGATTGAGGCCAACGATTGCACCCGGTGCTCCCTTCTCCCCGGGTTGATTCGAAATTGAAGCAAGCCAGTCTTTGAACAAGCGCTCGTTTCCGCTGTCTGTGGCTCCGTAGAAATTAATTACCTGCCCCCGCGCTTCTTTCAGGAGTGATTTCCGCTCAGCCAGGATGATTGGAATATTCAAAAGCAGGCGTTTTCTATCCTCAATCTTCTCATCCGCCGGTTCCTCGCGAAGCTGACGAATCAGAGCCACGCCACCGGACGCAGCAGGAAGGAGTACTATCAAAAGCAACGCAAAATAGACGACATAAAGGTTGATTCGCAGGCGAATTGGCTCGTCTGCGTCATCCTTCATGATCATCAGCGTCAGGCCGCTCCAACCCTTTTCGCGTTTCTGGCGGAAGCGTTTGAACTGCTGCTCCACGAAAAACTGCAGTCTGTGTGAAAGGCGATTCACACGATGATGCTCCCGGAGGCGCCGGGCCTGGGAAGCGAATTTTCACTTGATTCGGAGGGGTACAGCCGGAATCCTCCCATAACATGCTACGTCGTCTTTTGAACCTCTTCCGGGGCGGCCCCCGCTCCGTGGATCAGGTACTTCCCTATCCCGACGGCAAGCGAATCTACAGAGAATTCCATAAACTGCGCAAGGAACAAATGGATCCTGACGCGCTTAAAGTTATTAATCGCCTCAGTCGCCACGGATACAGATCGTATCTGGTTGGTGGTTGTGTGCGCGACATGCTTCTGGGCAAACGGCCCAAGGATTTCGATGTGGTTACGCAAGCCACGCCTTCTCAAATCCGCCGCATTTTTGCAAATAGCAGAACCATAGGTAGACGATTCAAAATCGTTCACGTTGTGTTTCGCGGCGGCAAAGTTGTAGAAGTTTCAACTTTTCGCGGACTGCCAGAACACAGGCTAAGCGCGAAAAAGCACAAAGATCAAGACTACTTACTCAAAAAAGATAACTCGTTTGGCACTCCAAAAGAAGATGCTGCGCGTCGTGATTTTTCAATCAACGCCCTGTACTTCGATCCACGCAATGAAAGCATCATTGATTATGTGGGCGGATTTGATGACATCATGAATCGCAACCTGCGAGTCATTGGTGATCCAGATGTTTCCTTCTCTGAAGATCCGGTCAGAATGTTTCGTGCTGCAAAATTTGCAGCCTTGCTAGGATTTGTGATCGAGCCGGAATCTGCCAAAGCAATTCGCCGTAAACGTGATGAGATAATGAAGTCTTCTTCTGCACGTTTGCTTGAAGAATATTACAAGATATTTCGCACCGGCAAGACATTTGAGATCTTTAAGTCAATGGCTGAAACAGGTCTTCTCCAATCGCTTTTCCCTGAAACAGGGAAGATGGACGGAGAGGAATTCAAAAACAGCTCAATGGGGAAAACCCTTGATATCGCGGATAAGATTCTAACAGAGCGCGAAGACTTAACAACTGTCATCTACCTTGCATTGTTACTTTCAGATCTGGTTGGTGATATCTTTACCGGTGCTGCAAAGCACAACATTGCTGAATACGTGAAGAATGGAATTAACGGTGCATGCCAGCGCCTGAACATTCCAGGAAAAGAGCGAGATCGGTTGATGCAGATTTTCATCAGCCAGCCGCGCTTTCTTAAAACAGAACGCGGTCGCGGAAGCAGACCGGAGATTTTCCGGGATAAGATCTTCTTCTATGAAGCTTTCATCGTTTTTAAGATCCATGCAATGTCGCGTGGTGATGATGATGCCATTCAGAAAGCAATGTTCTGGGAATTTGGTCCCAAAATTAGACCACCAGAACAAAGCCAGATCATTACAATGTTCCCACAGCGTCGTTTCAGACATGATAGGCATGAGGGTGACGACGACAGTAGACGCCGCGATTTTTCGGATCGCGGAAGAGGTGACCGTGATCGCCCTGGACGCGGCCGTGGGGATAGACCGGACAGAAATGATCGGGGCGATCGTAACAGAAATGATAGAAACGATCGACCAGACAGGAATGACAGACCGGAGCGCAAACCTCCGCGCGACGATCAACGTCCACCTGTTGAAAACCCGGAAGCAGCTATTGACTCTGTTTCTGATGCTGTCACCGCAGAAGCGCCACGTACCAACCCGGATGGAACGCCGCGTACCGGGCGCAACCGCAGGCGCAGAAGGTTTCGTGGTAAGCGTGGTGGAAACGGCGCTAACGGAACAACTGGGACTGCAGCCAATGGAGACGAATCGCAAGGGGAAGGTTCATCCGCTTCTGATACCGGTGCTGAGTTTAGAAAACCTGAGGGCGCCGCTGACTGAAGCAGATTCGTGTTCTTCATATAGATGACGAACCCGATCTGCTTGCAGATGTCGCGCTTGCGCTCGCTCGATCAGATATTCTGGTCGAGTCAGCGCTTTCCTTTACAGGCTGGAGGAAACTCCTACGAAATAATCCAGACGTAATTCTCCTGGATATTGATATGCCAGAGAAGTCGGGTTTTGATCTACTGGCAGACCTCAAATCCCGTTCAGCGCTTAGAAATATTCCAGTTCTATTTCTTACGGCGCATTCGGAGAAAAGCACCTTGCTTCGTGGGCTACGCCAGGGTCTTGACGATTACGTTACCAAACCCTGCGATCCAGAAGAGCTTGCCCTTCGTATTGCCGCCGCGGCAAAGCGTGTCAAACCAACAGAAAGTGTTCTAACTGGAGATGCAACCGTGCTCGGTCTATTGCACCTGGACGATCTACAGAAGAGCGATCAGGCACAACGCCTCGATTCAATTCTTGAAATATTCAAACGCACCGCATGCCTCATTGAGGACACGGCGTTTCGGTCTAACGCAAATACCGCCCTTCCAGTGCGTCGGGATGAGAAAGCTCGTGATCTAGTTTTATTCTCTGCAAAAGCAGATGAGTTCCGAACCCAACGAATTCTACGAGCTGCAAATCGATTGCTGGGTGGTTCCGGGATGCACATGCTTGTACCTGATGGTCCTCATCTGGAGCGCAGGCCCACACCTTACATAGTTGCCTTTTCGACGGACGCGATTTCGGACGTGTCTATAACCGGGACCCTTCGCTTAGCCACCAAGGATCAGCTTTTCCATGCGTGAGAGTGCAGTGCTAATCTTGATTTGCTCAACCATGCGCTGGCATAGTCCTGCGAGTTCCTGAATTGGAATGTTGAGTCTGGCCAGTTGCTCGTCAGGTATGCGATCCGAGTAGATGGCCTCATTGGGAGAGAGAACGATTCCATAACTTTCAATCATTCCAGTGCGAATCTGGCGCATCAAGCGCGGCAATATTCGCTCCAGATCGCCTGTGATCTCATCGACGGCGTAGAGAAATTCACCAATCTCGCCCAGCAGCTTCCCTTCATCGGCACCTGGCTGACCGCTGAGTTTCTGGTAGGAACTCATTAACTTTTCATAGTTGGGCTTGAGTTCGCTTGATAATACGGTGCTGAACTTAATGAATCGTAAAGTTGTGATCCAGTGCGACGGCAGACTGGGAGCGGATTCATATGCATCGCGAAATTCTGCAGCATCGTCCGGGAGCTTTTCCAGGTGTGCAAGTATTTGCGGAATCACTTCTTCGCTAATCGAGGTAAGGCATTCAGCAAAGATCGACTTATACGACTGCAATGTTGCAGGATTCATTTTGCAGACCAGGTTTGCGCACGATCTGCAAGTGCCGCCTTAGCTATTGCTAACTGCTCAATTTGTCTGATGCGTGCTGTACCTCCCTGGCTTATTTTTCTGTCTGTGCTGTTGATTGTGGAGATCGATTCTAGATAGAAAGCATCGTCCGTTAGATGTTCAGAGCAGGCGCTGCGCATTGCAGGAGTTGCCTGAGCGAGTGTAAGATTTTGTTCGGAGCAGAGCCCAACGAGCTTACCTGCAATATGATGCGCCTCGCGAAATGGAATGTTCTTTTGCAAAACCAGAGCATCTGCAAGGTCAGTTGCAGTTGCGAAGCCCCTGTCCAGTGAAGCCGTTAAGCGGTCTTTCTGGAAGGTCATTCCTCTCACAAGCGCCTGTAGCGCGCGGGCTATCAGATGCGTATTCTTAGCTGAGTCAAGCAATGGCGTGCGATCTTCCTGGAGATCGCGATTGTAAGCAAACGGTAGACCCTTCAATGTCATCAGCAGGTTAATTAGATTTCCAGTATTTCTGCCGGCTCGCCCACGTACCAGTTCCGCTGCATCCGGGTTCTTTTTCTGCGGCATGATACTTGATCCTGTCGTCAGGCCGTCATTGATCTTAATGAAGCCAAATTCAACGCTGTTCCAGAGAATGATCTCCTCTGCAAATCGCGAGGCGCGCACACCAAATGATGTGCAAGCATAGAGAAAATCCTGAATATGATCCCGCGACGCTACTGCGTCCATTGAGTTCTGGTAAATTTCGAAAAACCCGAGCTCCTGTCTGAGAAACTCACGATCTGTTTTGTAATTCACGCCAGCAAGCGCTCCAGATCCGAGCGGGAGACGATTGGCAGTGTTGTATGCATGAGTAAATCTTTCTATGTCGCGCAAGAAACCCCAGAAATGCGCAAGCAGATGGTGGCTAACTCGCACAGGTTGCGCTACTTGAAGATGCGTATAGCCCGGCAGAACACTGTCGACTTCCGCTTCAGCCTTTTGAATCAAAGCGTCGCATAGCCCGGAGATTTGTTCCATGATTTCCCGAGCCAGCCGGCGAACATAGAGATGCGTATCTACTGCAATCTGATCATTTCTGGACCGGGCTGTATGAAGGCGTCCGGCAGCCGGGCCAATTAATTGTGTAAGTCGGCTTTCAACGTGCGTATGAATGTCTTCCAGTTCAATTTTGATTTCAAACTTTCCGGTTTCGATTTCCCGCTCGATTACATTGAGACCCTCGAGAATTGCCCCGAGATCCGTTGAAGTAAGTATGCCAGCGCGCTCGAGCATTTTTGCATGGGCGCGGGAACCCGCAAGGTCTTCGCGGTACAGCTCAATATCAAGTTGAATGGATGCACCTAATTCAAGAAGCACGTCGTCTGAAGCGCCGGTCTGCCTTCCTTCCCAGAGTCTACTCACAGCAGCTCGCTCCAGATTTGAGTAAATCGAATTGGCAATTGGTTAACAGTGCAAAGTCGCAAATCGTAATCCAGAACTAGACTCTTGATTTGAATATAGATACTTTTGAAGCGCGACTGAATCTGCTTAGAATCAGCCCCCGGTGAAATTACTATGTAAGACAATGGAGAGATTCTAAATATGCGATCTGATTTTTTTAGATTTTCGCTGATTACTGCCTGGATAGAATCCATGATTTCCTGACTGCGATACTCGCCAGACAGCGAAAAATATACCCGCAGATCCTGGAAGAGAAAATGAGTCAGGGTGACTGGAACGCCCGTGTTTAGAATCTCCTCAAGAATTGGTCTTGTGTCTCTCTCAATATTAAAGAACACGTTTTGTAGATTCTTTTCGCGCAGGCCCTGTGAGTTTAGAAATACATTTTCTGCGTGAACAAGAAGCGTTGAATCGAGCGCAGCTTCAGCAAGATCCTTGACCGGCAGCGGCAAAAACCCGGTGAATGTGAGAATAATATCTCCGACCAGAAAATCTCGTTCGATCTTGCCCCAGGTTTTTCCCGGTAAATCATCCCAGGCTGTTTGAATTCCGTAGGAGAAAATCGCGACGTTTCCCATGGCAAGATTCACGCTTGCGAACCCTGCATGCAGACAGATCATCTGAAAGAGCCAGCGCGTAGTTGAGCCCGCGCCAGCAGTTTTCAGATTCGATTCAAAAGAAGTAACTAGCTCTGGTGCGAGCGTCCCCAGAGCTGCTTCAAGAGCTTCGCGGATTCGATCGCGATTTCTGTGCAGAACTGGAGGAAGGCAGTCCTCAACGGCTCCCATGCCTTTCCTCGGCTAGAATCAAATCACCGCACCAGCAGAAGCTGCATCAATACCACTGAACAATCCTTCGAACAGGGCAGTGGACAGATAACGCTCACCAGAATCAGGAAGTATTACCACGATATTCTTCCCGGCGTATGCCGGGTCCTTAGCAAGACGTAGAGCTGCAACCGTTGCCGCGCCACAGGAAATTCCGCAAAGTATACCTTCTTCACGGGCTAAGCGACGTGCCATTTCTATAGATTCATCATTTGTAACCTGCTCAACGCGATCGATGAGTGTTAGATCTACAATGGAAGGAACGAATCCCGCGCCAATTCCTTGAATCTTATGTGGGCCGGGCTGCGGCTTTTCGCCGTTCTTAGTTTGCGTAATGACTGGTGAGTGAGTTGGTTCGACTGCAACGATCAGAACATTTTTCTTCTTTGTCTTTTTTAAGAAGCGGCCAACTCCCGTGATTGTTCCACCGGTTCCAACACCTGCTACAAACACATCGATGTTTCCTTCCAGGTCATCCCAGATTTCCGGCCCAGTTGTATCCTCGTGGATCTGAGGATTTGCAGGATTGTCAAATTGTTGCGGAAGAAAATATTTTGCTGGATCTGAGTTTGCAATCTCTGATGCTTTTTCAATCGCACCCTTCATCCCACGCGCTGCTTCAGTTAAAACAAGTTTTGCTCCAAATGCTTTTAGAACTTTGCGTCGTTCGATGGACATACTTTCTGGCATTGTGAGCGTCAGCGGATAACCGCGCGCAGCTGCAACGTAAGCCAGTGCGATTCCTGTGTTTCCAGAAGTCGGCTCAACGATCTCCATTCCCTTCTTTAGTTTACCCTTTTTTTCAGCGTCCCATACCATAGCCGCACCAATTCTACATTTAACGGAGTAGGCTGGATTTCTACCTTCTATCTTTGCGAAAACTTTTCCACTCGCACCCTGCGCAACGCGATGCAGTTGGATCAGTGGCGTCCTGCCAATGGAGAGTGTGTTATCGTCGAATACCTTCATGCTGCAACCTCGCTATCTCTACTTTTCACACCAGCTTACCAGGGATTGGATCAGTCGTCAATTTCATAAAGGGGCCGGAAGCTTTAGACCCTGCAAGTCAGAAACAAAACTGTCACGTAAATGCGCGGGAGAAACGATCACGACATGAGGTCCAAAAGCCCGAAGGGCACTTCTGGTCCAGATACTATCACTGATTCGAATTGAACCTTTGCGCCAGCCGTTTTGTCCGTAGGCTTTGCTTGCATTGATGTCGAAGATTTTTTCAATAGAGCCTGCAATCGACGGTGAATAGGCGATCTCTGCCTGGAATCCAGACGTATCTTGCTTGAAGATAAAGGAATTGGCCAGCTGATCCTTTAACGTTAGCGGCTTTGCTTTCTGCTTCTGGGCGAGCAGTTCTATTTGTGCCATTCGCTCCAGATGAAAGATACGCGGTGCACGCCGTAGATGACAGTAACCCAGGCAATAGAGACTGCCTCGGTTTGCAAACACAGCCCACGGGTCGATGTTGCGAATTTCTGGTTCGCGCGCGCTGAGGCTTTGATATCTAAATTCGATTTGAACATCCTCATCGATTGAACGCATCAGCAGGTTTCGCTTTCTGGCGAACGGACCGGATTCAATGTTCACGGGAACCTGTCCCATTCTCGCAAGGATTGCAGGCAGATGTCTCGACTGGTCTCTGCCCTTACTGTAAAAGTGAATTTCGGTTTCGATTAAATTGTAAACGGCAGTCCATTCATCCGGTGTAAGGGCAAGGGGGCGATCAAGACCTTGAGGGAATTCCAGAAACACACGATCGGCTTCAATGTAAATATCGATGTAATCTGAAGGGGTAAACGGCGGTGTTCCAAAAAACAATAATTGTTGAAGATCCTGGCTGAGCTTTTTGTCGCTTTTATAACCGGAGAGTTTGCGGAGCTGGGCCAGTTTGATTCCCTGATTTGCCTTGAGTACAGGAATGAGCGTAAGGAGTCGCTTTAAGTTTCTGGCTACTTTTGTTGCCGGTTCACCTTTTGCTTTGCGAGGGCCTTTTGTAACCTGTTTGCCCGGTTTTTTTACTCCGGATTTCATTTAGCGTATAACGTCCGGATTGATTCGAGGTGGTCTTGATACGCCTTTCGTGCATCTGATGGGCCAAGGGCCAGGATCAGGTCAGGATTTCGCAGCATGAAGCCAAATAGCGCCGCACGATTGGTTGTAGTCAGTGAAAGCGAGTTGCCGGATATACTCCATTGCTTTTGCGGAAGGCCGGCGAGAAAATCCAGGAGTGAATCCTTGCTCTCCAGATCGAACGTAAGTTGCATCTTAACCGAATCATGAATGGCAATTGTAAGTGGATGGAGCGAATGATTCAGAATTGAGAACTTTGGATCAGGTTTGAATGATACCTTTGTCATTTTTGCTTTTGTTATTCGATCCAGATAGAAATAGCGAATCGCCTTTGCATCGCGCGCGAATGCGACCAGGCACCATCTACCACGATGTGAAATCAGGCCACGCCCTTCTACTTCACGTTCAGAATTTGAACCGTCCCGTCCAGGATAATGGATTTGAAGCACTAATCGTTTCTGAATTGCTCCCAGAATTTCTGGGAGATGATCTGCCCGGCCCTGCACGGGCGCCCAGTGTTCGTTGGAATCGCCGGCAAGAAGCGCAGGAGTCTTGTACAGCAGTTTAGCTGCAGCCGATCTGTACAGTTCCTGATCTCTTGCGTTACTGGGATTTTCAATTGCATAGAGCAAGATCCCCGCAAGTGCAGATGCTTCGTCCTGATTTAGTTTTAGGTCTGGTAAACGTTCGATTTCATCGCGCGGAATATATACATGGCCGCGCGCAAGGTTTCCATTGGGCAATGCCTGGCCTTCTGCAAAATAATCCAATTCCATTCCAAGCGCTCCCAGTTCATCCTTGTCGCGTTCAAACTTGCGTCTGGCTGACTCTGCGTCTCCCGCGTAGGCTGGAGCTAGTTGCTCTTTGATTTTTGAAAAACTGAGCCCTTCAGGATGGTTGAGGAATGTAAGGTAGAGGCAGCCCAGCCGCTCCATCTTTGCCATTCCTTCTTCGTGGGCCATACGGATAGCATACGCCCCCGGCTACCCGGTCAAGTAAAATGATTGCGAGCGTGCAGTAGCCCACAGACTTTCGCCATGTCTTTTTCAAAGGGATTGGAGTTTGTAGCGCGAAGTCAGTTAAAACGATTTCGCGCGGTTTCACGCACAACAATTTCCATTCCGATTAAAGGTGAGACGCTTAAAACGTACGTCTACGCCGGTGGAAATCGCGGTACTATTGTCCTGGTACACGGCATGGCGCTGAGGGGCATAGACGATCCAAGAATGGAAGTGTTGGGACAATCGTTTGCAAGCCTGGGATTCACAGTCTACGCGCCACTATTTCCCGAAATTGCAAACCTGGTGATTTCAACTGAATCCTGGCGCAAAGTCTCACAGGTTGTGCGGTTCGTTTCTGAAAAAGTGAACGGAAGGGTTGCGCTATTCTCTGCTTCTTTTTCTGCCGGGATAGCACTTGTGGCAGCCTGCGGAGATGAGAAAAATCGCATCAGCGCCGTCTGCACCGTGGGAACGCTGGGTTCTGTGGATACAACCCTGGACTTCTTGATTGGCCAGCAAGGGATCGACGATTACGGAACTATGGTAGTGCTCTGGAATTTTCTGAAGGTGCCAGCATCAGTGCGCGAGGCATTTAGGATTGCTGCGGCAGATAACGGTCTGGAACGCGATCCACCCGAATTGCCCGGCTATCTGTCAAAACTTAAAAAGGCAGACCGAGAACTGTTCAATCGGATTCGCAGTGATCGAGATTTCAGATTGACACAATGGAAGAAATTTACTGCAACAAAGCAGTTCCAGGATTTGCGGGCAAACGTTTCGCCCAGTTTACACATGAAACATGTGCCGTTCCAGGTGACTCTGATTCATGGCGAAGAGGACAACGTTATTCCCCCATCGGAGTCGGCCTCATTGCACAAAGAGTTTCTAGCACGCGGCGTTCGTTCAAGGCTCGGCATAACTCCGCTTATTTCGCACGGCCACGGAAGCATCGGGCTGTCTGCAATACCAGAAGCGATGAAGCTCGCCTCTGCATTTGGCGAATTCATTTCTGCTGTTTGAGGGAAGGGGAAGAGTTTACCACAGCGGACGCTGAGAGCACAGGGGAAACGGGAATTATCCACAGATGGATACAGATGAACACGGATGGATTGGAAGAGACGGCGGCATCCGGTCCCTGACCAATTTTCATTATCCGCGTCCATCTGCGGATAATTTTGAAATGCGATTAAGGCTTTGGGGCCTCGACGATTACTTTGACGCTTTTAGAACTGTCTGCTGCCATTTCGAATGCCTCGCTTATGTGATCTAGATCAAAGCGATGCGTAATCATTTCTTTTTCAAATGCAGCTGCCAGTTCCGGCTGTTCTGTAAGCAGCTTCATTGTCCGATGGAAATCTCCGCAACGTGATGTGCGAATTTCAATTCCGCGCGAACCGACGGCTTCTGTAAGCGGGGATTCGTATTTTTTGCTAGCGAACAGAATGGCGCTGCGTGGCCGTAAAATAGAAAATTCAATGCCGGCTAACGGTCGGACGATTGCATCGATTTCCGCCAGGTTGGACGCGATTGCCAGATCAAACCTGGGAACGATGGATCCTTCTGGTCCGTGACCTGCACGAATTTCTGCGGCAGCCTGGTCTGCTATTCCGCGAACATACTTGCGTGTCCTACCTTCGCTTGCATCGATTGCTTTTGCCTCTTCAATAACAGACTCCGCAACGCCTTCTGAAACAAACACGTTCAAGTTATTCCGGGCATCTTCAAAGGGCCATGTGTAATCCAGGTGCTCGCCTTTCCAGGGTAAAATCGCAAGTTCATCCACTACAAGATCCGTGAGATGTTTGAGTCCCAGGACTTCCTGGCCATTTGTGGATTTGAGCGACACGCAGCGCTTTGCAAGGCGCAGGGCTTCAAGGAATCCCTCTGGTTTTCCTGTAGTATCAAATACCACATCGAATGATTTTGTAGGAATTTGAGTGCGCGTGTCCAGTGTATCGTCTGCGCCCATTTTCTTGCAGAGTGCCTCAAGCGATTCATGGCGCACCAGGGCTGTGATTGTAAAGTTTCGATTCTTCTCTTTTCTAAATCCTGCCAGGGCAGATAGAATTAACATTCCAAGCCTGCGGGGACCAAGCACAGCAACGTGATCTTTTTCATTGATTGGAGTTGCGTCTACGCCCTGTAATGCGGCGGCAAACGGTTCTGTGAGCGATGCTGCGAGCGCTGAGATCTTATCTGGAACGTTTACGATGGCATCAACCGGGGCCAGGAAGTAAGGCGAAAATCCACCGGGCAGTCGATCAATTCCAAGGGTGATACGTTCGGGTGAGTGAGTGTGAAGTCCATGTAAGGAAAACGGATCTTTGGTTTCAATTCCACGCGCCAGGGGCGAAGCATTGATTTCAACTACGACTGGTTTTCCATCGATTAGCCCCACAACTTCGTGACCGATGATTTGCGGGAGTGGATAGGGAAGGAATCTGCGCGCCAAATCGGTTGAGCAAACACCGCAGTAGAGTGATTGAACTGGAGTGTAACCCGGACCCAGGTCCATTTCTTTCTTGCCATCTCTGTAGATGGCCCAGCCGGAAGACTCTTCCCCCTCAAAGCGATAAGAGATATCCCGAAAACTTCCGTCTGCCTGATACTCTGGTGCTTTGAAGCTGATGTCTTTCACGTTATTTCTTTTCCGGCTCTGTCACCTTGATGTGAGTTTTTGTATTCCAGGTACGGAACGGAGCGAGAGCTTCCATGCGCGCCTCTGGAACATAATAAATCCGCTCACCATAGCGAACCAGCAGTCCCTTATAATGTGCGTATTTGGTGCGATGGTCGACCAGTCCAATTTCTTTGACGTCGTTCCAGTTCTCGCAGGTTTTCAGGACAGGGATGTGCCTTAAGTGCAGTTCACGGATTGCGTTTTCTTTAACCGAATCCCTGAGGATCTTCTCCCATTCCATTGAAGTAGTTTTCGGCTCCTCAGGTCTTTTTTGTAAAGTAATTTAATACTGGCTTCCGGGCAGCCTCGACTTCGTCGATTTTGCGCACGTAACTTTTCTGTGGGCTGAGCTTCATCGATTCATCCTGAGCTGCCATTCTTCCTGCAAGATCCTTCATGACTTCACAAAAATGCGCGATTGTCTCAGGCGACTCGGTTTCAGTTGGCTCGATCATGATAGCACCCTTCACGCTGAGCGGGAAGTAGATGGTTGGCGGATGATATCCGTAATCGATGAGCGTTTTTGCCAGGTGAATCGTCTCAAGCCCTGTTTTGCGCTGCTTTGCGTCGCTGAAGACTGCTTCATGCATTGTATCAAGTGGCGACGCAGGCTGGAAGAATTCTTCCAGCGCGCGACGGATGATATTCGCGTTCAAGACGGCCTGCTCGGCTACGCGATGGAGCTGATTTCCATACGAGAGAATGTACGTCAATGCGCGTATAATCATTCCAAAATGACCTGGACCTGCTTTGACCCGGCCAATGCTCTTTGACGCGGTGGTCCAGCCGTAGGTTCCGTCTTTTTTCTTTTCCGCAATTGGTCCTGGGAGAAAGTCCACAACTCGCTCAGAAACTACAACCGCAGCAGCACCAGGTCCGCCTCCGCCGTGCGGTGTGCTGAATGTTTTGTGCAAGTTCAGATGGCTGATGTCAACGCCCATCTTGCCAAGTGAAACCTTCCCCACGATTGCGTTGTAATTTGCGCCGTCCATATATAGAAGAGAACCGTTCTTATGCAGAAGGTCCGCGATCACGGCGATATTGGTTTCAAAGATTCCAAGCGTGTTAGGATTTGTAATCATTAACGCCGCAACATCGGGTGTGAGTGCTGCTTTTAGCGCTTCCACATCGAGTAGCCCCTCTTCTGTGGATTTGAGTTCGCGCACGGAAAAGCCGGCCAGAGTGCACGTTGCTGGATTGGTTCCATGCGCGCTATCGGGCACAAGTACGACTGTTTTATGCGTTTCTTTTCTGTCTTCCAGGTAAGCCCGAACGAGGAATAGCCCCGTAAGTTCGCCGTGGGCTCCGGCTGCTGGCTGAAGCGTAATTCCTTTCATATCCGTTACGGTTTTAAGAATCTCCTGAAGTTCGTAGGTGATCCTGATTCCGTGCTGGGCAAACTCAGCGGGCAGGGAAGGATGCAGGTTTGCGTATGCAGAATCGGCTGCGATTTCTTCATTAATACGCGGATTGTATTTCATTGTGCATGAACCCAGCGGATACAGGTTCAGGTCGATTCCATAGTTCCAGGTGGAGAGCCTTGTAAAATGGCGGACTACTTCTGGCTCTGAAACTTCCGGGAGCGGAAGATCTGCTGGATCGCGCAAAAGCGACGAATCGATTTCAAGCGGAAGATTTGAATCGTCTGACGGAAGGCTTACGCCAACGCGGCCCGGTCTTGAGCGCTCAAAGAGCAGAGGCTCTTCAAAGACCTGGACGCTGCGAGTGATTTGAAGTTTTTTATCCATGATTGTTCCTGGCAGAAAATTGTCCCGGTGGTTAGCCCGCAGCCTGGAGGGCTGTGATCCATTTATGCAGAATTTCAGGCGAATGCATCTCGTGAAATGAAACGTGGAGTGCCTTTTCTTCTATAGGAAGGCCGGGTGCTATTCCAAATTCACGGACAGATTTTTGAAAGATCGCATCTGCATTGCCCGGGGTTTCGAGTATGAATTCGTTGAAAATCGGCGAAGCTGCAAAGCGCACACGATATCCCTTAAGTTCTCCTGCGAGTTTTCTTCCAAGCGAGGCGAACTTAGCGCAGCGCTCTGCTGCACGACGCAGTCCAGTCTTACCCATTACAGACAGATAGATGGCACAGCGTAGGGCCATGAGGCCCTGGTTTGTACAGATATTGGAAGTTGCTTTTTCGCGCCGGATGTGTTGTTCGCGCGTTGCAAGGGTTACTACAAAACAGCGCGAACCGTTTGCATCTTTTGCTTCGCCAATCAATCGCCCCGGCATGTTTCTAACAAAGTTAGGCGACGCTCCCAAAAATCCAAGCCATGGACCGCCAAAAGAAAGTGGAACGCCAAGACTCTGAGCCTCGCCGCAAACTATATCTGCTCCAAGTGCACCTGGAGACTTTAGAAGTCCAAAAGACATGGCTTCTGTAACTACAACGATGAGTAAGATTCCTTTTGGTTCCAGGATTTTCTTGAGTGCTGCAATATCTTCAATGATGCCAGCAAAGTTAGGCGATTGGATAATGAGAGCTCCGGTGTTCTCTGCAAGCCTAGCTGTCAGTTTTGCTTCATCGATTCGACCTTTGTCCGTATGTTCAATAAAATCGTATGTGAAGATTCCCGCTTTTGAATAGGTCTTCATGGTTTCAATGTATTCAGGATGAATCAACTGCGAGAACAGCATTCCGTTCTTACCTGTGATTCGCTGCGCCATATAGCAAGCTTCAAGCATTGCAGTGGATCCGTCATAGAGCGATGCATTTGAAATCTCAACACCCATGAGGCCTGCCATCATGGATTGAAACTCGTACATTGCCTGCAACGTTCCCTGGCTTACTTCCGGTTGATACGGAGTATACGCAGTCAGGAATTCCCCGCGCGAGACGAGCGGAGAAATAATTGAAGGGATGTAATGAGTATGTCCATTTCCACCAACGAACGTATGCTTTGCGATTCTGGTTTCATGCTCAAAGTGGTTTCTGATTTCCACTTCTGACATGGGTGGAGCGAGCGTGGTGGTAGTATCTCCGCGGAGGCCTTCCGGAATAGACTTAAACAGATCATTGATCTGCTTGAGCCCGAGTTCTGAGATTTCTTGATTGAATTCGGTTTCTGAGACTGGTAAATATTTGTGCGGTTGCATGATTTCCTTTTAGTGTCCGTCAAGCGTTGCTACGTATGCCAGGTATTCGGCAGGCTTCATCAGGGCTGCAAATCCTGCTTTGTCGAATTCCTTAACTTTGATAAGCCAGGAACCGTATGCGTCTTTGTTTACGCTGTCTGGAGATTTTGCAATATCAGGGTTGATTGAATCGATTGTGCCGGCAATTGGCGCGTACAGATCTTCTGCTGCCTTGACTGATTCGATTGTGCCGAATGTTTTCCCCGGCTCAATTTTAGTTCCGACCGCCTTTATATCTACATATACAATGTCGCCCAATGAATGCTGTGCATAATCTGAGATTCCGACAAATAAAACGCCGCCTTCTTCACGGGCCCATTCGTGTTGCTTTGTGAAAAAATAGCCTTCCGGGATTTTCGATTCCATTGCTTTCTCCTGGGACCTTGCCTGGTCACTTTTGCCGATTTTTTCCAGCCGTGCCCTGAACGAACGCTTTTTTCTGACCCGTGGCCGGAATCTTTTTATCGCGTATTTGTATATAGAAGGATTCAATTCCGGCCGGGAGCATGCTTGTGCCGATTCCAGCACCAACAATCGGTGAAAACCCCCCGGAAAGGACCTTTCCCAGCTCCTTGCCATTTGCATCCACCACAGGATAACCCTCACGTGGAACGCCGCTCTCGTTTAACTTGAAGCCGATGATCACCTGGGGCGGGCCGTTTTTCTTTTGCTCCAGTGTTTTTGCGTAAGACTGGAATTGAGTTTGCTTCTCTTTGACAATCCAGCCAATTCCACTTTCAACGGGATTCCAGTTCTCATTTAATTCGTGGCCGTAGAGCGCGTAGCGAGCTTCAAGGCGAAGTAAATCGCGTGCTCCAAGTCCGCAGGGAATTAGTCCGCGCTCTTTTCCGCTTGTGAGTAGATCATTCCAGAGAGCAACTCCAGATTTTACATCAGAATAAATTTCAAATCCATCTTCACCCGTATAACCTGTGCGTGAAATTCGCATGTTGCTGCCGTTCAGTTTGAAATCTTTGAATCTAAAATAGTCGATATCGCTCAGAGTTACATTCAATTGCTTGCTTAAAATTTCTTCAGCAAGTGGGCCTTGAATTGCAATTTGATGAATTGAATCACTTATGTTCTCAATCTCTACTCCCGGTTTGCGGTATTTTAAGAAATGAGCTGTTACAGCTTCATAGTTTGACGCATTTGAGACTACAAAGAAATGCTGCTTGCTTAAACGGTAGATCGTTATGTCGTCCACAATTCCGCCTGTCTCATTTAGAACTGCGTTGTATTGAATTTGTCCGTCTTCTAATTCACAAACCAGGTTGCATGTGACAGAATCCAAAAATTCTTCCGCGAATTCTCCCTTAACTTCAATCTCACCCATGTGAGAAACATCGAACAATCCAGCTTTTTCGCGCACTGCTTGATGTTCTGCGAGTATGGAACTGTATTGCACAGGCATTTCCCAGCCTGCGAATGGTACCATGCGCCCTCCAAGTGAATGATGTGTTGCATTTAAAGGTGTTTTTCTGAGTTCCATTTTTGTATTCCTGGTGTTGGCGTATCGCTACCTTTCCTGAACAGAACGCTCTTTGCTAATAAAATCGCAGGGGATTTCAGAAAAATTTTTTTTGCGTGTCGATTTTCATAATTGTTTTGACCTTGCAGGTCGATTTGATTTCATCGCATCTTTCCCGAAACAAAGAAGACGGCCCTGGTAGCAAGGGGTGTGAATTCTTTGTGAATAATTTTCTGGGTTTCGAATACGCGCAAACGTATGCGAGCTTTTGATTGCAATTTTTATTATTGGTAAAGTTATACATGAAAGAACTGAAGGAAAAAGTTGAGTTGAAACAAAGTGCAAGCACTCAATGTTCCTCGTGTGGTTCTGCAAATTCCAAGCTGTATCAAAATAATCTCTGCAAAAACTGCCTCATGCAGAGTTTTCAAAGACTGATCCCGTTAATCAACGAATACCGCACCCGCGCCTAGTCTGATTTTTGCTTGTCTCGCATTCAAGCGAAGACCTTCCTGTAGTGTGAAAGCCGCATTCTCATTGTTATTGCTTACTCTGTACGCGTGCTCGCCTGCCGATATCTCTGATTTCTATATCCGTCGCATTCATGCTTCGCTTCCTGGGCGCGGTTTATCGGAGGAAAATGGCCAAATCGTATGGACGATTAACGCTGGAATCTATCAGGACGCAGATTTGCCGGCACTTACACGCAAGGAGTCGGAACCGTTACTTGCCGCTGCTGCAAAAATCGTACGCAAATCGGTTCCAGAGATTGAATTGCGTTTCATTCTCGACCAACCCCAGGATGCAGAGTACATGCTTTCGACGCTTATACGCGAGAAGAAGCAAGCTCCAGGTGTAAAGGATGATGTTCCGTTGCTCAGCCTCGAACCAGGACCGTATGCCCATGATGAAAATCTGGGGATTCTATCCAGAGCAGGCGCGGCGGCGCGTGCTCCGGTCTTGCTTGAACAGATTTCAAGACTGCAATCGATTAAGAATAATGTGGGACAACCCGTACTATCAGGAAAGAACCTTTGTAAGTCCAGTCGCTGGGAGGCATTTTTCCGTAATCAGGTCCGGTATGATCTCATTTTGACCAACGGTGTATTCTTTCAGGATTCACTTACGAGCGAGTCCGATGGCCGCCTCCGCGATGATGGCGCTCTTCTATGGAAGATTTACGGTTCCCCGGGCCGCTCTGCAATGGATCTGAGCGCTGCTGTGTTCAGCGTACAGGGGCTTTCCGAGGGGCAGCGGGCCGGTGAGCTTGCAGAGCTCCTTTTGATGTTGGTTCTACCGGTGGACAATGCAGGACTAAAGCGTTTTAAGCGTGATCCTGCCTTTGCAGAGGCTCAGTTACGCAAGCGCATGGCCTATTTGAGGTCGCTATTGAAATTTCATGCCACGGGTGCCTGTGAGGCCTTTGTATTTGACTTCTCCGTCGATTCAGAGCGACGCCGGGCAGCAGAGTCGGGCATGAATCATCTACGACGAATCTGCGAGGAGAAAAAGGACTGACACAGGCAAGGCCGATCGATTTTCTTGAATCAGATGAAGGCAGAAGCAAATCCTCTCCGCGAAGTAAACATTGCAATGGTAGCAACTACAATCACCCTTGTGATTGCGATTGGGTTGTATGTGCTTCTGCCGCGCCTGCATCTCGTAGACCTTCTTAAGACAAAACTCTCTCATCAGCGCGAATTTGTCCTTACTCCTACCGGTGGGGAGATTCGCTACACTGGTGGGGATGTAAACAGGCTCAAGGAAGACCTGGAAATATTGGGCCGGCGCTTTAAGTCGTCGCAATTCGATATGGTAACCCTTCAGGGAAGCAAGTTTGCACCCCAGGTGATTGCCATGCAGGCAGGCAGTGCCGCCTATCGGTATCAAATCGATGCTGCTTCGGATTCAGCTACGCTGAGAATTTCCGGCGGGCCCGTTGCTCCAGTCCACGAATACCTGGGCTATTTAAAAGCCAACTGGCATTGATATTCGCATTCTCCTGATGCGCGCCGTAATTCAGCGAGCGCTCAGCGCAACCGTCCACGTTTCCGGTGAACCAATTGGCTCTATAGGTAAGGGTCTTCTTGTTTTTCTTGCTGTAGAAGATTCTGATACGCCGGAGGATGTAGAATGGCTCACAGCAAAGCTGAGCTCCATGCGCCTATTTGACGATGCAAATCGAATCCCAAATTTGTCGATTCGCGACGTTGACGGGAGTTTCCTCATAGTCAGTCAGTTCACCTTATTTGCATCCACTCGAAAAGGGAATCGCCCATCTTACTCGCGCGCTGCCAGGCCTGACATTGCAGTCCCATTGTACGAAAGTTTTATTTCACAACTCCGAACCGTCTCTGGCTGTGCCGTTGAAATCGGAAAATTTGGCGCTGATATGCAGGTCAGCCTTGTTAACGATGGGCCTATCACAATTTTGATCGATACAAAGGTGAAAGAATGAGAAAAATTTTCTCGCTACAGGTTCGCAGTTATGAGATCGATTCGCTTGGCCATGTGAACAATGCTGTGTATATGAACTACTTTGAACTGGGCCGCATTGATTTTTTTAAGCAGCTTGGATTTGATCTGCGCGCTATGTTTCAGAGCGGAATTACGTTTGTTCTGGCAGAGAGTCACGTAAAATTCCGGCTTCCTTCTTTTATTGACGAAACCCTTCTAATTGAATCTGAACTCACCGTTGAAAAAGTCCGCATGCGCTTCAGTCAAATAATCCGGAGAGAATCCGCGACTATTGCAACAGGAGATAACACGCTCGTAACGCTCGACACACGCGGCCGGCCCACCGTTCCTCCTGCTGATTTGATTCAGCGCCTGCAATCCGGGGCGACCTGAAAAGCGTCCAAGAACGACAGGCAGGATTCTTGAAACAGAACTGCTGGTATGCTGGCTATTCGCTTTCGAGTACTATGCGATTGTTCAACGCCTGCACTGGCCGCGCATTGCTCTTGAATAGATCTCTAAACGCCTTGATTTGAGAATCTGATATCTCGACTGGCTGTTTCATTACGATCCATTTAAGGCCCTCACGACAATCCGGCGTAGTTAGCGAACCCACATACGTGTAATAGCCCTTGTTCAACGGCATAAATTCGCCTGGGTTTCCCATGGCTCCACCACCTTTTTCACCTTTTTCCTTTGGAGCCATGTCTAAGATTGTTTTGAACAGTGGATTCATCTCACCTTTCTTTAAGAGAACACCTACAACTGCAATGTTGCCGGAGGCATCTTTGTGCACAAAATGAACTTCCATATCAGAAGTAGCGCCCTTGATTGCATGTTCGCTGCGGATATGAAAATGGTATTGGATTAGATTAAAACGTGTCTCGCCAATACTCATGCCACCGGTTCCGGCTGCATCGACCTGAACTGTATGGCCGTTGTTGCTAACTTTTAATGGGAGTTCACTATAATCAAACTTCAATTCATCAATAGAGGCTCTGGTTGTGCGTTGAATGTCGATAGGCGACTGGAGTCTGCCGGCATTACAGATTCCTTCCCAGGCATCAGGCTTTTCATAACCCCAGTGGCTTTCCGTCAGGCCTTGAATCTTCTGGCAGGTAATGAGTGTAACGGAAAGGAGAAAGACAATGCATGGGTTGCGCATAGCGAGTTCATAGCGGTAGCAACGATTTGAAGCAAGCAATTAATTGAAATTCGTATTGATTTTCATGTAGTTGTGTTGAGCCTTAAGGCTTGCCAGAAGTCTCGAAGATTCTGAAATCGAGTTGTCGACCCGTACCCGGGTGATCCTGTCTGGTCCGTGCGAAGGTTTATAGCAACCGGAAGTCATTGCAAGCGCGCATCCTTTTTTGCTGCTGCGAATTTCTTTTTACTTTTCATGAGTGCCCTTCAGGCTACCCCCCAGAAGATCTCCGTCATCAGCGACGAAAACTATCCACCCTTTTTGTTTCATGATAGCGATGGTAAATTGGTGGGCTTGATCGTAGATAAATGGGCTCTGTGGTCGAGAAGGACCGGGGTAGTCGTTGAAATTCGCGGAACGGATTGGGCGGAGGCCCAGGAACAAACGTTAAGCGGCAAAGCAGATGTAATCGACCCGTTGACGTTTTTGGAGCCGCGGAGGCAGCTCTACGAATATTCGGAGGGATTTGCTCCGGTCGACGCCAGAGTCTATTTCCATAAAACCATTTCCGGAATCCATGACCTGAACAGTATGCGCGGATTTACAATCGGAGTAAAGAAAGCCAGTGCCTGCGCTGTCTGGCTAAACGAGCGCGGCGTATTTAGCCAGCGAACGTACGCTACAATGCTTGATCTAGTCCAGGCAGCGTCCTCGGGGGAGATTCGGCTATTTTGTTCTGATACTAAGCCGGCACAATATTTTCTATCCAGGCTTCAACTTGACGAGGAATTTCGCCAGACCAAGCCCTTGTATTCTTCGCGTCTGCACTGGGCAGTAAAGAAAGGCAATAGTAACCTGCGCGAGTTTGTTGAACAAGGTTTCAGAAAAATATCAGAAGCAGAAATGCATGAGATCGACGAGCGCTGGTTAGGTAGTCCGCTCCCGCAGATGTTTGACAGGCGCATTCTTTTTTACGCAAGCGTAGGCGCAATTACGCTGGTCCTGGCCGGGATAATTTTGCTGTTCTGGAATTGGACATTAAGGCGTCGCGTAGCGGCACGGACGATAGAATTGAGCGAAACCCTGCAGCAATTGCGCCGCAAAAACACGGAACTGGAACGATTTACTTATACGGTGTCCCACGATTTGAAAGGCCCCCTCGTGACAATCAAAGCTTATGCCGGTTCTTTGCTGCAAAGCCTGAAGGACGGTGATCTGTCAGATTTTGATTCCGACCTCAAACGGATTGAAAATGCATCTGACGTAATGCGTGCCTTGCTCGACGATCTTCTTGACCTATCACGGGCCGGTGTCCTGCGCACTGCCATGCACGTAGATTTAAACCAGGTCGTAACGGACGTTATGCGATCCCTTGAAGGAATGCTTCTGGACAAAGCGATTCAGATTAATGTTCAGCCGGGAATGCCGCCCACGTTTATGGACCGACGCAGGCTAATTGAGGTTGTACAGAATCTGCTAGAGAATGCAATAAAGTACACCAGCGGAAAGCCTGGCGCACGGATCGAGATTGGAACAGAGAATCGCGCCGATACGCTAGTATTTTTTGTTCGCGACAACGGCGCAGGAATCGAGCCACAATATCATGATGTGGTATTCGGGCTTTTTAACAAACTGGATCCAGCAACAGAAGGGACGGGAATTGGTCTGGCTATAGTCCGTCGTGTTGTTGAGATGTACGGAGGCCGTACCTGGGTTGAGTCACCTGGACATGGCCACGGATCGACATTCTACTGCACGCTGCCGCGCCACCCGAGCTCCTAGCTTCAGAACTTCGAGGGCGTTCGCCTGAATGATTTTTGATTGCACGCATTCTCTTATGCTTGTGTTGTCGAGTTTATATGCCTCGGTTCAAGCGGTTTCAGGTAACACTGGTTTTGCTCCTGGCATCAGTCTCAGCGGGTTCGTCCTGCTTTAATAGTCAGACCAACTCAAACCCGGAACTCGCACTTCTGTTTGCGCCTAACCTTAAAAATCTTATTCCGCGCTTCGTGTTTGTTTCTAATCGGCAAGTGGCGTCCCTCTCCGCGTTTTCCATCGATCCCGTAACTGGACTTCTCTCTCAGGTATCAGGCTCTCCGTTTGGGATTGGTCCGGCCAGTGGTGCAGACGTTTCGCAACCGGTTGTTGATCCTACGGGGCGGTACGTGTACAATTCAAGCTATACCGGGGGCAGCCTGTACGGCTTCTCAATTGATCGTAATTCGCAGTCGGTTAGCCCCCTCACTGGATTACCAACCGGGCTCAATCAACCGTTCCCTGTGGCTATTGATGCAAACTCAAGATTCATGTTTGTTTCGGAGAACACCGCCGGTGGATTCTTGAAAGAATTTGCCATTGGGACCGATGGCAGTCTGAATCAAATTGGCAGCGTGAGCGGAGGAACCCAGCCATCGTATCCGATTGTGGATGCGTTAAATCGCTTTGTGTTTGTCGGCGATTTCTTTGGGACCAATGCCGCCTATCCTTACAAAATGGACTCATCCACGGGCGCACTTACAGCGGCAACGACCGTGGGCTATAATGCCGTGTCCTCGCTGCCAGCCATCGAACCTTCCGGTAAACTCCTTTTCCTGCAAAACACTGCAGGCGGAGTCAATGGGGCACTGCTCTATTCTTTCCTGATCGATCAAATTTCTGGCGGTCTTGGATTCGTTGATCAAGACTCTGTGTCACCAGGACCGCAGGGGATCGGTATTCCGGCCACAACACCGATTCCTCCCGCGCCCGTTGTAACGCCGGATGGTCGCTTTCTCTATGTTGCACTAACACAAAACGGAAACAACGCCGTAGCGGGCTATGCAATCGATTCTTCCACAGGAGTTCTGACTGCGATTCCAGGTCATCCATTTGCGACGACAGGGGATAGCGTGCAGCAGCCGGCCATCCATGCTTCTGGGAGATTTATGTACGTGGCGAATACAGCGAGCTCGACGATCGATGTGTTCGCGATCAACCCTTCCACGGGAGCGTTAAGCGCCATTGCTGGATCGCCTTTCACTGCAGGTGCCGGCCCAGGACCCGTCGCCATCGACCGCGGCGGCCTTTTTGCGTTTGTGCCTAATAACAACGGAGGCGCAGGCAATACCATGAGCGTATTTAAAATTGATCCAACCTCCGGGGCTTTAACGCCAGTCAGTGGATCGCCTTACTCAGTTGGAACTGGCCCTTTGGGAATTGCCATCGCTTCCTATTATGAATGAGTCAATTAATAAAAAGTCTTGATCTCAAGGGTCCCGGATGCACTAAAACGTGTGAGCCGGGTGAGGATCTTTGGACCACTGATTGCGATTTTTCTTTCCGGGTGCTTCCCTGGGACGTCCAACTCTGTGCCCGAGATATCGCTCCTTGGTGTTTCTATTTTGCAAAGCGCCGCACCACATGCTTCTTGCGCTGAATGGAATCAAGCGGGCGCCCTGACCGATGGCGATTACCTGCTCACGCTCTCCGGCGGAACTGTTACTGTTTTCTGCTTCAGTATGACATCGAGCCCCGCGGAGTACCTGACTTTCACAAAAAGCCCCAGCACTGGATTTCCGAATTCAAATTACACATATGCGGCTTCCCCGCCTGCTGGCGGATGGAGGAAGTCCTATAGCCGCGCACGCTTCTATCCGGCCACGCTCGAGATCGATGGTTCTGATGCCACGTTCTCAACGGAAAGCTGCACAACACCGCCCTGCTCAAATCCATACCATGCAGCCGCGTATGCGCAGGCAGCAGGCTGCGGTGCTGAAAACGGCACCGGGAATATCGATCTTGCGGGATTCTCATTCACAGCAGATCCGGCGCAGTTCGCTCAGAATGGCGCTGGTCCTTACAATTGCACGGCCACTGGCTCGTCTGCGAATACGGTCGTGGATCTCACCGGCAACGGGGGTTGTGGCTGGATACAGCCGTCTGCGGGCAATGGCAGATTGCAGTTGATGTGGATTCCTTAATAATTTTCTGCGCTTTCGATTTGGAGTCTCGCAAGTGATGCCTGGTGATGAACTCCGCCGCGCGGCCCTCCATGGACCGAGCGTCGGAGGAGCGACATCCGTGTCGCTCGGTTCATTCACCAGGCATCACTTGCGACAAATCACAAATGAAAGCTTGAATCTTATGGGTGGGGGGCCTGGTCTTGAGGGAGATTTCAGGTGCGTTCAAATGGGAGGAATTTCGCTTTGCGAAATTCTGTCATAGGAGAGCGGCGCAGTTTGAGAGAGCAGGAGCCCGATATATTACAGTTTTCGAACCCAGTGATCCAGTCTTCCCCCACAACGCGGCCAGGTAAAAGAAGAAGCCCCTCCCCACACTGCTTCAACTTCCACGGATGGAAGTCGTCGCGCAGTCGGCGCTTCTTCGCATTCACTTGCGACGATCACAAATGAAGCTCGAATCTTATGGGTGGGGGGCCTGGTCTTGATGGAGATTTCAGGTGCGTTCAGATCAGAAGAATTTCGCTCTGCGAAATTCTATCATAGAAACGCGGCGCGGTTGTAGAAGAAAGATGACTGCGGAGATCACAATTCCGAACACCCCGGTGATCCAGTCTTCCCCCCACAACGCGGCATGGTAAAAGAAGAAGCCCGCAGCGAGCATGACCAGCGTCCACGGATGGACGCTTCCCGCCGCTCGGTCCATGGACGGACCTTGCGGCGGGATCATGCTGCTGCGGGCTTCTTGAACTAACCCGCGTGTGGGGGCTGGATCACATGTCCATACCGCCCATACCGCCCATTCCACCCATGCCGCCCATTCCACCTGGCATGCCTGGCTTGTCTTTCTCTGGCTGATCTGTGATCGCTACTTCAGTAGTGAGGATCATGCCGCCGATTGACGCTGCATTTTGGAGTGAGCTGCGAACAACTTTAGCCGGGTCAAGAATACCAGCTTTAACGAGGTCTTCCCATACGAGAGTCGCTGCGTTGTAGCCAATGTTTTCTTTTTCTGCCATCGCTTTTTGAACGATCACAGATCCTTCTTGACCTGAATTGTTTGCAATTTGACGGAGAGGTTCTTCGAGCGCACGGTAGATGATCTCTGATCCAGTTTTCTCATCGCCTGTGAGCGTCAGAGCACGGATCACTTCGCGAGTGCGAAGCAGAGTCAATCCACCACCAGCAACAATACCTTCTTCTACAGCAGAACGAGTTGCAGAAAGTGCATCTTCAACGCGAGCTTTCTTCTCTTTCATTTCTACTTCAGTTGCAGCACCAACGTTAACTACAGCAACACCGCCGGACAGTTTAGCCAGACGTTCTTGCAGTTTTTCACGATCGTAGTCACTTGTAGTTTCTTCAATCTGACGTTTCAGTTGTGCGATGCGACCTTTGATGTCGGCATCTTTGCCTGCGCCTTCGATGATCGTAGTGTTTTCTTTGTCGATTACGATCTTGTTGGCCTGGCCCAGTTGAGTAAGGTCTGCGTTCTCGAGTTTCAATCCGAGATCTTCAGAAATTACACTTCCACCAGTCAGAATTGCAATGTCTTCAAGCATCGCTTTTCTGCGATCGCCAAAGCCAGGAGCTTTAACTGCGCAAACGCGAATCGTTTTACGAAGGTTGTTTACAACGAGAGTTGCGAGAGCTTCGCCTTCCACTTCTTCTGAGATAATCAGAATTGAGCGGCCGGACTGAGCAACTTTTTCCAGAACTGGAAGAAGTTCGCGCATGTTTGCGATTTTCTTCTCATGAATCAGGATGTATGGTTTTTCCATAACAGCTGTCATGCCTTCTGGATCAGTTACAAAGTATGGTGACTGGTAGCCACGATCGAATTGCATACCTTCTACTACTTCCATAGTAGTGTCGATGCCTTTCGCTTCTTCAACAGTGATCACGCCATCGTTTCCAACTTTTGCCATAGCGTCTGCAATCAGTTTGCCGATTTCTGCGTCGTTGTTAGCAGAGATACTAGCAACAGCCGCAATTTCGTCTTTGTTTGTTCCGATTTTGCGTGCACGCTTTTTGATTTCTTCAACAACGGCTTCGACTGCTTTGTCCATTCCGCGTTTCAGATGCATAGGGTTAGCACCCGCAGTTACATTCTTGAGTCCTTCGTTAACGATGGATTGCGCAAGAACTGTCGCTGTAGTTGTTCCGTCACCGGCTACATCGTTGGTTTTAGTGGCCACTTCTTTGGCCATTTGCGCGCCCATGTTCTCAAAGTGATCTTCGAGTTCGATTTCTTTTGCAACAGTCACACCATCTTTAGTAACAGTTGGTGCTCCAAATTTTTTGTCGATTACGACGTTACGTCCACGTGGTCCGAGGGTTACACGGACTGCGTTGGCAAGTTTGTTCACGCCCGATTGAAGTTTGCGGCGTGCGTCTTCGTGAAAGTCTAGTTGTTTGGCCATGGTTTCCTCCTCAGCCCAGTACTGCGAGAATGTCGCTCTCGCGGACGATCAGCATTTCTTTGCCGTCTTTTTTGATTTCTGTCCCGGAGTATTTTCCGTAGAGAACGCGATCTCCTACTTTTACTTCGAGAGCAATGGTTTTCCCGTCTTCAGTTCTACCCGGGCCTACTGCCTCAATTACGCCTTCTTGTGGCTT